>NZ_JAFREI010000007.1:0-127220 GCF_017377595.1 Faecalibacterium sp. Marseille-Q0746 | reverse complement strand
GATGCCATAGATTACCTCCCTCAGACCGCCGCAAACCAGTTGTCGAAGCTCTGCTTGTTTACCCGGATACTGGTGCCGATGCGCAGCACCCGAAAATCCTTCGTGGTGTTGCACAGGTTGTACGCAGTGCGAGGAGAAATCGCCAAAAGCTGGGCGATTTCCTCCACCCGGTAAACAAGAGGTTCGTGCTTGGCTGCTTTGGTCTGGTCAGAAGATTCAATGGCAGGGGATTTAGACGCTTTCATTGTAACCGGGTTCGAGTCCTTTTGCAAGAACTTATTCGTATAATTTTCGGATTTCACAGTTTCGGTCATGTCAGGCCGATTCATATTCATAGGCAGACCTCCAATTCCTTGTAACCGAACGCCTGTAACCGGGTAGGAAAACTCTCTTTTTCTGCACACAGGCTGTCCGATGCACTTTATACTTTTTCTTATTCTTTTAAGGTTACATGGTTACAGAAAGAGGAAAACGCAGCAGTCATGCGGCTTTTGGGCTGTAACTGTGGCGTAACCGAATCTGTAACCAGACGTGTAACCGCTGTCCATCAGAAGGGAAATCCCAGTTGCTGGGCTTCCGCATCCGTCATTTCGGAGAAATTTTCAGCCCCGGTTTCGGGGCTGGTTACGCGCTCCCAGCCTTTCTGAACACCGTACTTCGGGTAACGCTTGGCGGTCTTGTGCGCCTGCCAGCCTTGGATATCGCCGCGCGAAATTCCGGTGTTCATGATCTCGCAGATAGCACGGGTCTCCCACTCTGCCGGGATATTGGTGTTGCCCAGTGCTTCCGCGTAAAGCTGCTTGGAACACACCCGGTCACCCGTGTAGTCCTCCAGAAAGGCGTAGATCATGCCAGCCTGCGCATCCTCCTGCATGAAGTCCTGTTGGTGAGCTTGCAGCGTTTCCTGCATAGCGGGGCTGAACGCCAGCTTGTAGTTGCCGCTGTTGTAGATGGTCATGGCTTCTGCCCAAAGCTGGTCGATATAGGCACGGGATTCGGCTTCATCGTCTAGAATGTGGACTTCTGCTCGTTCCGCATCCACCGGAACAGGGATGAAGCGGCGGTTGCCTGTGCGGTCACGGGGCAAAAAATCCTGCCGGTTGGTCGTGCCAGCAAAGACGCACTGGCGCAGACGGTCGGCAGGATGGGTCTCGTAGGGGACTTTATAGGTCTCCTTCTGTTTGCTGAGAAAGCTCTTGATCTCCTCGATGCTCTTGGCATTGGCGGTGGCGATCATCTCCGACATTTCGATGATCCAGTGGCCTTGCAGCTTTCGGTACACGTTGTCATCGTCCAGCCGCCGCAGGTCATCCGAGAACCACTCGTCCTTGACAGCCAACAGCCAAAAAAAGCTGGACTTTCCTGTGCCTTGTCCGCCCACCAGACAGAGCATGGTTTCAAATTTGCATCCCGGCTGGAACACGCGCTTAATGGCTCCCAGCAGGAAGATCTTCATGGCTTCGCAAGTGTACTCGTCCTCCGCAGCACCGAGAAAATGGTGCAGGACGTGGGCTATCCGTTCTGTTCCATCCCATCTTAGGCTGTTCAGGTAATCCCGGATGGGATGATATCGGTTCTCGTTGGCAACGATGCGGATAGCCGATTCAATTTTCTTCTCGCTGGAAATGCCGTATTTCTCCATCCGGCGCAGAATATACTTCATGTCGGTGTCGCTCAGCGTCTTGCCGGAGCGGGGCCAGCCCACAGGCTTTACGATGTCGATGCGCTCGCTCAACAGGTTCAGCCGGATGGCATCGGCAAGCACATGGTCGTTCTGCAGAATCGTGATGCAGTTTTGGATCGTCCGCTGAATTTCGCCATTGGAGTGCTTGGTCAGCATTTCTTTCACATCGGTAACGGTTCGGGGAGCACGTTCTTCGTTGACTTCTTTGCTCAATAAACATCACCTCGTGCTATTATTGAAACCGATTTTCTGACTTTTCGGCGGCAGGCGGTGCGGACGGCTTCCGTTGGGTCTGTTCCGCCTGCAAGCGGTTCAGCAGTTGCAGCACCGAATCTCGTGCTTTCTCCTTAACCTGCTCCTTGCCTTTCTGACGGACTTCCGGCTTCAGGAGCTTCTCCTGCAGACGTGCGGTGGTGGTCTGCATGGTCTTGAGGAACTTGTCCAGCACGGTGTCCAAACGGTGGGCGGCGTATTCTCTCGTGGTCTGCGGAGCCTTACGTTCCGGGGACAGCACCCACTTTTTCGTGTCCTCGATCATCCGCATATCTTCCTTCCGGGTCTCGGTGCGCACCACATCGGTCACGACCTCCACCGCCTTGTCGTAGGCCGCAGCCGAAACTTCATCGATCAGAGTTTCCATGTCGTTGACCTTGAGGGTCAATTCGTCCAGCCTGTTCTGCTGGGCGGTAAGCTGCTCCTTCTGCTTGGCAAGGATGAAGTCCTGTTTTTCCAGATATTTGCGGTTGCCGTATTCTGCTTCTTCCTCCAATTCCAGCCCGTGCAGCTTGGCAATCTCGAACAGCATCTTTCGACAGGCGGCATCAAAGGTGATTTTGCGGTTGTTGCGGCGGCTGAGGGGCTTGTCCGGGTCGGGCAAGTTGAAGCCCAACGCTTCCAGTGCCTTTTCCTGCTGAGGAGCGATCTCGCCGTACTTGTTTTTGCAGTCGAACACATGACGCTCATGGATATGCGGTGTGCTTTCATCCAGATGCAACGCCCAGTCCAGCACATGAACGTGTTCGCCGAATTTAGCCTTAAACTCCTCAATGAACTCGGTGACGATGTTCAGCAAGTCCTTTGCCGAAGCGTGTTCATCCAGCGTTCCCAGCTGGTAGATGGTTTCTTCCGGGCAGGTCTTGCGGCTGGACAGCAGGTCAGGAATGGAGCGATTACGCTCCGTGTGCCGAATCTTGGCATTGCGCTCGTTCTGACTTTCCACAAAATTGGAATAGCGGCTCTCGTAAAATTGCCGTTCTACATCCGAGAAGGTCGCCGCCAGATCATCCGGGTCTTGTGGGTCGAGAGCCGAACGGAAACTGTGAAAGCAGTCCCAGTAGATGTTGCCCTTTGCTCGTTCCGGGTCGATGTGCTCACTGTTGGCAAGGTTGAAACTGCGGTCATTGTGCTTTGGGTTGTAGGTGCCTTGTGCTCCGGCTCGTCCGTTGTGTCGTGTTAATTTCAGATAGACATCCCTCCGTTTCAACAGCTTGGTGGGGGAGAACGCAGCAGCGGAGCTGCTGGATCTGCCGCCGTTTTGCGCCAGATAATACCCAGTAGGATATGACGCACAGCATCATATCACTGGGCAAGGCGTTCCCCCTTGACTCCCTTCAACGGGCCATTTTGGCCCGTTGATTTTGGCAAGCTGGCGGTCAAAGATTTGCGAATCCCTGCCCGCAGCTCGTCCGGCTTTTTCAGTGGGCCATTTTGACCCACTGATTTTTACGAGTGGGAGTGACGTGTTACAGGTAAAACCAAAGTTTTCAAAATGATAACTCCGGTGGCTCTGCCACGGATGCAATAAAGTTATCATCTTGGGGACCTGATTCGGCAGGGGGCTACAAATCAAGTTACGGAAAGCGTAACCTGATTTCAGATAATCGCCCAAATTCCCATTTTGGGGATTTGGGAGTGAGCGATTAGGTGTTACGGTAAAGTGGCACTTCCCAAAATGGGAAGTGCCACTTTACGAGATAAAAGCGAGCGTGGATAAGGAGCTTGAAAAACTTTGTCAAGTTCCTCAAAGAGAAGTGTGTGCGGCTGTTTTACGATGGCGGTAGTCTTTCTGCCGACAGGCATTGCTGCAATATCTGGCATCTGCCCGAATCGGTAAGAACTGCTCCCCGCAGCAAGCGCAGGTATACGTTCCACGTTCGGCACGCTTTTTAAGGCTTTTACGCAGATTCAGCATCTTGTGGCCGCAGGTCTGAAAACTGCAATATTTGCGGTTGCGCGTCTGGGTGTAGATGACCTTGCGGCAGTATTCACATTGGATTCTGCGCACACTGGGGTCGCCATCAATGAAATATTCCATCAGAGTGTCCTGATTTTCGCGTTCCCATTGTTCTGTTGTCATAGGCATCCTCCTTTGGCAGTTATGGGTGGATGGTGGATAATGAAAAGCATTATTCAGCCAAAATGTTACGGATGCGTGGTGATTATCAAAATGATAACCGCCACTTTCACGCAATAAAGCGTTGCGATTATTTGGTTGATGGTCAAAATGACCACCAACTAAACTTTCTCTGTTATGGTTGAGTGGTGAGTTACGGTTCTCGTAACCTAGCACAGAGTGACCACGTTACAGCAATTTGGTAAGTACTGAAAAGCAGTATTCACCAGATTTCACCGTGGCTTGACAAAATGTCAAGTTGAGGTCAGCCGTAACACGGGTAGAATCAATGTGGACAATTTGTCCACATTGATTTAGGCTGCGGCAATTCACCTCGTGTGGACAAAATGTCTACATGAGGTGAGCCATAACGCAGAAGACCCTTCTGGGAAATGACGCTTTGCGTCATTCACCACATCAACTGGCCATTTTGACCAGTTGATATTGGGTGCGCCGTTCTCCCTGCATGGATTTCCTGCCCCCTTCCAGCGGCGTTTTCCGGCTCTCCCTCTTGGGGGTCATCGCCGGGTATCCCATGCAGACGGTCATGCGGTTGTCAAGGTGCGGTATTGATTTGGCGATAAAAAATCGCCACACAACAACCTGAACCTGACCACCCCTTCCGGGATGGCCTTGGTTCGGGTTCGTTATGTAGCGATAGAAAGTCAAAAACTTGCTCCGGCTCCTTCGGGAGCCGAGCTGGAACTCTAAGTAAATATGTTATATTAAATTGTTGGGATAGATTACCACAAAAATCGAGCCGTGTCAACAAAAAGTTTCGAGAGCACGCCACTTTCAGCAGCATGCAAGAAAAAACAATGAAAACTTTGGCAAAAAGAGAGAGCCAGATGACTCGTTTTGCTTATTTGTTTTTTACCAACAGCGCCTGATAGGGCTCCAGCTCCACATCCGCCAGCCAGACGGAAGTGCCCTCCGGGGTGTGATACTCGCCGCCCAGAGCGTCCAGACTTGCCCCTGCCGGGTACTCGGTAAAGTTGAACAGTCCCACCAGCGTTTCCTCACCGCGCTTGCGTACCAGTGCCAGCACGCCGGGGTTGTGGCTGTCCCATGTGGTTACCCACGCATCCGGGGCAAAGCAGGGGTCTGCCCGCATTTGGCGCAGCTGCTCCATGCCCTGCCACAAGGCGTTTTGCAGCGTACCCTTCCGGGTGCGCTGCTTTGCGTCCTCCCAGTTGAATTTGCTGCGGTGCAGATTGCGGCTGTCCTCCACACGGTCAGGGTCGTTTTTGTAGTCCCAGCCGTTGAGTTGTGCGATCTCATCGCCGCAGTTCAGCATGGGGAAGCCCTGCAAAAACGCCATAGCAGTGTGCAGCAGCAGGTCACGCTTCACGGCGTAGTCCAGTGCGGTTTTATCGCCCTTTTCCAGTGCCTGTTCGATACCGCACAGGCTGGCGGTGGTGCCGCAGCTCCGGGCATCGCCAGTAGCGGGGTCGTAGTTGTACAGCTCGCCCTTTGCCCAGCTGCCGGGGAAATTGCCCTCATAGAAGTGGTAAAGATACTCCTTGTGCTTCTGCGGGTCAATGCCAAGACGGTTTTCCACCGCCTCGTCCAGACCCCAGCCGATGTCATCGTGGCAGCGCAGATAGTTCACGAACCAGCAATTCTTCGGCAGGGCGTGGAGGGCATCCAGCTGCGCCTTCAGCAGCCGGGTGTCCCGGCTGGCAAGGGCACCCCACAGGTTGACCATGGTGGATACGTTGTAGAGCATGTGGCATTCCGGCTTTTCCGGGGTACCGAAATAAGCCGCCAGCTCCTTGGGAGCCATGACCACCTCGCCCTTGAGGATGACCGCCGGGCAGACACATTCCAGCACCATGCGGAGCATCCGCACGATGGTGTGCACCTGCGGCAGATTGCGGCAGGTGGTGCCCAGCTGCTTCCAGATATAGGGTACCGCATCAATGCGGAACACTTCCACACCGAGATTTGCAAGGTGCAGGATGCTCTTGGTCATGTCTACGAACACCGCCGGGTTTGCGTAGTTCAGATCCCACTGGTAGTCGTGGAAGGTGGTCAGCACCCACTTGTGCATTTCCTCACACCATGTAAAGTTGCCGGGCGCGGTGTTGGGGAACACCTGGGGCACAGTCTGCTCGTACTGGTCGGGGATGGTACGGTCCTCGTAGAGGTGGTAATAGGCCTGAAACCACGGGTCGCCCGCCTTTGCCGCCATGGCCCAGCGGTGGGTGCTGGCGGTGTGGTTCATGACAAAATCCAGACACAGGCTGATGCCTGCTTTCCGCAGCTCCCGGGTCAGGTTTTCCAGATCTTTGTTGGTGCCAAGGGCCGGGTCTACGGTATCGAAGTCCTCCACCGCATAGCCGCCATCGTTGTGGGGGTGGGGCATCTGCAGCAGGGGCATCAGGTGCAGATAGGTCAGCTTCTGCTCCTTGAGGTAAGGCAGTTTCTTTGCCAGTTCTTTCAGATTTCCGGCAAAGAGGTCGGTGTACATGGTCATGCCGAACATATTGCCGCGCTTGTACCACTCCGGGTCGGCAGAGCGTGCCTTGTCCAGCGCTTTCAGCTCGGCGCTGCGGGCGTTGTAGGCTTCAGCCATCTCCCGCTCCAGAACTTCCAGCCCTTCCCGGTTGTGGTACAGTTCCATGAACAGCCATTCCAGCTCGTCCTTGTGCTTGGCAAACCGGGATTCAAATTCCTGTTTTCCTGCCATGGTTCAGCCCTCCACTTCTGCAAGGGTGGGCATGGCGGGGATAGCGCCGTGGCGGCTGGTGGTAATGCTGGCCGCCTTGTTGGCAAAGGCAAGAATGCCTTCCAGCTTGTCCACCGTCAGGGTGTCCAATTCCTCCTTGCAAAGCTTGGAAAGTGCCGCACCAAAGAAGGTATCGCCTGCGCCGTTGGTGTCGCCCACCTTGCAGGGCACGCCCGCCACATGGCCGGTCTTGTCCCCAAAGCGGTAGAATACGCCGTTTGCACCCAAAGTGACAAAAATCAGCCGGATTCCGTTCTGTGCCAGTTGTGCCGTGCCGCTTTCGCAGTCGGTGGTGCCGGTAAGCAGGGGCAGCTCCTCATCGGAAACTTTCAGAATATCCACCAGCGGCAGGGGTGCCTTCATCTGGGCAATGGCATCCTCTTTGTTCTTCCAGAGGTTGGCACGGTAATTCGGGTCATAAGTAATGACAGCACCCAGCTTTTTGGCGCGGGCGGCAGCATCCAGCGTGGCGGTGCGGGAGGGGTCAGCGGTGAGGCTGACAGAACCGAAGTGGACGATTTTGGCAGCTTTCAGAGCCTCGTCCGAAATGTCCTCTTTGCTCAGCATCACGTCAGCGTTGGCACTGCGGTAAAAGCTGAAATCCCGCTCGCCGGTGGCATCCACCGACACGACCGCCATGGTGGTGGGGTGGTCTGCATCCACCGCCATGCCGGAAACGTCCACCTTGTTTTCTGCCAGAACCTCTTTCAGGTAGCGGCCAAAGGCATCCGCACCCACCTTGCCGATAAAGGCGGTCTGTGCGCCCAGTCTGGAAGCAGCCACAGCCAGATTTGCCGGGGCACCGCCGGGGTTTGCGGCAAACTGAGGAATGCCGCGGGCATCCTTGCCGGTCTGGGTCAGGTCGATCAAAACTTCGCCAATCGTTAAAATGTCCATACGTTTTCTCCTTATTTTTATCCTATAAGCTAAAACCCAACGATCACCGCTGGAACAGATAATGAATGTAAGCGGCTGCACGCTCCGGGTGCGGTGCATTCTGCACTACCCCAAGATAGACCTTGCCAGAAAAACCTGCCTGCCTGACAAACGGCGTGTCCGAAATATCCAGCACGGTCCCACCGGCGTTCAGACCCGACAGTGCATGGAAAGACGCATCCAGTGTCCGCAGATCGAGAAAATAATCATCTGCCAACAGTCGATCCCGTGCATATTCGTCCATCAGAACAACATCTAACCGCTGGGCACTGACTGCACCCAGCAACTTCATCTCCGAAGCATATACATACTGCTCCTCTGCGCGGTCGCTTTCGCTGAGCAGCAAGCCGGACAGCAGATCGACCTGTTGCTTTTTGGTCAGACCCTGCGCCTCGGCAAAGTCGGTGGTAAGCTGTTCCGTCAGATCAGACCCGGCAGTGATATTTACCAGACCAAGGTAAAGCACATCCTCTTTTTTCGTCACATGGCGGTAGGCTGCATACCCGAGGATATAGACGACGATGAGCATGATCGCAATGGGCAGCTTGTAATATGCCCAGATGTGCTCCCACTTTTTGCGCCCATGGAGGGAGCGGAGCGTATCCCGGTCAGTTTTCGTCATGGTCGTATTCCTCGTGTACTGCATCAGGGTCTCCACCGATCAGATAGAGGATCCGAAGCATCAGAAAGGAGCAGAGCATGGCGCAGAAGCCCATGCCCAGCAGGAATGCAGGCGTGAACACAAACACTATGACGTACCCCATGATGCCATAGATCGCCGCCATCAGCAGGGTGCAAAACAGATACCGGACACCCACGAGAAACGCTGTTTTCAGGATGCCGAAGGTGGTGTTTTCAAACCGCGCCAGCAGAGGAAAGGCATACAGCAGAACGATGCCGTACAGAACTGCCGCACCAATAAGCACTGCAGTGAGCAGCGTCCAGAAAATGTTTTCGCTCCACATTCGGCACAGCACAAAGCCATCCGCAGCCAGGAAACTGCCGACTGCCAGCAGGATAAGCCAGAGTTTTGTGGCAGGCTTAAAATTTTCCCGGAACGCCTTAAAAAACATCCGGGTCAGACCATCGTCCCGATCTTCCGCCATTTTGAGCGTGACGTAGAACAAGGCGGTCGTAGAAGCCCCTATGGTAACGATGGGCAGGCTGCACACGAGCCATAAGATGTTCAGGTAAGCACTGTAAGTCAATTTCGTCAGCACAGCAAACAGCGGCTTGTCCGTATTGCACAGGTCACGCATGGGGGGTCTCCTTTCGCTCAATCTCCTGTGGATTCGCGCAGGATCAGGTTGGTTTCCGTATAGACGGTGCGATAGTTCAGCGATGGTTCTTCGATGCGGGTCATAAGCAGATTGGCAGCGGTGTAGCCCATGATCTGTCCATGGATATGGATCGAAGTCAGACGGGGGGCAAAGTAGGAAGCCTCCTGACTGTCATCGAAGCCGCAGACCCAGATATCATCGGGAACCGAATACCCCAGCTCATCCAATGCCTTGACCAGATCCATGGCAACAAAGTCATTGGCGCAGACAAAGGCATCCGGCATCGTTTTGAACCGACGGATGGTTTCGTACAGGGATACCGGATAGTTCTGCTGTCCCGATGGCATCGCACAGGTGCTCAGGCCTTCTGTCAGACCAAAGTGCTCCACTGCATCCCTATAAGCCATATAACGCTCAAAGAAGGACTGACAGTGGTTTTTATCCCCCGCAAAGCTGATGCGTTTTTTGCCGCGCTGGACCATGTGGGTCACCGCATTCTGGATCTCAATGCGGTTTTCCATATAAAGGCGGTCAGCTTTAAGAGGAGGACGCATATTCATCACAGGGCTGTCTACAAACAGCAGCGGAACATCCAGATCGCACAGCATCTGTGCGTAGTCATAGTCGAATACTTCAAAGCAGATGATGCCGGCTGTGCGCTGGATGTTGAGAGAAGATGGAAGTTTTTTCTCTTTCAGCTCTATGAGAGAAATGCGATGAATGGTCATGCAGCTATGCAGATGGTCGATTTCCGACTGGAAACGATCCAGCATCGTGGAGGAAAAGTGAGAGCTGTTCAGAAACCGGGTCGTCAGCATGGCGATCTCCCGTTTGTCACTCGGCAGAATGGAAGGCGCTGCTGCTTTTGCAGCGTCTTCCTGAAACAGCGGCAGATAGGCGAACTGCTTATAGCCCATTTCGGCGGCTTTGCGCAGGATCTTCTCCCGTGTGGCATCTGCCAGCACACCGGTGTTGTTGATGGCCTTTGAAACTGTGTTGCGGGAAAGCTGCAGTTCGTTTGCAATATCCTGAATGGTGACCTTGGTTGTCATAAGTCATCCTCTTTCTTTACAGTATAGAGGCGGATGTTCCCTCTTTTATCGATAAAGTCTGGTGACGGATCTTGTTCTATGACTCCAGTATAGTGCAAATGCACAAATTAGTCAAACGTAAAAATGCAAATCATCATTTTGCATATTTGCGTACTTTCGAATTTGTGCATCTGTACAAATCCACAGTATTTCTTGATATATACTATGAATTATCGTTGACATTCGCTTGCTTGCGTGGTATAAATGAATTACAGAGTTTTACATTTGCACAATCAAAGTAAAAAGCGCAAGATTCAAAGGTGCAAATGTAAAATGCAAATCAAGCGGCAAGCAAATCAAAAAGGAGGAGAATGATTCATGAAAGCAAAGACAGCCTCGTCGGAAACGGCTGTGCTGGCAGCAGAACGCAAGCTGCACAACACATGGGTCTACATCAAACGGCATTGGCAGCTTTACCTGTTGTTCCTGCTGCCTGCTGTGGTGCTGACGCTGGTGTTCAAGTACGCTCCCATGGGCGGTGTGCTGATCGCGTTCCAGAAGTACAATCCCTTCAAAGGTATCTGGGGCAGCGAGTGGGTAGGCTTCAAAAACTTTACCCGCTTCATGTCCTCGCCGGATTTCCAGCGCTATCTGATCAACACCCTGAAGCTGAGCGTCTACGGTCTGCTGTGGGGCTTCCCGATCCCCATTCTGCTGGCATTCCTGCTCAACCGTATTGAGAGCAAGAAGATCAAGCAGAAGGTGCAGCTGGTGCTGTATATGCCCAACTTCATCTCGGTCATCGTGCTGTGCGGTATCGTCCGGGTGCTGCTGAGTGTCACCGGTCCGGTGAACGGCCTGCTTCACACCAGCATCAACTTCATGACGCTGCCGGAAGCGTTCCGCCCCATCTACATCATCAGCGGCATCTGGCAGGGTGCCGGCTGGGCATCCATCATGTACACCGCATCCCTTTCTAACGCCAGCAAAGATCTGAAGGAAGCTGCTATGATCGACGGCGCAAACCTGATCCAGCAGATCATGACAGTGGAGTGGCCCGCCATTAAGGATATGGTCGTTATTCAGTTCATCCTGCAGGCAGGCAACATCATGAGCATCGGTTTTGAAAAAGCCTATGCCCTGCAAACCGACCTGAACCTGAACACTGCCGAGATCATTGCAACGTACGTTTATAAAAAGGGCCTGTTGGACGGCGATTACAGCTTCTCCACGGCAGTCGGTCTGTTCAACACCGTTGTCAACGTCATCCTGCTGATCGCAGTGAACAAGGTCGTTGCCAAAATGAACGATGGCAAGGGCTTGTAAGGAGGGGTTTACCATGGCAAAACAGAAAAAATCAAAAATGGCCCTCTACACCAGACAAGATAAGATCATCCTGTACTGCGGCTACGCACTTCTGGGCTTGTTCCTGCTGGCGATCATCGTTCCGATGATCTACATCGTCATCGCGTCCTTTATGGACCCGGTCACTCTGCAAAACAAGGGCATCTCCTTTGATTTCAGCAAGTGGAGTCTGGATGCTTACCAGCGTGTCGTTTCGGACAAGCAGATCTGGGTCGGCTTCAGGAACGCAGTACTTTACTCGATCATCTTCACCATCATCTCGGTCGCTGTGACGATGCTTGCCGCTTATCCCATGTCGCTGCCGGACTTCAAAGGCAAAACGATCTTCAACACCTTGTTTGTGATCACGATGTTTTTCAGCGGCGGTCTGATCCCCACCTACCTGCTCATCAACAATCTGGGTCTGCTGGATTCCATGTGGGCGGTCATTCTGCCGGGAGCATTCAGCGTGTGGAACATGATCATTGCCCGTACCTATTATCAAGGCATCCCGCGTGAGCTGCGCGAAGCTGCGGATGTGGATGGAGCCAGCGAGATGCTTTACTTCTTCAAGATCCTGCTGCCCGTCTGTATGCCGGTGGTGGCAGTTCTGGCCCTGTGGCAGTTCGTGGCAATGTGGAACAGCTACTTTGACGCCATGATCTACCTGAACAGCGCATCGAAGCAGCCGCTGCAGCTGGTGCTGCGTTCCATCCTGATCCAGAGCCAGCCGGAATCCGGCATGATCGCAGATATCCAGAGCACTGCCGAACGTGCGAAGATGGCAGAGCTGCTCAAATATGCAACCATTATTATTTCCAGTCTGCCGCTGCTGGTGATGTATCCTTTCTTCCAGAAGTATTTTGATGCTGGCATCATGGCTGGTTCCATTAAAGGCTGAGGATATTCCAGAATTTTATGAGCCGGTACGCTCATCAGCTACACGAAAAAAGAAACATGAAAAAGGAGAAAATACCATGAAAAAGCTGATCTCTCGCCGCAACTTCCTCAAGGTCTGTGCTCTGGCGGGCTCTGCTGCTGCTCTGTCTGCCTGTGGCGGCGGCAAATCCACCGGCAGCAGCAATTCTGCTGCCGCAGCTGTGGACACGACCGGTGCCGTTGAATTTCCGCTGTCCGAAAAGGTCACCTTTACCGGTATGACCAGCTTCCCTGTGGGCAGCGAATCCGAGCCGAACAACCGTACCATCTTCAAGCGTCTGGAAGAGCAGACCAATGTGCACATCGACTGGACCGCCATCCAGTCCGACCAGTGGAACGATAAGATCACCCTGAATATGTCCAACCCCAACACCCTGACGGATTTTGTTTTTACTGCTGATTTTACCGACAGCAATCTGCTGCGCTACGCAGATCAGGGTGTCATCCTCAATCTGGAAGACTACATTGACAACAATATGCCGAATCTCCAGAAGGTCTTTGAGCAGTACCCGGAGTACCGCACCATGTGTACCGACAGCGATGGCCACATCTGGGCACTGCCCTGGATCGAGCAGCTCGGCTCAGAAAAGACCGCCATCCAGACCATTGGCAACATGAGCTTCATCAATACCAAGTGGCTGAACTTCCTCGGTCTGTCGATGCCCACCACAGTGGACGAGTTTGAACAGGTGCTGATGGCATTCCGTGATAACGCCGCTTCTATCAAGGCAGAGTATGGCATTGACGGCGATATCATCCCCATGTCCTGCATCGTCAACAACGGCGATCAGGACCCCAGCATCCTCATCAATGGCTTTGGCGAAGGCTACGGCGATGCAGACAAAGACCGCCATATCGCTGTTACCAACGACCGGAAAGTCATCTGTGCCGCCACCCAGCAGGGCTACCGTGATGGTCTGGACTGGCTGCACAAGCTGTATGCCGAGAAGCTCATTGACCCGGAGTGCTTCACGCAGGAGTGGTCCACCTATGTTTCCAAGGGCAAGGCTGGCCGCTATGGTGTCTGCTTCAGCTGGGATGTTGCCAACATTGACAACCTGACCGACTGGGAGCCGCTGCCTGCCCTGACCGCCGATACCCGGAATATCACTCCGCAGAACGGCTCTTTCACCAGCGGCTTTGGCCGCGGCAAGTGCGTTGTTACCGCAAAGGCGACGAATCCTGCACTGGTTTGCGCATGGCTGGATCAGATGTACGCGCCCCTCCAGTCTCCTCAGAACAACTGGGGTACCTACGGCGATGCGGAAGGCTTTAACATTTTTGAAATGTCCACCAACGATAAGGGCGAGCCCATGCTGAAGCACGCTCCTCTGGGCGATGCTTCTCCCGTGGAAGTCCGTGAGGCGCAGTGTGTCGGCGGGCCTCTGGCGGTTCTGGATGATTACTATGGTGTATACGTTACCTGCCCGGACGATGCACAGTACCGTCTGGACTGGATCAAGGAAATCTACACCCCGGATATGAACAACGATTATGTCTATCCCAATGTCTTTATGAGCAACGAGGACACCGAGCAGGTCTCCAACCTGCAGGCAGATCTGCAGACCTACATGAATACGCAGAAGGCCGACTGGATCATGAACGGCACTACGGATGCAGAGTGGAACGAATATCTGAGCAAGCTGGAAGACTACGGCCTGTCCGACTATCTGGGCATTATGCAGAAATATCTGGATGCTTACTACGCATAAGAATTCTTTCCTTTGGAGGATTCCATGAACGATTTGACTTTACAAAAAGCCCGTGCCTACGAGGCCGAGCACGGCGCTGCCATTACCCCGGCGGAACGCCCTGCTTACCACATGACTCCTTATGTGGGCTGGCTCAACGACCCCAACGGCTTCTCTTATTACAAAGGGAAGTATCACCAGTTCTATCAGTATAACCCCTACGATGTGCGGTGGGCGCCCATGCACTGGGGTCACGCCGTCAGCACCGACCTGCTGCACTGGGAATATCTGCCCTGTGCGCTTGCCCCGGATTCCCCGGCAGACAATGGCCCCGGCTGTTTCTCCGGCTCTGCCACCGAGATGGACGATGGCAAGCAGCTGCTGATGTACACCAGTGTGGTGGCAGAAAAGCAGCCCAATGGGGAGATGCGGGACATCCAGACCCAGAGCATTGCCATCGGTGACGGTCTCAACTACGAAAAGCCTGCCTGCAACCCGGTGCTGACCCAGAAAGACCTGCCGGAAGGCTTCAGCAGGTTCGACTTCCGGGATCCCAAGATCTGGCGTGAGGCCGACGGCACCTACTCTGCCGTCACCGTCTGCCTGACCGAGGACGGCAGCGGCGCAGCGGCACTGTTCCAGAGCGCAGACGGTTTCGACTGGCACTTTGTCACGGTGCTGGAACGCTGCAACAATCAGTACGGCAAAATGTGGGAGTGCCCGGACTTCTTTCCGCTGGATGGCAAGCAGGTCTTGATGCTCGGCCCCATGGAGATGCTGCCCAAGGGCGAGTTCCACAACGGTCACAACGTGATTGCCTTCATCGGCAGCTACGACGAAACCACCCACACCTTCACCAAGGAAAATGTGCAGCTGATGGACGGCGGCATCGACTTCTACGCCACCCAGACCACCCTTGCCCCGGATGGCCGCCGGATCATGACGGCATGGCTGCAGACCTGGTCGGACACCGAGGATAAGCCCCAGGGCTGCAAGTGGTTCGGGCAGACCATCTGCCCGCGCGAACTGCACATCAAGGATGGGCGCATTATTCAGACCCCCGTGCGGGAGCTGGATGCCGTCCACGGTAAGCGCACCTTCCACGAAAATGTGACGGTGCAAAGCGAAACTTCTCTGGAAGGCATCAAGGGCCGTGTGGCAGACCTGACCGTCACGGTGCAGCCAGGCGAATACCGTTCCTTCACCCTGAAACTGGCTGCTGACGCAGATCATCACACCAGCCTGACCTACGATCCCTACACTTCCGAGCTGACGCTGGATCGCAGCTATGCCGGTTCCCGTGCCGACATCGTTCACCGCCGCAGCTGCAAGGTACGCAGCCAGAACTGTGCACTCAAGCTCCGCATCCTGCTGGATAAGAACAGCATCGAAGTTTTCGCCAACGACGGTGAGCAGACCATGACCGTATGGATCTACACCCCCCAGTCTGCCGATGGCATCACCTTTGCTGCCGATGGCAAAGCAACAATCACTGCAGAACAGTTTGAACTGAATCTGTAACCTGATATTTTCTTCATTTCTCCTTCATTGAATACAGCCCCGCTTTGGCCTCTCCTTCGCCAAAGCGGGGCTGTGTTTTTGTATGGGTTCTATGCGTTCTGCCCCCGTTCCGGGGGCTTTTTTGTGTCCGGGAGGCAGCGTTTTCTGAAAACGCTGCCAAACTGCAAAAAAAGTTACAATTTTCTCATCAAAAAAGGCGGTTTCCCATTGACAGCCTTGTTATAATAGGAGTGTAAGATTTTTGAGCCAGCACTCTGCGGCTCTGATTGCTGAACGGCCCTTGCGGGCTTTTGGAAAAAGAAAGAGGCATACAGCATTATGACGAATATCGATATTTTCTCCGGCTTCCTTGGTGCCGGCAAGACGACCCTGATCAAGAAGCTCATCAAGGAATCCTTTGCGGGCCAGAAGGTGGTCCTGATCGAGAACGAGTTTGGTGAGATCGGCATCGACGGCGGCTTCCTGAAGGAGTCCGGCATCCAGATTAACGAGCTGAACGCAGGCTGCATCTGCTGCTCTCTGGTGGGCGATTTCCGTGCCGCTCTGCAGCAGGTGGTGGAGCAGTACCACCCCGACCGCATCGTCATCGAGCCCTCCGGTGTGGGCAAGCTGAGCGATGTTACCCGCGCTGTGGAGGGTGTGGCTGAGCATCTGGATGTGAAGCTGAACAGCTTTGTCACCGTGGCCGATGTCAACAAGGTCAAGATGTATATGAAGAACTTCGGTGAGTTCTATGATGATCAGATCAGCCACGCAAGCTGCATCATCCTGAGCCGCACCCAGACCGCCAGCGAGGAGAAGATCGCCGCTGCGGTCGCCATGCTGCGCGAGAAGAATCCCACCGCTACCATCGTGACCACCGCATGGGATTCCCTGACCGGTGAGCAGATCCTGAAGGCCATGTCCTCCAAGGACGATTTCAAGGCAGAGCTGATCGCCATGGCTGCCAAGGCCAATGAGGAGCACGCCGAGGAGGACGAGGAAGAAGAGCACGAGCATCATCACCATCATTACGATGAGAACGGTGTGTGCAGCTGCGGCCATCACCACCATGATCACGATGACGATGACGACGATGATGAGGACGAGCATCACCACGACCACGAGGATGATGACCACGAGGAGCACTGCTGCCACCACCATCACGACCACGACCATGAGGATGACGATGACCATGATGAGCATGAGCATCATCACCACGATGAGGACGGCCACTGCTGCTGCGGCCATCACCACCACCATCACCACGATCACGATGCCGATGAGGTGTTCACCAGCTGGGGTGTCGAGACGGCCAAGAAGTTCAGCAAGGCAGACATCGAGCATGCACTGACCGAGCTGGACGGCGGCAAGTACGGCATGATCCTGCGCTCCAAGGGCATCGTGGACGGCGGTGCCGACGGCTGGCTGGAGTTCGATTATGTTCCCGGCGAGTGGGAAGTGCGTCAGCGCGGTGCCGATGTGGGCGGCAAGCTGGTCGTCATCGGCTCCAAGCTGGACGAAAAGGCCATTGCCGCACTGTTTGGCTGCTGAGCTGCAAGTTGTGTAAGGAGAAAAACCGATTATGGCAAACGAGATCCCGGTTTACCTGTTTGTGGGCTTCCTCGAAAGCGGCAAGACCAAGTTCATTCAGGAGACCTTTGAAGACCCCAATTTCGACTCCGGCGACAAGACCCTGCTGCTGGTCTGCGAGGAGGGCGAAGAAGAATATAACGAGAAGAAGTTCGCCTTCCCTGGCGTGACCCTGAAGGTCCTCGAGGATAAGGCGGAGCTGAACCCCCAGAATCTGGCCAGGCTCGAAAAAGAATCCGGCGCAGGCCGTGTGGTCATTGAGTACAACGGCATGTGGCTGCTGCAGGATCTGGCCAACAACCTGCCCGAGAACTGGATCGTCTACCAGTGCATCGCCACGGCCGACGGCACCACGGCTCTGACCTACGCCCGCGACAACTCCATGCGCTCTCTGCTGCTGGACAAGATCGCCCGCAGTGAGCTGATCGTGTTCAACCGCGCCGAGGCCGTGAACAACGATGCCGCCCGTCAGGAGCTGCACAAGCTGGTGCGTCAGGCTTCCCGCAAGTGCGATATCGCCTATGAGTTCGCCGATGGCAGCGTGGCATATGATGACATCCCTGACCCGCTGCCCTTCGATCTGAACGCCCCGATCGTTGAGATCGGTGAGGACGATTTCGGTATCTGGTATATGGACTGCCAGGACGAGCCCCAGAAGTATGCGGGCAAGACCGTCCGGTTCCTGGCGCAGGTCTGCCAGACCAACCGCGCGGGCAAAAACAGCTTTGTGCCCGGCCGTTTTGCAATGACCTGCTGCGTGCAGGATATCCAGTTCGTGGGCTTCCCCTGCAGCTATGATGGCTACAAGGCACTGGAGCAGCGCGCCTGGGTCACTGTGACCGCCAAGGTCAATTACAAGTTCCACAACATCTACCGCGGCAAGGGCCCGGTGTTGACCGCCATCTCGGTGGAGCCCGCCGAAAAACCGCAGAACGATGTCGTAACATTCTCTTAATCCTATCTTATACAGGGAGGACTTCACCATGAAAACTCTGTTCCGTGTTCTGGGTGCCGCTGCCGCTGTGGCTGTTGCCGGTGCCGCCATCGTCGTGCTGGACAAAGTTCTGAACGACAAGGACCCGCTCCACGTCGAAAACGTGGAGTTCCCCGAGGAAGCTGAAAAGGACCCTGCTGAGGCCGAAAAGACTGCCGAAGCCTACGCCGAGGGCGAGGCCAAGGAGACCGCTCCCGGTGACGCATGGCCCCCTGCCTTTGAAAAGGCTCCTGCCGAGCCCGAGACTGCGCCCGCAGCCCCGGTGGTGGAAGCTGCCCGGGCAGAGGAGACTGCCGAGGAAAAGCCTGCGGCAGAGGAAACGACCGTGAATCCTGTGGAGGCAGGCCCTGCCGTTGCCCCCAAGGATGAGAACGGCAAGTTCGATACCACCAAGATCGCGGAAGCCAGCGATTTCACCGGCATCGAAGAGGAATCCGGCTGCAAGAGCTGAGCAAAGCAATAAAAGGACGCTGTGCCCTGCGGCACAGCGTCCTTTTTCTGTCTGGGTCATTTCCGCAGGGCTTTGGCGGCTTCGGTGCCTGCCACGGCACCCTCGTACACGGCCTTGGCAACCTGCAGCAGCCCGCCGGTGCAGTCTCCGGCGGCATACAGGCCGGGCAGGGAGGTCTGCATGTGGTCATCCACCACGATCCGGCTGCCGTTCACCTCGGCCCCCAGCTTGCGGGCCAGGGCGGTGCTGCCCGCCACGCCCAGCGCCACGAACACGCCGGAGACTTCCAGTGTCCCGCCGTCTTTCAGCTGCACGCCGGTGACCCGCTCCTCACCGAGGATGGCTTCCACAGCTTCCGTCCGCACGGCCACCTCCGGCGGGAACTGTGCCGTCAGCGGGGCCCCGCCCGTGAGCAGGGTGACGCTGTGGGCCACGGGCAGCAGGGCCTGTACCTCATGCAAGGCGTACTCTCCACTGCCCAGCACGGCCACATCCCTGCCGCGGTAGAAAAAGGCATCGCAGGTGGCGCAGTAGCTCACGCCGTGGCCCTCCAGCCCGGCAAGGCCCGGAATGCGGGGCGCTGCCCGGGAAGCCCCTGTGGCCAGAATGACGGCATCGGCAGGGAAATCCCCGGCCAGCGTCTCCACGGTCAGCTTGTCGGTGTAGGTCAGGCCCACGGCCTCAGTGGTGACGAACTCCACCCCCACGGTCTTGGCACCCTCGATGCCCCGGCGTTCCAGCTCGGCACCGGTGATGGGTTCGGCAAAGCCGTAGTAGTTCTGGATGAGCTCGGCCCGGTCCAGTGCGCCGGGGCCCTTGGTCAGAACGGTGGTCTGCACCCCGGCGCGTGCGGCATACAATGCCGCCGAGACACCTGCGGGGCCGGAACCGATGATCACAATGTTTGGCATGGCAGTTTCTCCTTATGGTAGGTTTGCTTTTGTCCAACCTCTCCGTCATTGCTTCGCAATGCCACCTCTCCTAGTAGGAGAGGCCTTGGCAAAGAGGCAAGGCTTTACGCAATGCCAAGGGCTCCCCTACTAGGGGAGCTGTCGAGCGGATGCGAGACTGAGAGGTTGAGGACTGTTTGATCTTATGATAACTATTATACCTCAACTCCCCGCACTTTTCATCTCCGATGAACTGTGCTATACTGAAAACATCGCAAAAATCGACACCATGGAGGGGAAAAACCTATGTCCAAGCAGCGACTGCTTTTTATCACCACCGGCGGCACCATTGCCAGCGTGCGCACCGCACAGGGGCTCAAGCCTGTTCTGACCAGCGAGGAGCTGCTGGCCCATCTGCCGGAATTGCAGCAGCTCTGCTGCCCGGAAACGCTCAACCTGTGCAGCATCGACAGCACCGACCTTGGCCCGGAGCACTGGCTGATGATGGCCAAGGCCGTGCAGGAAAACTATGCGCTTTACGATGGCTTTATCATCTGCCACGGCACCGATACGCTGGCCTACTCGGCGGCGGCGCTGTCCTACCTTATTCAGAATGCGGACAAGCCCATCATCCTCACGGGTGCCCAGCAGCCCATTTCCAACGAGATCACCGATGCCAAGAAGAACCTGCGGGACAGCGTGATCTGTGCCCTTGATCCGGGCAGCCGGGGTGTGATGGTGGTGTTTGGCGGGCACGTCATTGCGGGCACCCGCGCCAAGAAGAACAAGACCATCAGCTACGATGCCTTTGCATCGGTCAACTTCCCGGCGCTGGCGCTGGTGCAGGGCGACCGGCTGGTACGGTATGTGGCTTCGCCCTGGCCCACCGGCCCTGTGGAGTTTGGCCGGGCGCTGAACCCCAAAGTGTTCCTGCTCAAGCTGACCCCCGGCCTTGGGCCGGAACTTATCCCGGCCATCTTTCAACAATATGACTGCGTCATTGTGGAAAGCTTTGGCGTAGGCGGCATTCCCCAGCGGCTCATGGATGCCTTTGCCGAGGAGCTGGGCGATTACGACAAGACCCACAAGATCCTGATCCTGACCACGCAAGTCACTTATGAGGGCAGCGATGTGGGCATTTACGAGGTGGGCAAGCGGGTTAAGAACCGTTTCCGCTTCCTGGAGGCCCACGATATGACCATTGAGGCCGTTGTCACCAAGGTCATGTGGCTGCTGGCCCAGAACTGCGAGAACTTTGACCAGCTCCAGCAGCGGTTCTACCGGCAGATCAATTTTGATACATTCTATCATTGAAACAAACGGGAGATGCCCCACCGGCACCTCCCGTTTCTGTTATGCGAACACCAGCTGCACCAGCAGCACATAACACACCGGAGCCCGGTACAGCTTGTATGGTTTTGGATTCTTTCATGTACACTAACCCCCTGGATTGGTAGTATAACAGATCTCCGGGATTTTGCAAGAAAAATCCCGGGGACGGATGTTTCCGGTCAATTTGAACCCTTTTTGTCCGCCACTCGTGGACTTTTGGCGAATCAGGACAAAGTTTTGCCAAAAGACTTGCACTTTGATGCTTTACTGTGGTAAAATCGAAATGTACTTTCATTTGGAAAGACAAGGGGGAAAAAGTATATGACCAACATCTGCATCATCGCCACCATCATCATCTATCTGGTGGCAATGCTGTTGGTTGGGTTTGCATACAGCAAGTCCAACAACGACAGCACCGATTTCTACCTCGGCGGCCGCAAAATGGGCCCGCTGGTCACGGCCATGAGCGCCGAAGCCAGCGATATGTCCAGCTGGCTGCTGATGGGAATGCCGGGTCTTGCCTACCTCACCGGCATCGCCTCGCCCGGCTGGACCGCCATCGGCCTGGCGCTGGGCACCTGGCTGAACTGGCTCATCGTGGCCCGGCGGCTGCGGCGGTATTCGGCCAATCTGGAAGCCATCACCGTGCCGCAGTTCCTGTCCCTGCGCTTCCACGACCAGCGCAATCTGCTCAACGCACTGGGCGCGGTGATCATCATCGTGTTCTTTGTGCCCTACACGGCTTCGGGCTTTGCCGCCTGCGGCAAGCTGTTCCACAGCCTCTTCGGCGTGGATTACATGGCGGCCATGGTGGTCTCGGCCTGCGTCATCGTGGGCTATACCATCACGGGCGGCTTCCGCGCTGTTACCACCACCGACCTCATCCAGTCCATCGTGATGAGCCTGGCCCTTGTGGCTGTGCTGGTGTACGGCATTGGCGCGGCAGGCGGCTGGGATGCCGTTGTGGCCAACGCCCAGAGCCTGCCCGGCTACCTGACCATGATGGCCAGCCACAACGCTGCCGAGGGCACGGCCACCTCGTACAGCCTGCTGGACATCGTCTCCACCATGGCGTGGGGCCTGGGCTACTTCGGAATGCCCCACATCCTGCTCCGCTTCATGGCCATTGAGGATGAAAAGAAGCTGGTGCTCAGCCGCCGCATTGCCAGCGTGTGGGTCGTCATTGCCATGACCGCCTCCATCATCATCGGCATGGTGGGCCTTGGCATGACCAAGGCAGGTGCGCTGGAGTACCTGAGCGGCTCCTCCAGCGAGACGGTCATCGTCCGCATTGCAAACCTCATTGCACAGCACGGCATTCTGGCAGCCGTGCTGGCGGGCCTGATCCTGGCGGGCATCCTTGCCGCCACCATGTCCACCGCCGACAGCCAGATGCTTGCTGCCGCGTCCAGCGTCTCCCAGAATATCCTGCAGGAGTTCGGCCACATGAAGCTGACCGAGCGCCAGAGCCTGTTTGCCGCCCGCCTGACCATCATCTGCGTCAGCGTGGTGGGCGTGGTGCTGGCCCGTGACCCCGATTCCAGCGTGTTCGGCATCGTCAGCTTTGCATGGGCCGGTTTCGGCGGCGCATTCGGTGCGGTCATGCTCTGTGCGCTCTTCTGGAAGCGCTGCAACTGGCAGGGCGCGCTGGCCGGAATGCTCGCCGGCGGCCTGATGGTCTTTGTCTGGAAGTACCTCGTCAGCCCTCTGGGCGGCGTGTTCGGCATCTATGAGCTACTGCCTGCCTTCCTGACCTCCCTGCTTGTCTGCGTGGTGGTCAGCCTTGTTACTCCGGCTCCTTCGGTGGAGATCGAAGCCGAGTTTGAGGCGGCGAAATAAGAAACAATAGCAAGGGCCCTTGCACAGATCCTCGTGCAAGGGCCCTTGCTTTATGCTCGGCGCACAACGCCGTTCTCAACAAAGAAAAGATTCGGCTAAGAAAAAATATTTTGTATACAAAAAAGAAAAAGATTGTTTGTACAGAATTACAAAAATGCTGCATAGATTAAAGAATACAACAAGAAATACTTTCAAATCGTAAAATTTTTGAGCAATTTCGTAAAAATGTACTAACATTTTGGAAGGAGATGCCGTATCATGGATTTATAAATGAGCATACAGCTTGCGGGCGGTGTGCCAAAATTGTCCGGAAATTTGAGGAAGGAGTATTTTCATGGGAAAATCAACAGTGGATGCGTCTGCAGGGTTTGGATTGCGTGATAAACTTGCATACGCAGCGGGTGACTTTGGCTGCAATATGAGTTTTGCGCTCAAAGGTTACCTGACGATTTATTGGACGCAGTTTATGGGGATCGACAACTACCTGATGGCATCCCTTCTGCTGATCGTGCAGATCTGGGACGCAATCAACGATCCGATTATCGGAGCAATGGTAGATGCGGATACGCGCAAATACCGCCGGAACAAGTTCCTTGCCTATATCTGGTTCGGTGCGATCGGACTGACCGTGGCCGGTGCACTTTGCTATCTGCCGTTCCCGCAGGCTCCCGGTATGGTCAAGAACATTCTGTTTGTGGCAGGCTATATGATCTGGGATGCTTTCTACACCGTTGCAAATGTGCCGTATGGCTCGATGCTGTCTCTGATCTCGGATGACCCGATCCAGCGTGCACAGCTGTCTACCTTCCGCTCCATTGGTTCTATGGGCGGTGCGCTTCTGACCGGTATGCTGATCCCGGTGATCATTTATGATAACCAGAACAACCTGCGCGGTGAGCAGATGTTTGTCATTGCTCTGATCATGGGTTTGATCGGTCTGGTCTGCTTCCGCTTTATGGTCACGAACACAAAGGTGCGTGTGGACACCACGATCACTCTGAAAGAGGATGCACCAAAGTTCAACATCATGAAGGCGTTCAACAACTTTATCCATAATCGCCCGGCTGTGGGCGCAACGCTGGCACCTATCGCAACGTTTATTGGTATGTATGGTGCCTCTACTGCAGGTCAGATCCTGTTCCAGGCTTATTTCAAGAATGCAAAGATCTCCGGCATTGTGGGTATGATCTCCTACTTTGGCGTTTTCATCTTCAGTCCTTTTGTGAGCCGTATCGTCAAGCGCTTTGGCAAGAAAGAAGCCGTGACCTTTGGTTCAGTCGTCTGTGCGCTGGCGTACGTCCTGATGCTGGTTCTGCCCATCACACCGGACGGCCGGGGCCTCAGTCTTTATGTCCTGTGTCAGGTCATTGCAATGCTGGGCGGCGGCATCGGAAGCTGCCTGAGCTGGTCTCTGATGGCAGATGCGATCGATTATAACGAGTGGAAATTTGGTGTGCGAGAAGAAGGCACTACCTATGCACTGCACTCCTTCTTCCGTAAGCTTGCACAGGGCATCGGACCTTCTCTGGGCCTTGTTCTGGCAACCAAACTGGGCTATGATGCATCTCTGAAGGCTGCACAGACGATCGAAGTGGCAACCCGGATGCGCTATCTGGTGCCGGTCATGTATCTGGGAAGCTATATCGTGATGATCATTGCGTACGGCGTGGTGTTCAATCTGGATAAAAAGACCCTGGCGCAGATGGAAAGCGATCTGAAAGAACGCCGTGCAAAGAACGAAAAGTAAAGGATCTTAAAATCAGAGGAATATAAGAACGGAAACCTTCTGATAAGATGATAGAAAGCCCTCCTTTCGCCTGAGTGCGACAGGAGGGCTTTCTTTTTTTCAGTTGATCAGAATCGCCATCATCTCAGCGCAGGGGACCACGAAGCCGAACCCGAAGAAGAACAGCAGGTCGAGCACAAACTTCCAGAGCCGGACAGTAGGGGAGCAGAAGTTCATGGAGCGGGTGACGGAGGCACCTATCTCACCCCAGTGTCGGTAGTAGCCGGTCTGCTCAAAGTTGTTCCAGAGCTCCAGCGAGAGAAATTCTATCCCGACGAACAATGGAAAAAACACCCAGGAGGGAAGCCAGCCGTCTGCCTGCAGGTTCCCATTGCTCAGGGTACGCCAGTGGACGGCCATCCGGCCCGGGCAGGCGAGGATGCCCCAGATGGCCAGTGCGGCACTGAGCCAAAACAAAACTGCCCGTACCGAGCGCCAGTCAATGGATTGTTGACGGCGCAGCAGGGTAAAGAAATCTTCCAGCGGGACTTCCGGTGCAATATCTGCCTCCTGCGGGTCGCGGCAGTGCATCAGGTCGGCAAGGGTCAGCCCCAGCGCGTCGGCCAGTGGTTCCAGCGTGTTGATGTCCGGCAGGCCGACCCCGCGTTCCCATCGGCTGACAGCCTTATCTGTTACATGCAGCTGCTGGGCCAGCTCTGCCTGTGTTAATCCTTGTGACTTGCGCATCCGGGCGAGAAATGCCCCGAACGTTTTCGCATCCATTGTGCTCACATCCTTTGGAAAAAGGATAGCATACCACGCACCAAAAGGCAATCGACGCTTTGTTTACCTGCTCCAAAACACAAATCCCCCACCGCCTGTTCGGTCAATGGACAAGCGGTGGGGGATATTTTATATGGAGTTCAGAAGAAAAATGCTGGGATCAGAGCTTACAGCTGGGGGCCGGCAGAAACCAGAGCCTTGCCGTGCTCGTTGCCCTCGTACTTCTTGAAGTTCTTGATGAAGCGGCCAGCCAGATCCTTGGCCTTCTCCTCCCACTGGGAAGCGTCGGCGTAGGTATCGCGGGGATCCAGGATGCCGGTGTCAACACCGTTCAGGACGGTGGGAACCTCGAAGTCGAAGTAGGGGATCTTCTTGGTGGGCACGTTGTTGATATCGCCGTTCAGGATAGCATCGATGATACCACGGGTGTCCTTGATGGAGATGCGCTTGCCGGTGCCGTTCCAGCCGGTGTTGACCAGGTAAGCCTTAGCGCCGCTCATCTGCATCTTCTTGACCAGCTCCTCAGCGTACTTGGTGGGGTGCAGCTCCAGGAAAGCCTGGCCGAAGCAAGCGGAGAAGGTGGGGGTGGGCTCGGTGATGCCGCGCTCGGTGCCAGCCAGCTTGGCGGTGAAGCCGGACAGGAAGTAGTACTGGGTCTGCTCGGGGCTCAGGATAGAGACGGGAGGCAGAACGCCGAATGCGTCAGCAGACAGGAAGATGACATTCTTTGCAGCAGGTGCAGAAGAGATGGGGCGGACGATGTTCTGGATGTGGTTGATGGGGTAGGACACACGGGTGTTCTCGGTGACAGACTTGTCAGCGAAGTCGATGTGGCCCTCGGCATCCAGAGTGACGTTCTCCAGCAGAGCGTTGCGCTTGATGGCGTTGTAGATATCAGGCTCGGAGTCCTTATCCAGGTTGATGACCTTTGCGTAGCAGCCGCCCTCGAAGTTGAACACGCCGTTGTCATCCCAGCCGTGCTCGTCATCGCCGATCAGCAGACGCTTGGGATCGGTGGACAGGGTGGTCTTGCCGGTGCCGGACAGACCGAAGAAGATGGCGGTGTTCTCGCCGTTCAGGTCGGTGTTGGCGGAGCAGTGCATGGAAGCAATGCCCTTCAGCGGCAGGAAGTAGTTCATCATGGAGAACATGCCCTTCTTCATCTCGCCGCCGTACCAGGTGTTGACGATGACCTGCTCCTTGCTGGTGATGTTGAACATAACAGCAGTCTCGGAGTTCAGGCCCAGCTCCTTGTAGTTCTCGACCTTGGCCTTGGAAGCGTTGTAAACAACGAAATCAGGCTCAAAGTTCTCCAGCTCCTCAGCGGTGGGCTTGATGAACATGTTGGTGACGAAGTGTGCCTGCCAGGCCACTTCCATGATGAAACGGACAGCCATGCGGGTGTCCTTGTTTGCGCCGCAGAAAGCATCCACAACGTACAGGCGCTTGTTGGACAGCTCCTTCTTTGCAATCTCCTTCACGGCAGCCCAGGCTTCCTCAGAAGCGGGGTGGTTGTCGTTCTTGTACTCGTCGCTGGTCCACCAAACGGTGTTCTTGGAATTCTCGTCCATCACGATGAACTTGTCCTTGGGGGAACGGCCGGTGTAGATGCCGGTCATAACGTTCACAGCGCCCAGCTCGCTGACCTTACCCACTTCGTAGCCTTCCAGGCCGGGCTTGGTCTCTTCCTCGAACAGCTGCTCGTAAGAGGGGTTATACACGACCTCGGTCGTGCCGGTAATGCCGTACTTGCTCAGATCTACCTTTGACATGATACTTATACCTCTTCTTTCGTTCAGATCAATTCTGATCGCGCGACGCACATGCCCTTAGCCAATGGGCAGCGCGGGCGATGAAGAAATACAGATGCGTATTCTCCTGTTTATCATTATACATAAAAACATTCCAAAATCAACCAGAGGGGACAAAAGGTTCTTATAAATGTAACAAATTTTATTCAGAATCTTAGCTGTTTGAAGTGATTTCATAAGAAGAAAGGGGAACCGCGGCGAACAAAATAAAGAAAAGAGACCCAAAACACAACTTTGATAATATTTTGTCGATTCTGGATGCAAGATGAAATTTAAGCGCACAACCAGTGAAGTGCTCTTTCCTTGAGGGAGGAATACCATTCCAATTCACTACAGGAAGCTTTAGCGGTAGTCATGGAGTATTCACAAAACTGTTGGATTTTTTCTGGGGTAGGTGTTTGGACAGCTTTGCCGGATTGTTCTACCATCTTCTCAAAAACAGATAGTTCTAACGGGATGATAATAGAGGTTCCACCATAGAAAGAAATGTTAGTCAGATGAAGCGTATAAAAATGTGCGATACAGCCTTCATTGATTCTAGGTGCAATGAAAAAACAGTAGGCAGGTTTGTTCTGATCTTTTTTGACCTTAGCAAGATGACGCGAAACGGGTTCACCCTCCATTTCATACTGACGCTGACCAGATTGCATCGTGACCTCTACGGTCAGAGAAAAATTGTCATAGTCACAGATAATGTCAGCCATGTTGCCGGATGCTGTAGACATAGGCTGACCATTATCATCGAATTTCAGGTTGGCATGGATATTGCCACCATCAAGCATTGTCATGGCGCGCCATGTATTCCACTCAAGCATCAAAGGTGTGTCGTAGAAATTATTTTGCTGAATTTCTTGGAACGTCTGGATTACATCTGCATACTGCTTATAGTTTTTAAGCTGTTTTACCTGATTGCGAATAAGATCATCTTTTCGTTGTTGGATAGCAGTTTGCAGTTGATCTTTTAGAGCAGGTGTGGAGAGATGAGTAGAAGAGATGCCAAATTTTAAGGCCTCATGTTCCAAATTGACACGGTTATCTGTGTAGAGCACAGGAACGGAGGCATCAAAAAGATAAGCTTTATAGGAAGCTTCATCTTGTATAAAAACGGGATTTCGATCAAGATGAGTAAGAAAGTATTCGACTTCCTCTTTCTTTTCGGGAACAATGGAAAGAGATCTCCCGCGTTGAGAAATAGCAATCAGCCCAGTTGCACGGAGATAACGGAAACAAGCATCCGCATAATCACGCATATTGCTGGCTTTTGTTCTTACAAATTTCGCAAGGGAACCATCTGTGGATTCTCGTGTTTGCGTTTTGCCCTGTGCAATCTCTTGCACATATATTTTCAGAATTTCCTGCCGGTGATATTCTCCAGCAAAAACCTTATAATTACGTGTATCGGTGTCGCGGGCCTTACGAAATGTTTTAATTTGGGAAACGACATCATCGAACTTATCATAGCGGGTGAGCTGCATTCCGAAAATCATAAGCTCATCAAAAGTAACATGCCCCAGTGTGTATACGAGGCGAAAGATTTCTAGATAAGGTTTTACAAAAAAGACATTGCGAAGTTGGTCGGTCTCAATATGATATGGTGAGGGCAACTGGAATTTCAATAATTGACGTAAGAGTGCCTCTTCTGAGAAGCGTTCCTCTAAAAATGCTTTTCCAGCAGCTGTCGGGGCGATAACTGGCTTCAAGTCAATAAATCCCAATGCTTTTGGTCCACGGTTGATACGGTCTCTTGCACTAAATGCAGGGTCTTTAAGTGAACCTAATCCCTCAAAAGTTGAATCAGCAGCAAGGCACTCCATAAAAGATGTCTGAGTAACAGGATTCCATGGTTGTCCGGTAAACTTTTGCAGAAGGAGTTTGATTTCAGGAAGCATTTTTAATGGGGTTCGAGGGGAGGTGATAAAGAAAAGAGTACGTCCTTGTAATCTAGCCATGTGTTCACCTGCTATCAATAATTTGTTACGATAATGTGCTTGGATTCCGATTTGAAACGGTTTCGGATGTTCACCGCATAAGATTTGAAATATTCATCCTTGATATAGCTGGAATAAAGTTCTTCCGTTAGCGGCGTTTTTCCGATAATCATCAAAGCTTTACAGGAAAGATTTTTAAAATCAGAAGCAAGACGACGGTGTTCACTTTCATCAAAGTCGCCAGTTGAAACAATATTACCATAATCACTAAAAACACAGTCGTATGGAGGGTCGAGGAACATAAAATCGTGTTCAGAAGCCATCGCAAAAGTTTTTGAGTAGTCGCAGGAGAAAATGGTCGCCTGTTGCAGTAAAGCGCTGTGTTCTGGAGTGATTAGATGTGTATTAAAATTCTGATAGCGGCCGAAAGGAACATTATACTCACCATTAGCATTGTAACGAATCATCCCAGAATAGGCGGTTTTATTGATAAAGTAGTAAATAACTGAATCAAGGTATTCAGAAGGGATTTTTCGATTAAACATATTACGAATTGTATAATATAGCGCTTCGTTTTTATTTTCAACACGGTCTGTGGGATTTTCTTTTTTCAGAGAATTGTACTGTTTCTGATTTGTTTCATAAAGAATCTGCAAGTGATCAAGCTGAATGCGTGCATCAGTGTAGTTTGTCTGCATCTCTGAATAGAAATTGATAAGGCGGTGATTGATGTCACTGATTACAGCTTTTTGGGGTTGCAGATGGAAGAAAACTGCTCCGCCACCAATGAAAGGCTCAAAATAGGTATCGTAATCTGTGGGAATATATTTTTCAAATTGTGGAAGTTCTTTTGATTTTCCACCACGATATTTGATCATAGGGTTCATAAAAAGGATCTCCTTACAACAGAGAAATAGAGTATGCGAGAAAGAATGTGGTATAGCTCAAGCTTCTACCAATGATATTTTTAGTGTAGCATAAGAACGAGAAAATCACAAGAAGAGGAAAGAGTAAAACGTTTTTTTCAATCAATCAAATCCTTTATTGTCCCCAACCCATTATAACTTACAGAAGGGTGGTGGTGCCATGCAGGAAGAGCAGCATTTTGATCTGCCTGGGACAGGACGAAAGAATTTTTGAAAAACTTGAAATTTCCTGTTGACAAAGTACGACTGCTATGCTAGAATAATCAAGTCGGGAGCGAAACCCCGATGCGAAAATGGACGTATGGCCCGTTGGTCAAGCGGTTAAGACAGAGGCCTCTCACGCCTTTAACATCGGTTCGATTCCGGTACGGGTCACCATTTTATAGTAGTAAAACGGCTGTATGCCGTTTTATATAGATGCCTCTTTAGCTCAGTCGGTTAGAGCACCTGACTGTTAATCAGGGTGTCGCCTGTTCGAGTCAGGCAAGAGGCGCCAGTAAAGCGATGGAAATGTTCCATCGCTTTTTTCTTTTTGTTGACAGCGAATGCGGCGGGGGATATACTACTTATAAGAAAAGCATACCGCGTCAGCGGCAGCCTTGCGGCCAGCAGCCTCACCCTCTCAGGCGCGTGCGCGCCAGCTCTCCCAAAGGGAGAGCTCCGGACGAGGGAAAGGCCCTGCCAAGGGCTCCCCCTTTGGGGGAGCTGGCATTGCGCAGCAATGACTGAGAGGGTGAGCCGCCTGACGGAGAAGGAGAATCATTACCATGAAACAGATCATTCTGACCGGCGACCGTCCCACGGGCCGCCTGCATGTTGGCCACTACGTTGGCTCTTTGAAGGAGCGCGTGCGCCTGCAGAACACCGGCAAGTTCGACGAGATCTATATTATGATCGCTGACGCGCAGGCCCTGACGGACAACGCCGATAACCCGGAGAAGGTCCGCCAGAACATCCTGCAGGTGGCACTGGACTATCTGGCCTGCGGTCTGGACCCCAACAAGGTCCACATCTTCATCCAGTCCATGGTGCCTCAGCTGACAGAGCTGAGCTTCTATTATATGAATCTGGTCACAGTGAGCCGCCTGCAGCGCAACCCCACCGTGAAGAGCGAGATCCAGATGCGGAACTTCGAGACCAGCATCCCGGTGGGCTTCTTCACCTACCCCATCAGCCAGGCAGCGGATATCACGGCGTTCGGTGCCACCACTGTGCCGGCCGGTGAGGATCAGATGCCCATGTTGGAGCAGTGCCGCGAGATCGTGCACAAGTTCAACGCCGTCTACGGCGAGACCCTGACCATGCCTGAGATCATGCTGCCCCAGAATGCCGCCTGCCTGCGCCTGCCGGGCATTGACGGCAAGGCCAAGATGAGCAAGAGCCTGGGCAACTGCATCTACCTGTCGGATGAGCCCGAGGACATCAAGAAGAAGATCATGTCCATGTACACCGACCCCAACCACCTGCGGGTGCAGGACCCCGGCAAGGTGGAGGGCAACCCCGTGTTCATCTATCTGGACGCTTTCAGCCGTCCCGAGCACTTCGCCGAGTTCCTGCCGGAGTACCAGAACCTCGATGAGCTCAAGGCCCACTATCAGCGCGGCGGTCTGGGCGACGTGAAGATCAAGAAGTTCCTCAACGCCGTCATGCAGGCCGAGCTGGAGCCTATCCGCAACCGCCGCAAGGAGTGGGAGCAGCGCCTGCCTGAGGTCGTGGAGATCCTGAAGGAGGGCAGTGCTGTGGCCGAAAAGACCGCTGCCGCCACCCTGGCCAATGTCCGCAAGGCCATGCGTATTGACTACTTTGCGGATAATAACCTGCTGAAGTAACTGCTCGTAAAACAAAATAAGCATAAAACAAGCGCCGCCTTCCCATTTTCGGGAACGCGGCGCTGTTTGTTTCGCATTATTTGTTGAATAAATCGCTGTGGCTGCCGGTGCGGGCCAAAGTCAAAACGAGCACATTGTCTTCGATGCGGTAGATGAGCAGCCAGTCTGGCTGGATGTGGCATTCGCGATGGCCGATCCAATCGCCGGTCAAAGCATGGTCTCTGTTTTTCTCTGGGAGCGGTTCCCCACGTGATAAGGTGCGGATGATATTATCCAGAAGATCAACGTCGAGATGCCGTTTTTGAGCAAGTTTGTAGTCCTTCTTGAATTGGTTCGTCCAGACGATATCGAGGTTCATCGCTTCAACTCCCGAAGAGCCTCTTCTACATCAGAATAGTGCTTTACATTCGGGTCCTTTGCGATCCTTTCTGCCTCCAGCATAGCGGCCATGGTCTCCTTGTTGGGTTGATCCATTTTGATTTCAAAAGGGATGCCGCCATCCCGTAGGGACTGCCGGACGAAGATATTGAACGCCGTCGAAAGGTTCATGCCGAGTTCCGAAAACAAGGCATCAGCCTGAGATTTCAAGTCGGAGTCCATCCGAATGCTGATATTGGTCGTTGCCATACAAATCATCTCCTTTACTATTATTATAGCGTTTTGCACGAAAAATGCAATACAGCGCACGAAAAATTAACAGATACAAAATAAAAAGAGACCGCCTCCGGTTGGAAACGGTCTCCCTTTATAGGTTTTGTTCAGAACTTACGCATTGTAGCTGCGGGTCTTGATCTCCTCGGTGACCTTTGCGATGAATTCATCCACTTCCATCGTGGTGGTCTCACCCTTGCGGTCACGGACAGAAAGGTTGCCGGCCTCGGCTTCCTTGGCACCCAGAACCAGCATGTAGGGCACACGGTCCACCTGCTGTGCGGCACGGATCTTGTAGCCGATCTTCTGGTTGTCGTCGTCCAGAGCCACACGGACACCGGCCTCCACCAGCTTCTCGGTGATGCTCTCCGCATACTCGAGGGTCTTTTCGGAAACGGGCAGGACCTTGACCTGAACAGGTGCCAGCCAGGTGGGGAACTTGCCCTTGGTCTCCTCGATCAGGTAGGCCATGAAGCGGTCCAGGGAGCCCAGGATCGCACGGTGCAGGACAACGGGGGTCTTTTCGGAGCCGTCCTTGTCCACATAGGTCAGGTGGAACTTTGCGGGCAGGCAGAAGTCCAGCTGGCAGGTGGACAGGGTGTACTCAGCACCCACGGCGGGCTTGACGTTCACGTCCAGCTTGGGGCCGTAGAAGGCGGCCTCGCCGATCTCCTCGGTGAAGTGGATGCCCAGCTCGGTCAGCACCTCGCGCAGAGCGTTTTCGGCGTGGTTCCACATGGCATCGTCGTCGTGGTACTTCTTCTTGTCGGCGGGGTCACGCAGGGACAGAACGCAGCGGTAATCGGTGATCTTGAAGTCCTTGTAGGTCTCGAAGATCAGGTTGCAGACATCGGCGACCTCGCTCTTGATCTGCTCCGGAGTGCAGAACAGGTGGGCATCGTTCTGGCAGAAGTGGCGGCCGCGCTCAATGCCCTTCAGGGTGCCGGAGGACTCGTAGCGGAAATCGTGTGCGATCTCACCGATGCGCATGGGCAGGTCACGGTAAGAGTGGGGACGATTTGCGTAGATCATCATGTGGTGGGGGCAGTTCATCGGGCGCAGGACGTAGCTCTCGCCCTCCATCTCCATGGCAGGGAACATGTTCTCGCGGTAGTGATCCCAGTGGCCGGAGGTCTTGTACAGGTTCACGGTACCGATGCAGGGGGTCATCACGTGCAGGTAGCCGCGTGCACGCTCCTTCTCCTTGATATAGTTCTCCAGCTCCTGCCAGACGGTGTAGCCTGCGGGCAGGAACATGGGCAGGCCGCGGCCCACCAGGTCGTCGGTCATAAATAGGCCCATCTCCTTGCCGATCTTGCGGTGATCGCGCTCACGGGCCTCCTGCTGCTCCTTCTCCCAGGCTTCCAGTTCTTCCTGGTTGTGGAATGCCACACCGTTGATACGGGTCAGCATCTTGTTTTCCTTGTCGTTCTTCCAGTATGCGCCGGACTGCTGGGTGATCTTGAAGGCCTTCAGCGCCTTGGTGTAGGTCAGGTGGGGTCCGATGCACATGTCAACGTACTCGCCCTGCTGGAAGAAGCTGAACTCGGTCTCGTCGGCCAGGTCAGCCATGTGCTCGATCTTGTAGTGCTCCTGGCGCTCCTCCATCAGCTTCACAGCCTCGTCACGGGGCAGGATGAAGGGCTTGATGGCCAGATTTTCCTTGCAGATCTTGCGCATCTCTTTTTCGATGTTGGCCAGATCGTCATCGGTGAGCTTGGTGTCGCCCAGATCGACATCGTAGTAGAAGCCGTTCTCGGTGGCAGGGCCAAAGGCAAAGTCAGCCTCGGGGTACAGGCGCTTGATGGCCTGCGCCATGATGTGAGCAGCGGTGTGGCGGATAACATGCAGTTCCTGGTCCTGCGGGCACTCGTCCACATGGCCGTCTTTGTAGATGATCTTCATAGTGGTTCTCCTTTTGATGAAAGTTAAAACAAAAAAGCGCTCCATCCCGCTCAAATTTACGGGATGAAGCGCCTGAAAATTTCACGCGTTCCACGGTTCCACCCGAATTGCGTGCCCTTGAGAACACGCCACTCGCTGTGCTGTAACGGGCGCACCCGGCAGAGGTTCTCCTCTGCGCTCTGCGGTGGTAGAAGCCCGATGCACGGCAGGCTGCTTGCAGCACCCGGTATCCGGGGCAGCCCTCTCTGCGTCATGGGGAACGAGCTTCGGTATGTCCGCATCATCGCTTTGGTCAGGATGAAACTACGCTGATTGTAGCACGATGGCGGCAAAAAATCAAGCTCTCCGCGGCGAAAATCTGCGAAAAATCATTCTTCTTTTTTCTTCAGCTTGCCCCGCCACTTGTGGGAGGCGTACTCTGGCCGCAGCTTGTTGGTGACAAAGGTCTGGCTGCTGTAGAGGCCGTGGTGGCCCGAGAGCATGTAGCACACGCCGCAGCCCAGCGCAATAAGCTCCAGCCCCTGCCCGCCAAACAGCTCGAATCCCAGCAGGATGGAGGGGATCAGGGCGTTTGTGGCTCCGCAGAACACGCAGACCAGACCGATGGCACCGGCAAACCCGGCGGGCAGGCCCAGCCATGGCCCGGCGATGCAGCCAAAGGTCGCCCCGATGTAGAAACTTGGGACCACCTCGCCGCCCTTGAAGCCTACTGCCAGGGTCAGGGCGGTCAGGAAGATCTTGCACAGAAAATCCCAGGGCAGCGCGGCTCCCTGCTCCACGGCATCGGCAATGACGGCCATTCCGGCCCCGTTGTACCGCCCGACACCGAACAGATACGAGAACGCTACCACGGCTGCACCGCCCGCAAAAGCCCGGAGCCAGGGATTCGGGATCCGTTTGGGGATCCCGTGTTCCAGGGTGTGAAGCGTCCAGCAGAACAGCCGGGTCACGGCGGCGCAGGCAATGCCCAGCAGGGCGGTCTGAAGCGCGGTTTCCAGCGTCAGGTGCGGGATGGAATTGAGCACAAAATTGGTCGGGGCGATCCCGAAGAACAGGGATACGCCGTAAGCAATGAGGGCCGAAGTGAACGCGGGCATAAAGGCCGAAGTGAACGTCAGCCCCACGTCCTCCACCATCATGGCGAAGAGGGCAGCGGTCAGCGGGGTGCCGAACAGGGCGGAGAAGAACGCTGCCATGCCGCTGATGGTGGCGGTGCGGCGGACGTAATCGCTCAGATGGAGCAGTTTGCCCACGTTCCAGCCGATGCTGCCGCCCATCTGCAAAGCGGCACCCTCGCGGCCGGCAGAACCGCCGCACAGGTGGGTGAGCACCGTGCCCAGAAAGATGGCGGGCACCAGCAGCGGGCTGACCGGCTCGCCGCTCTGCACGGCGCGGATGACATTGTTGGTGCCCACGCCTTCGCACTTTGTGACCTTGTAGAGTGCCACGATGGCAAGGCCCGCCAGCGGCAGGCAGAGCAGCAGCCAGCTCTGCGCGGCCCGCAGCTCGGTGACGTACTCCACGCTCAGGTGGAACGCTGTGCCGACTGCGCCGCAGACCAGACCCGTGGGCACGGCCAGCAGCAGCCATTGCAGGACCACCCACAGGGCGGCTTTGGCCTCGCGGTTAAAATCATTCAAGTTGCTCATAGAAACTCCTGATACAAAAAAACTGAAAATTTTACACTCCAAAATAACACGCCCGCACGGGGATGTCAACCCGGAACCATTGCAGGGGGGCTCACATCGTGGTGACAACGACAAACCCCTGCTTCCTTGTGCGGAGGAAGCAGGGGTTCTGCCAAATGGATTTCAGAAAAAGGAAAAGGAGAACAAGGAGAACAAATATCGTCACGCTTTCAAAGCGGGACAGCGGTTGAAATTGTGCGGAGCGTTACTCCACATCCTGCAGGGCGGCAAAGTCCTCTTCGCCGGTGCGGATCTTGACCACGCGGGTCACGTTGTAGACAAAGATCTTGCCATCGCCGATGTGGCCGGTGTACAGGGCCTTCTTGGCGGCATCCACCACAGCGTCCACGCTGATCTTGGAAACGATGACCTCGACCTTGATCTTGGGCAGCAGGGTGCTGTCCACAGGCACGCCGCGGTATTTCTCGGTGGTGCCCTTCTGGATGCCGCAGCCCATCACCTGGGTCACGGTCATGCCGGTCACACCCAGATCGTTCAGCGCGGTCTTGAGCTGATCGAACTTGGAGAGCTTTGCAATGATGGACACCTTGTGCATACCGGTGTCGTAGATGCCATCGTGGATGACGGCAGGCTCCTTGACCACAGGCACGGCAGCGTTCATCTGCACGGCGCTTGCCTTGGAGACATCATCCTCGCCCAGATCGGTGTTCTCGTTGGGCACCATGGCAGCGGCGTTGGCATCGGAGATGGAGAAACCGGCGTAAGCGGAAGTTAGGCCGTGCTCGTGGATATCCAGGCCGTCGATCTCCACCTCAGCGGGGACACGCAGGCCGATGGTTTTGTCGATGATCTTGAAGATGATGAACATCACGACCACAACGTACACATCAACGGTGATAAGGCCCAGCAGCTGGGTGCCCAGCTGTGCAAAGCCGCCGCCGTAGAACAGGCCCTTGCCCACGCCGTCGCCGCCGTTGGAGAACAGGCCCACGGCAATGGTGCCCCACACGCCGTTTGCAAAGTGAACGGAGACAGCACCCACGGGGTCATCGATCTTTGCGATCTTATCAAAGAATTCAACGCTCAGGACCACAAGGATACCGGCCACGAAGCCGATGATGAAGGCACCGAAGGGAGAGACCGCGTCGCAGCCTGCGGTGATGGCGACCAGACCGGCCAGAGAGCCGTTCAGGGTCATGGAGACATCGGGCTTGCCGTAGCGCAGCCAGGTGAAGATCATGGTCACGCAGGTGGCAACGGCAGCGGCCAGGTTGGTGTTGAAGCAGACAAGACCCGTCAGGGTCATGGCCTCATCGGTGGCAAGGCTCAGGGAAGAGCCGCCGTTGAAGCCGAACCAGCAGAACCACAGGATGAACACGCCCAGCGCACCGGCGGTCAGGTTGTGGCCGGGAATGGCGTGGGGGTTGCCGTCCTTATCGTATTTGCCGATGCGGGGGCCGAGCATTGCGGCACCCAGCAGGGCGATCACGCCGCCCACATTGTGAACGGCTGCGGAACCGGCAAAATCATGGAAGCCCATGCTCTGCAGCCAGCCGCCGCCCCACATCCAGTGGCCGCAGATGGGGTAGACCACCAGCGAAATGGCAGCGGAATAAACGCAGTAAGCCTTGAAGTTGGTGCGCTCGGCCATGGAGCCGGACACGATGGTGGCTGCCGTGGCACAGAACACAGTCTGGAACACGATGTACACCCACAGCGGGATATCAAGCCCCAGGTGGCTGTAATCACCCTGAATGAATGGATCGAACCCGCCGATCAATGCGCTTGTGCCGCCGAACATCAGGCCGAAGCCGATGACCCAGTAGCACGGTGTGCCGATGCAGAAGTCCATCATGTTTTTCATCAGGATGTTGCCGGTGTTTTTGGCGCGGGTAAAGCCCGCCTCACACAGCGCAAAACCGGCCTGCATAAAGTAGACCAGGAATGCAGCAACCAGCACCCAACAGGTGTTTATGGAACTGAACATTATAATACCTCCCCGGTTTGTAATGTGCTCCCCGCACCGAATGTGCGCGGGAGCCTTGTTCAGGAGGCCCTCTATTCCTCCCGAGCAATATCCAGCGAAAACACAAAAGGCGCTGGCGGAATCACTTCCGTCAGCGCCTTTGCTTTCGATGGCACGAGTATAGCCCCTTTGTGCAAAACTGTCAAGAGCCGGGACGCGATTTTTACGTTTTACACAACACAGAACCGAGAAAAAAGAGAAAAGCTTTACAAGTCATTCTTTTTTCTCGGCCTCACCGGCGGGCGTTTCTTCCTTTTTGCGGCCGGAGCGGTGCCCGCCCTCCATCTCCCAGTGGAGCATCAGGCTCATCATGGCCCGCAGGGCAAAGGTGGCCGCCAGCGGCACCACCGATTCCAGATTCTGCAACAGGAAGGTCTTGGCGATCTCCGCCGACATCAGGAACTCCAGCGCCGTGGTCAGGCCGCTGGACATCTCATGGAGGAAATCGTGCTGGCCATGGAAAAAGGTGACCCGCACATAGTGGTAGGTGGCCTTGACAAGGCTGGTGACGATAATGAACAGGCCGATGATCTCAGCCAGCCCGGAGATCAGCGGCACCGCCGTCTCCAGAAACCCCTCCATGCCGTGGGTGACGATCTGATTGAAATGGTATAACCATGCCATATTAGACTTCCTCCTGCTTTTTCGGATACCTCTAAAATACATGAGCGGCGGTGCGCTGTCAAGCGGCCATCAGCCCAGCTTTTTCTTCTGCTGGTGGGCCAGGATGGGCATGAGCAGGGGCGTGGGAACGAGCTTCTGGGCCGTGGTGGCAAGGCGCATCAGGGTGCTGGGCACAATGATGGTCTTGCAGCGGAGCATCCCGCGCATGGCTTCCTCCACGCAGAGCTCCGGGGTGATGCCCTTGAGGGCGAACACAACGTCGGCGCGGTCGTTGAACTCGGTGTCCACGGGGCCGGGGCAGAGGGCACAGACATAGACCGGGCTGTGCTGCTCCCGCAGCTCCTCAGCCACGCCGCGGGTCAGGCTGACAACGTATGCTTTGGAGGCATAGTAGCCCGCCATATAGGGCCCGCCCGGCAGCAGGCCCGCCGAGGATGCCACGTTCAGGATGGTGCCAAAGCCCTGGGCTTCCATCTTGCGCAGGGTGAACTTGAACAGCCGGTGCATGGCCAGCACGTTCACCCGCAGCATGGAAAGCTCCTTGCCCGCGTCCGTCTCGGAAAAGGCACCGCAGGCACCAAAGCCCGCGTTGTTGAGGAACAGGTCGATGCGCTCGTCTGCCAGTGCTTCGCACAGGGCGGTGACCTGCGCATCCTGCTCAAGGTCGGCGGGAACGATGCGGCAGAGGGTGCCGTGTTTCGCCCGGAGCTCGGCGGCAAGGGTCTCCAGCCGGTCGCGGCGGCGGGCGGTCAGAATGAGCCGGAAACCCAGCCGGGCATAGCGGCGGGCAAACTCCCGCCCGATGCCGGAGGACGCGCCGGTGATCCAGACAGTTTTGGTTGACATAAGCATTCTCCTTTTCTGCGGAAACTCCATTGTCTCTATTCTATCACGGCAGCGGGTGAGAATCCATGCAAAAATTCAAGGAAAAGCTGTCCCTTGTTGCCCGGGAAAATTTGGAGTATAATAGACTCAAAGAACAGCGCACTGACGCAGGAGGAAAGAAAAATGAACAAACCGGTATTGGTGGTCATGGCTGCCGGCATGGGCAGCCGTTACGGCGGCATGAAGCAGATCGACCCGGTGGGCCCCAAGGGTCAGCCCATTGTGGAGTACTCCCTGTACGATGCCCACCGCGCAGGCTTTGAGACCGTGATCTTTGTCATCAAGCACGAGATCGAGGAGGCCTTCAAAGCCGCCATCGGCGACCGCGTCTCTCAGGGCATGAACGTGAAATACGCTTTCCAGCAGCTGGATGAGCTGCCCGCAGGCTTCACCATCCCCGAAGGCCGTGTTAAGCCCTGGGGCACCTGCCACGCCGTGCTGGCCGCAAAAGACCTCATTGATGGGCCCTTCGCTGTCATCAACGCGGACGATTACTACGGCCCCGAGGCCTTCAAGGTCATCTATGAGTATCTGTCCACCCATCAGGACGGCACTGTCTACGATTACTGCATGGTGAGCTACCTGCTCAAAAATACCGTCTCCGAAAACGGCACCGTCTCCCGCGGTGTCTGCGTGGTGAACCCGGACGGCACCCTGCACAGCGTGACCGAGCGCACCGGCATCGAGACCTGTGAGGGCGGTATCCGCTGCACCTCCCTCACCGGTGAGGGCACGGATGACCTGCCGGTGGAAGCACCTGTCAGCATGAACCTGTGGGGCTTTGGCAAGAGCTTCCTGGACGAGGCCGACCACCGCTTTGCAGGCTGGCTGCGTGAGAATCTGCCCAAGAACCCCCTCAAATGCGAGTATTTCCTGCCCACTGTGGCCAGCGAGCTCATCGATGAGGGCAAGGCAGCAGTCACCGTGCTCAAGAGCACCGATAAGTGGTACGGCGTGACCTACCGCGAGGATAAGCCCACCGTGGTGGCCGCCATCGCCCAGAAAACCCAGGAGGGCCTGTACCCCGAGGATCTGTGGGCGTGATAAGCTGAAACAGGCGCAGATGCGAAACAAAATCTGTGGCGGCCCTCTTGACTTTTTGCGCAGGAGTGCATATACTAAAGTTGTAGATGAGACTACGGAACCATTCCATGGTTCCACCAAAGCAACAAGAAGCCCCCTCGGTACTGCGAATACCAAGGGGGCTTCTACTGTATTATCTGCAACGGGCAGGGTCAGTGCCTGCGCTCGTACTTCAGGCGCTCCCGCAGCTCGTCCAGAGAGCGGTGCTTTTCGCCGTGGCGCAGCTTGGGGTAAGCGCGGAGCATACGGCCCTTGCCAAAGTACTTGGAGCTCCGGGTGCGGGCGCGCATCTCCTCGCTGCGGGCCTGCAGCTCCTCGGCCAGCTGTTCCAGACGGAGCAGCTCTGCCGTGCGCTCTGCGGTGCCCCTGGCGGCCAGCTTGACGGCAGCGGCGGCCTCAGAGGCATTGAGCCGGGCCTCCTGCGAGGACTTGCGGGCAGCCTCCATGGCCTCGTCGGCCTTGGCGCGCAGGGCGGCAGCGGCATCCCGGGGGCTCAGTTTGGCGGCATTGTTCCGGGCCTCGGCAGCCGCCAGCTTGAGCTGCAGGCGGCTCTCGTCCATCTTCTGGTCCACATCCATGGCGGTGGTGCCCAGCAGCTCGGTCATGGCATCGGACACGGCGTGCATACTGTCGGCCACCTTTTCCAGGGCATCCAGCTCACGGGCCAGGTCAGAGGCCGCAAAGGCGGTCACGACCACGTCGGCGGCGTAGCAGGCGTACAGGATGCACATGAGGACAAAGCCCACCATCTGGGGGACCATCGCCACAAAGCCCGCGATCACGGGGTGAACGGCCTTCATCACCACAACGGTGCCCACGCCCCACAAAAGGGAGAACTCCAGGCAGATATATCCGCCGATGTTGAAGGGGAAGTCGCTGTAATCCCACCACCGGGTGTGGTAGAGCTTGTAGAGCGCCCAGCCGCCCACCAGCTCCAGTACGCTGGGCAGGATCACGCCGCCGAGATAGAGCAGCAGCAGGTTGTCTGCCAGCGGCGAAAGGGTGAACAGCACGATGATCATGCCAAAGCCGTAGATGGGGCAGACCGGGCCGTTCAGAAAGCCGCGGTTCACCAGCTGACCGGTGGAAACGGCGGCATAGATGACCTCCAGGCACCAGCCCAGGCAGGAGTAGATCAGGAAAAACGCCAGGATCTGATACAGCGAAAAGCCGCAGACCATGGTGTTGACAAAAAAGGACATCTTACTCCTCCTTTGCGGCGGCAGCGGCTTCCTCCGCAGCCTTCCTCTTTTTCAGGACCTTGGGTTCGATCCAGGTCACGGCGGCATCGCCGGGCAGCTTTTTGGCGATCAGGGCCTTGATCCTGATGCCCATCTCGGTGAACATCCCCTCGTGCTCGGTGCGGATATTCCACTCCGGCTCGTTCTCGTGCAGGTCAAAGGTCTTCCAGGTGATCTCGTAGCCGGAAGCGGGGAAGTACTCCAGGCTGTCGCGGAACAGGTCGTCGTCATCGGTCTTGAAGTAGATCTCGCCGCCGTCCTTCAGGAATTCGCGGTACTGGATGAGCTGGCGGGGATAGGTGAGCCGGTGCTTGTTGGAGGAAGCGTTCTTGCTCCACGGGTTGCAGAAGTTGATATAGATGCGGCTGACGGTATCCTCGGCGGTGAGCACGCCCTTGATGCGCTCGATGTCAGTGCTCATGATCTTCACGTTGTCGATGGGGCGGCCTGCCTCGGTGTAAGCGGCCTCGATCTTGCGCTTGGCAAGGATCAGCACCTTGTCGGTGATGTCGATGCCCAGATAGTTGTTCTCCGGGTGGGCGCAGGCCAGCTGGGAGATAAAGCCGCCCTTGCCGCAGCCCAGCTCCAGCACAAAGGGCTGCTCCGGGCGGGCATACTGTGCGTGCCACTTGCCGCCCCAGATCAGGGGCTCGTGGATGTGGAAATCGGCGGCCATCAGCTCATCGTGGGCGTAGGGTTTGAAACGCATTCTCATAGTTTGTTGTTCTCCTTAAAATTAACGTGGCTCGCCCTCTCAGGCGCTGACGCGCCAGCTCCCCCAAAGGGGGAGCCTTTGGCAAAAACGGATGGTTTTTCGCACTGCCAAAGCCTCTCCCTTTGGGAGAGGTGGCTTTGCGAAGCAAAGACGGAGAGGGCGAGGATGCTTACCGGTCTTGCTTCCGCAAAAATTCTTCCACCTGTTCCGGCTCTGCGGCGCAGCTTCCCTGGCAGATGCCGGGTTTGCCGCCGCCGCGGCCATTGAGGGCGGCGTTCAGGGCTTTGGTCAGGGCGCGGACATCGCCGCCCGCCTGGGCAAGGCAGTAGCCGGTGCCCTTTTCGTTGGGGGTCAGGGCCGCGCACAGGCCGGTGGTGGCTTCGGTCAGGCGGACAGCCAGCCGGTGCAGGCCGTCCGGGTCCAGCCCCGGCACGATGCGGATGGCATCCGCACCGGGCGTTACCTGCGCGGCCAGCGCGTCAAAGAGCTGGCTGCACAGCCCGAAGTGGGTGAATTTCAGGGCGGTGTACTCGTCATACACCCGGTGCACGGCGTTGGCCGTCTCGCTGGCCTTGGCGCTGAGCAGGGCACCGATCTCTGCCTGCCGTGCCCGCATGGCCTGCGCGGCTTCCAGCGCGCGCCCGCCGCAGACGATGCTCAGGCGCACGCCGCCCTTATAGTTTTCGGCGGCCAGGATCTTGATCTGGCCCACCGCACCGGTAAAGGCGGTGTGGGTGCCGCAGCAGGCACAGACATCCGCCCCGGGGATGGTCACGATCCGCACCTGCCCCTCGATCTCCTTTTTGGAGCGGTAGGTCAGGGCGGCCAGCTCCTCCCGGGTGGGGTAGGTGATGTTCACCGGTACATTCTCCCAGATGATGCGGTTGGCGGCAGTCTCGGCCGCTTTCAGCCCCTCGGCGGAGATGGGGATGTTCGTGTCCATCCGCACGGCATCGGAGCCGATGTGGAAGCCCACGTTCTCGGCCCCGAACATGCTGTGCAGGATGCCGGAGAGGATGTGCTCGCCGGTGTGCTGCTGCATCTTGTCAAAACGCCACGCCCAGTCGATGGCCTGTGCGGCTTCGGCCCCGGGCACCGCCCCGGCGGGCAGGGAAGTGACCATGTGCCAGATGACACCCGCCTGCTCGTGGACATCGGTGACGGTCAGCACCGTGCCGTCGGCAAGGGTCAGGGTGCCCCGGTCGGCAGGCTGGCCGCCGCCCTCGGGGTAAAACACCGTGCCGTCCAGCGCGATGCGCCCGCCGCCGGTCCGGCTGTCCGGCTCTGCGGCTAAAATATGCCCCACCGCCTCCCGGCGGTAGGCATCGTGTTCATAGTATTTTTCGGTTGGCTGCATAAGCACCTCCTAATATAAAAACAAGTATACCACGTTTTTTGCCTGTGGAAAATAGTCTGCGGTTATGTTATGATAGAAAACAGACAAGCCCCAGCAAAAAGTTTGAGACGAGGAAGGATTTACAATGCGTGAAAGTGGTATTCTGATGCCGGTGTCCAGCCTGCCCGGCCCCTACGGGATCGGCTGCTTTGGCAAAAAGGCAGAAAAATTTGTGGATTTCCTTGCGGCGGCAGGCCAGAAGATCTGGCAGATCCTGCCCCTGAGCCCCACGGGCTATGGGGACAGCCCCTACCAGAGCTGCTCTGCCTTTGCGGGCAACCCCTATTTCATTGATCTGGATGCTCTGAAAGCCGAGGGGCTGCTGACAGCCGCCCAGCTCAAGGCCGAGCCTTGGGGCAAGGACCCGCTGAACGTGGATTACGGCACCCTGTACACCAGCCGCTACAAGGTCCTGCGTGCCGCCTATGCCGCCTGGCGCAGGCAGTGCGCGGGCCAGCACGGCTGTGCCTATTACTATCCGGATGCGTACTATGCCTTCACGCTGGAAAACGAGGGCTGGCTGGAGGATTATGCCCTCTACATGGCCCTCAAGACCGCCAACGGCATGAAGAGCTGGACCGAGTGGCCCCGGGAGTACCGCAAGCGGGAGCCGCAGGCGCTGGAAGCTTTTAAGGCAGAGAACGAGGAAGAGATCGGCTTCTGGAAGTTTCTGCAGTACGAGTTCAGCATCCAGTGGAAGAAGCTGAAAGCCTACGCCAACGCCAACAACGTGCAGATCCTGGGCGATATCCCCATCTATGTTTCGGCAGATTCCGTGGATGCCTGGGTGGGCGGCCCGCTGTTTGAGCTGGATGCAGACGGCGGCTTTGCCCGGGTGGCAGGCTGCCCGCCGGATTACTTCTCGGCAGACGGCCAGCTCTGGGGCAACCCGCTGTATAACTGGCCCTACCATAAGCAGACCGGCTATGCCTGGTGGATCCAGCGTGTCCGCCATGCGCTGGGCATCTATGACCTGCTCCGCATCGACCACTTCCGTGGTTTTGACACCTACTGGGCCATCCCGGCAGACAGCACTACCGCCAAGACCGGCAAGTGGGAGACCGGCCCCCGGATGGAGCTGTTCAACGCGCTGGAAGGTGCGCTGGGCAAGCTGCCCATCATCGCCGAGGATCTGGGTGAGCTGTTCCCCAGTGTGCGGGAGCTTCTGGCAGACAGCACCTTCCCGGGCATGAAGGTGCTGCAGTTCGCGTTCGGCGGCGGGGACAGCGAGTACCTGCCCCACAACCACGTCAAGAACAGCGTGGTCTACCCCGGCACCCACGACAACACGACGCTGACCGCCTGGTGGGACGAGAGTGCATCGGCCAAGGAGAAGGCTGTGGCCGCCGCCTACCTGCATCTGACCGGCTGTCAGCCCACCGCAAAGGAGGTGGCCGCTGTCAAAACAGAGGCGGCCCGCACCGCGCTGCTCCGGGCTGCGCTGGGCTCTGTGGCCGACCGTGCCATCATCCCCATGGCCGACTGGCTGGGCCTGGGCGAGGAAGCCCACCTGAACAGCCCCGGCAAGCTGGGTGGAAACTGGAGCTGGCGCGCCGCCGATGGGTTCGACACTGCCGCGCTGGCCAAGCGCATTCTGGCGGAGTGCGCCGTGTACTGCCGTACATAACCGGGCCGGAAACCCGGAGTGTGTTTAGCAGTTTGACGAAAATGTAAAAAATTACGTTAAAGTTTGTGCGTTTTGCTGGAAACGCCCGGCACAAGATGGTATAATTCCGGTAATGGGGGCTGCGCTTTCAGCGGCCGTGTGGCAAAGCTGTGCCGGAGGGGAGAGAGTCCGGCACCGGATAATGGGGAAAAACGCATGAAAAAAGAATGGACGGAACAGGATCTGCGCGCCTTTGCAGAAAACGCACAGACCGCCTTTGAAGACGTGACCCTGACGGAAGCCGATGAGGAGACCGCGGACACCTGGCAGGACGATGGCCTGCAGGTGGATTATGTCCTGCGCAATGGGCAGGTGGACTGCGTGCTGCGCCGCCTGATCGAGGCGGACGGCAAGCTCTGGCAGCTGCAGATGACGGCTCCGCTGGCGGGCAGCGACCTGCCGGAGGACCGGATGACCGCGCGGGAGCGGGAGCTCTGCCGGGACGATATGAATCACGATTTCCTGACCGGCGTGTTCAACCGCCGTTATTTTGAAACGGAGTTCTGCACCCGGCTGGATGAGTGGACGGATGCCCATCGCTGCGCTTCGCTGGCGCTGGTGGCGCTGGACGATGAGGACGGGATGCGCACCCGGCAGGGCGATGCCGTGATGAACCAGCTGGTCTGTTTTGTGGCCAACCAGTGGAAAAAGTACTACGACCGCCCTGCAGAGCGGGTGGTCTGCCGCCTGACGGACACGCTGTTCGCCATCGGCTGTGCGGATAAGAACTGCGCAGAGCTGGCCGAGGAGCTGAACGGCATTTATGCCGAGATGCCCCGCGCGTGTGTGGCATCGGTGGGCCTGATGCGCCGGGTGCCCTTTACCCAGTCCATCGGCTGCGCCTGCACCGGCGAGGTGCGGGGCAAGAACTGGGACGCGCTGTATCAGCTGTGCGAGCAGCGCCTGAAGGCGGCCCAGACCGCCGGCGGCGACCAGATCTGCAGCAAATAAACCGAATGCATAAAATCCCCCTTTGCGGTACAAGCTAGTGCCACAAAGGGGGATTTTTGTATGGAAAATCAGAAAAATGATAACCTGAATCTGCTGGAAGCGGTGGTGCAGAACACGGAGATGGGCAAGAACACGCTGGAACAGATCGTGCCCATGACCGAGGACCCTGCCTTCCGGGCCGAGCTCCTGCGGGAGCGGAACCTCTACCGGGAACTGAATCAGGAGGCCCACACCGCCATCGAGGCCTGCGGCGGCACGGCTCAGGGCCAGAGCATCATGGCAAAGCTCAACACCAAAATGGGCATCGGCATGAAAACGCTCACCGACAGATCTACCCGCAATCTGGCCGAAATGCTCAGCGAGGGGAGCAGCCAGGGCGTGATGGACTGTATCAAGAGCCAGAAGGATTATCCCGATGCGGCTCCCGGCTCCAAGCGCCTGATGCAGAAGCTGCAGGATCTGGAGGAAGAGAACCGGCTGAAACTGGAGCAGTTTCTGTAAAGGCTGCTCCGGCTGCTCAGAGTGCTTCTACCATGGCCGCCACGATCCGGGTGGCGGTAGCCACATACTCGGCGATGCTGAACTTCTTCACCACCAGCACCTCGTGGCCGTCTTCGTCGGCGTTGTCGCTCATGGCCCGGAGGATGACACAGGGCACATCGTTCTTGGCGGCGATCTGGCTCACGGCAGCACCCTCCATCTCAACACAGTCGGGGGCGCACTTGGCTTCGATGGCGGCCTTGGTCTCGCTGTCGCCCACGAACAGGTCGCCAGTGGCGATCTTGCCGGTCAGGGCCTTGACCCCGGCCTCGGCGCAGGCTTTTTCAGCGGCGGTGATGAGGGCCGGATCGCCGGCGTACTCCTTCAGGTAGGGCGGGTTCTGGCAGATCATGTCCAGCTGGGCATCGTGGTAGAGCACCGTCTTGCCGATGACCACATCACCAATGCCGATCTTGCTGGTCATATTGCCTGCAATGCCGGAGAAGATGATCTTCTCGGCACCGTATCGGGTGATGAGCACCTGAGTGGTGGCGGCGGCATTGGCCTTGCCCATGCCTGCACAGCAGACCACGACCTGCTTGCCTGCCAGCGTGCCCCTGTGGTACTCCACGCCGCCGTAGGGCTCCACGGTGACATTTTCCAGTTTTGCACACAGCTGATCGACTTCATCGGGCATTGCGCCCATAATTCCGATAATCATATAGATGTCCTTTCTCCTGGGCAAAAGTGTCTCCCGCGCGGCGCGCGGGAGACACTTTTATCATACATCAGACGTTGAACAGGAACTCGATCACGTCGCCGTCCTTCACGACGTACTCCTTGCCCTCGGTGCGCTGCAGGCCCTTGGCCTTGACAGCGGCATAATCGAAGTTGTTGGCTTCCAGGTCGCCGTAACCGATGACGCTGGCGCGGATGAAGCCGCGCTCGAAATCGCTGTGGATCTTACCGGCGGCCTGAGGTGCCTTGGTGCCCTTGCGGATGGTCCAGGCGCGGCACTCCTTCTTGCCGTCGGTCAGGAAGGAGATGAGGCCCAGCAGGTCGTAGCTGGCAGTGATCAGGTTGTCCAGGCCGCTGGCCTCGATGCCCATCTCGGCCAGGAAAGCCTTCTTCTCCTCGGGGGAGTAGTCGGCAATGTCTTCTTCGGTCTTGGCGCAGATGGGAATATAGCGGGCCCCCTCCTCGGCGGCGCGGGCGGCCACCAGCGGGACATAGCGGTTGTTCTCAATGCCCTCCATCAGGTCATCCTCGCCCACGTTGCAGGCGTAGAGCACGGGCTTGGAGCTCAGCAGGCCCATCTCGTGCAGCACGGCCTGCTGCTCGGCATCCCCCTCGTCAAAGTCAAAGCTGCGGGCGGGCTTGCCTGCGCTCAGGTGGTCGGCCAGCTTCTGCAGCCAGGCAGCCTCTGCGGCAGCGCCCTTGTTGTTGCCGCTCTTGGCAGCCTTGGCCATCCGGCCCGCGCGGTTCTGAACGACCTCCAGGTCAGAGAGGATCAGCTCGTAGTCAATGGCATCGATGTCGGCGATGGGGTCCACGGCCTCGGCCTTGGTCACGTCCTCCACCACATGGATGATGTTGTCGTCATCAAAGCAGCGCACCACGTGCACGATGGCATCACACTCGCGGATGTGGCCCAGGAACTTGTTGCCCAGGCCTGCACCCTGGCTGGCACCCTTGACCAGACCGGCGATGTCTACAAACTCCACGATGGCAGGTGTTTTTTTATTGGTCTGCCAGATCTCAGCCAGCTTGTCCAGCCGCTTGTCCGGCACGGCCACGATGCCGCTGTTGGGCTCAATGGTGCAGAAGGGGTAGTTGGCGGCTTCCGCGTTCTTGGTGGAGGTGATGGCGTTGAACAGAGTGGACTTGCCGACGTTCGGCAGACCGACGATACCTAACTTCATATAAAATACGCTCCTTACACGTTTTTTTGGCATAACGATACAACTATCATTATACGCGATGAAAACCCGGAGCGCAAGGGGATGGGCGCAAAACAACGGATTTACACGGCGGGAGTTCTATATTATACTGTTCTTAAAATACGAACCGATTTCCGGAAGGGAAGGCAGGAGGATGTTATGGAACGCAACGACCCGCGCTATCAGGCTTATGTGGAGATCCTGAAGGAGGAGCTGATCCCGGCGATGGGCTGCACAGAGCCCATCGCGCTGGCCTATGCGGCGGCAAAAGCCCGCGAGGTGCTGGGGGTGCTGCCGGACAGCGTGCAGCTGCAGGTGAGCGGCAGCATCATCAAGAACGTGAAAAGCGTCATCGTGCCCAACACCGGGCACCTGAAGGGCATGGAGGCGGCGGTGGCGGCAGGCATCATCGCCGGTTCCGCTGAGAAGGAGCTGGAGGTCATCTCGGAGGTCAGCGAGGAAAAGAAGTCTGCCATCCGGGACTATCTGCAGACGGTGCCCATCACCATCGAGCACACCGAGCAGGGGCATGTGTTTGACATCGTCGTCACCGAGCGCTGCGGGCAGGACTACGCCCGGGTGCGCATCGCGGACTACCACACCAACATCTGCCGCATCGAGAAGAACGGCACGGTGCTGTACGAGGTGCCCCTGCTGGACGAGACCGTGCAGGAGGATGCCCGCGCCGACCGCAGCCTGCTGAACATGCAGGACATCTGGGACTTTGCCGAGACCGCCGACCTGCGGGACGTGGCAGACCTGCTGGAACGGCAGATCCGCTACAACAACGCCATTGCAGAAGAGGGCCTGCTGGGCGACTACGGTGCCAACATCGGGCGGGTGCTGCTGACCACTTACGGCAACGATGTCTCCAACCGCGCAAAAGCCAAGGCCGCCGCCGGCTCCGATGCCCGCATGAACGGCTGCGAGCTGCCGGTCATCATCAACTCCGGCAGCGGCAATCAGGGCATCACCTGCTCGGTGCCCCTCATCGAGTACGCCAAGGAGCTGCACAGCGGCAAGGAAAAGCTCTACCGCGCCCTCATCATCTCCAATCTGGTGGCCATCCACGAAAAGACCGGCATCGGCACCCTGTCTGCCTACTGCGGCGCGGTCAGCGCGGGTGCGGGTGCAGGCGCAGGCATCGTGTACCTGTGCGGCGACGGCTATCAGGCTGCCATCCACACGGTGGTCAACGCCCTTGCCATTGTGTCCGGCATCGTGTGCGACGGAGCCAAGGCTTCCTGCGCCGCAAAGATCGCATCTTCGGTGGATGCGGCGCTGCTGGGCTACAACATGTACAAGTGCAATCAGGAGTTCAAGGGCGGCGATGGCATCGTGATGAAGGACATCGAGACCACCATCAAGGGCATCGGACGTCTGGGCAAGGACGGGATGCGGCAGACCAATGAGGAGATCATCCGGCTGATGATGAGCTGAGCGGCGGAGCCTGCGTCCCAAAAATCATACAAAACCTTCTTTATTTTGTCATAACTATTCCGTATAATAAGGGATAGGGGAACTTTACCCTGTTTGATTCGGAAATACTGCTCCGGCAGACAGCCGGAGAATTTGATTTTTGGAGTATCAGGTACAGGAGGAACACTCATGGCAAACGAAAAGATCCTCGTCGTGGACGACGATACCAACATCTGCGAGCTGCTGCGGCTTTATCTGACCAAGGAGGGCTATCAGGTCACCACCGCGAACGACGGCGAAGAAGGTCTGGACAAGTTCAATCAGGTTAAGCCCGATATGGTGCTGCTGGATGTGATGATGCCCAAGATGGATGGCCTGGAGGTCTGCCGCCGCATCCGCAAGCTGGGCAACACCCCCGTGATGATGCTGACCGCCAAGGGCGAGACCTTTGACAAGGTGCTGGGCCTGGAGCTGGGCGCAGACGATTACATGGTCAAGCCCTTTGACACCAAGGAAGTCGTGGCCCGCATCAAGGCGGTGCTGCGCCGCTGCACCACCACCACCGCCCAGACCGAGAGCACTGAGGGTGTGATCGAGTTCGACAACCTGCGGCTGGACATGAACAGCTACGAGCTTCGGGTCAAGGGCAAGGTGGTGGAGGCTCCCCCCAAGGAGCTGGAGCTGCTGAACTGCCTGGCCTCCCACCCCAACCGTGTTTACACCCGCGACCAGCTGCTGGACGAGGTGTGGGGCTTTGAGTACTACGGCGACAGCCGCACCATCGATGTCCATGTCAAGCGCCTGCGCGAAAAGCTGGCGGGCGCTTCCGACAAGTGGGAGCTCAAGACCGTCTGGGGCGTGGGCTATAAGTTCGAGGTGCGTCAGTAATGCGCAAAAGTATTTCGGTCACCTTCTTTTCGATGGTGGCCACCCTGCTGGTGCTGGGCACGGCGGTGCTGGGCTGTTCCGAGTGGCTGCTGTTCAGCCGCTATTTTGCCCAGGAGCGGTACGACACGCTGGACAGCGTGGCGGATGTGACCCAGCGCGCGGCGGATTATATCGTGCAGCAGGCGGCTCTGCCCAAGGGGGCTGAGCTGGATGCCCTGAACACCAAGCTGGAGATCATCGGCGAGAGCGCCGAGGCCTACCTGTTTTTTACCGATGAAGAGGGCAGGGTTCTCATTGCCTCCAACCCCGAGATGGTGGGAACAGATATTGTGGGGCCGGAGCTTATGAAAAAAGTTGCCGGGGATCAGCCCTACCACACCCTGAGCACGCTGGATGGTGTGCTGACTGAGAAGAGTTATGTCTCGGTGCGGCACATGCAGGATGCACGGGGCAACAACAGCGGCTATCTCTTCCTCTGCTCCTCCGGCGCGCGGCTGACCGACTTCAAGGAGGAGTTCTGGTCGAACTTCTTCTTCTCGGCCTGTGTCATGCTGCTCTGCGCCAGCGTGCTGACCTCCTTCCTGATGCGGAAGCTGACCGACCCGCTCCAGAAGATCACCGATGCCGCCCAGCGGTTTGGCGGCGGGGACTTCTCTGTCCGTGTCGAGGGCGTGGAAGGTGAGGGCGAAGTGGTGGATCTGGCCCACACCTTCAACCAGATGGCGGAGAACATCCAGTCCAACGACAATTCCCGCGGCCAGTTCATGGGCAACATCGCCCACGAGCTGCGCACCCCCATGACCACCATCAAGGGCTTTGTGGACGGCATTCTGGACGGCACCATCCCGCCCGATATGCAGAACCACTACCTGCAGCTGGTCAGCGAGGAGACCGGCCGCCTGGCCCGGCTCATCCAGAACATGCTCGATCTCTCCAAGCTGGAAAGCGGCGAGTATCAGGTGAACGCCCGGATGTTCAACATCTGGGAGACGCTCACCGGTGTGGCCCTTTCGGCGGAGCAGCGCATCAACGACGGCATGATCGATCTGGAAGGCCTGACCATGGATGAAAAGGTGCTGGTCTACGCGGACCCAGACCTCATCCATCAGGTGGCTTATAACATTCTGGACAATGCCATCAAGTTCACCCCGGCGGGCGGCACCATCAAGTTCCATGTGGAGAAGCTGGGCCCCGAGGTGGAGATCTCGATCTGGAATTCCGGTCAGGGCATCAGTCCCGAGGCGCTGCCCTATGTGTTCCAGCGCTTCTACAAAGAGGACAGGTCCCGCGGCCTGCACGCCCGGGGAGCCGGTCTTGGCCTGAATATCTGCAAGGTGCTGGTCAACCTTTCCGGAGGCCAGATCCGTGTGGAGAGCCAGCAGGGCGAGTGGTGTCAGTTCGTGTTCACCCTGCCCGCCACGCCCCCCAACCCCAGCGGCATGAAGCGCCTGCCGGACGAATCCGGTCAGCCCGTGCCGGTGGAGGACCCCGCCAGCATGAAGCCTGTCAACTGAATCCGCGGCCAGACTGTCCCCCTGAAACGGGCGGGGCGGTCTGGTCGTTTTTGGTTTTGGAATGGATTTTGGATGTATCCGGGGGCAGGTTTGAGACTTTTCCGTGAAAAACACGGCTCCGGGTTTGATTTTTTGCGTGTTTTCATGTAAACTAAGAATAACCATGCCCGCCCTGCATTCCGGCCCCAAAACAGGGGCTCTGGCAGAACGAATGGTGTAATCTTTCTGAAAAATAACGGAGAGTATAAAACACAATGACGATCATTAGTCCTTCGATCCTTTCGGCTGATTTCAATCAGCTTGGCGCAGACTGCCGCATGGTGCTGGATGCCGGTGCGCAGATGCTGCATTATGACGTGATGGACGGCCACTTTGTGCCCAACATCAGCTTTGGCGTGCCGGTGCTGAAAAGCCTGCACAAGGGGATGCCCGCAGCATTCTACGATGTCCACCTGATGATCAGCCACCCGCTGCAGTATGCAGAGCCTTTTATCAAGGCGGGTGCCAGCCTGTACAACTTCCACCTCGAGTGCGAGGACGACATCCAGCAGACCATCGATGCGGTCAAGGCACTGGGCTGCAAGGTGGGCCTGACCATCAAGCCCGGTACTGATCCGGAGGCGCTGGCCCCGTATCTCGACCAGCTGGATCTGGTGCTGGTGATGAGCGTGGAGCCCGGCTTCGGCGGGCAGAAGTTCATGCCCTCGGCGCTGGAAAAGCTGCGCTGGCTCAAGGAAGAGCGGGCAAAGCGGAGCGCCCGCTACCTGCTGGAAGTGGATGGCGGCGTGGACGACACCACCGCCCCCCTGTGTGTGGAGGCGGGTGCCGATATTCTGGTGGCGGGCAGTGCCGTGTTCGGCGCAGCCGACCCGGCTGCGGCGGTGCGCCGTCTGGCCGCCCTGTGAGAGGTGCCTTACCATGGATGAACGTTTGATCCAGCAGCAGGAGCAGGAGCTTGCAAAGACGGGGCGGTACTATCTGCACGTCTGCTTTATGACCATCCCGCTGCTCTGCATGGCCTGCTTCCTGTACGGTCTGCGGCCCCTGCTGCTCTGCGGCGCGGCGCTGCTCACCGGCAATCTGTGTGACCGCCTGGTCTCCCTGCTGCGCCGCCGCGTGTATCGGGCCGGGGATTTCTCCAACGAGAGCTTTGCCCTCATCATCGCCCTGCTCATGCCCGCCACGGTGGACTGGTATGTGGTCATTATGGCGGTGCTGGCCGGTGTCCTCATCGGCAAGGAGGTGTTTGGCGGCTACGGCAGCTATCCCTTCAACCCTGCTGCTGTGGGCTACGCCGTGGCGGCGGTGTCCTGGCCGGAGCAGGTGTTTCGCTACCCCCAGCCCTATACCAACATCCCCCTGTGGGATGCCACCGGCGTGCCGGTGTCCAGCACCATCTCGGATACCCTGCGCAGCGGCGGCAGCCTGAACATCGGCGCAATTTCGCTGGTGTTGGGCGAGTATGCCGCCCCCATGGGCACCGGTGCTGCCCTCATCCTTCTGGCCTGCGGGCTTTTCCTCTGGCTGCAGAAGGATGTCCGTCTGAGCGCTTCTGTCAGCTTTGTGGTCACCTGTGCCCTCATCGCCTTCCTCTTCCCCCGTCAGGTGGGGGTGAACGGCGTGGACATCGCCCTGCGCCTGCAGTGCGTGCGGGACGAGCTGCTGACCGGTGCCATGCTGTTCAGTGCGGTGTTCCTGCTCAACGAGCCCTACACCTGCGCCCACCACCGTCTGGGCCGCATCCTGTACGGTGTGCTGGTGGGGGCAATCACCATGGGCTTCCGGTATTACGGCGTGTACGAGACGGGTGTCTGCTTTGCCCTGCTCACGGTCAACAGCATTTCCGGCTGGATGGACCGCACCGAGAGCCGCCTGTATCAGCTGATGCACCGCCCTGCGGCCGGAAAGGAGGGTGCTGAATGAAACGTTCCATTGCAGAACTGATCACCCGTGATCCGGAGAAGTTTGCCCACCATGACCGGGTGTTCAAAAATAATCCCGTTGTCATGCAGGGCATGGGTCTGGCTCCGCTGGTGGTGCTTGCCACCACAGGCAAAAATGCTTTGATGCTGGCCGTGGCTGTGGCCCTGCTGCTCACGCCTTCCCGGATGCTGGCCTGCCTGGTCAGCCGCCTGTTCCCCCTGCGGGACGAGCAGCCCGCCCCGGAAGAGCTGGAGAAAAAGCTGCTGCCCCGGGCGCTGGTGTACAGCGGCAGTGCGGCGGTGGTCTACCTCGCCGCTTATCCTATCCTGAACGCCGTGTTCGGCACCGACCTGCTGATGCTGGGCATCTACCTGCCCATGCTGGTGGTGGAGCCCCTGCTGACCTACCGCTTTGGCCGTGTGCAGGAAACCATGCGCAAGGCTGTCTCCAAGGGTCTGCGCATCACGGTGGGCTACGCGCTCATCCTGTTCATCGTGGGCTGCCTGCGGGAGTGGCTGGCGCTGGGCAGTGTGTTTGGGATCCAGCTCAGCCGCTCTGTCCTGCCCATGGCATCCATGCCGGCAGGCGGTTTCATCGTGCTGGGCGTGGTGTGTGCCGTCTGGCGCGCGCTGGCCCGCAAACACAAGGAATACCTGAAAACTGAGGCGCGCGGCACTCTGGCTGCGCACCCCCGGAAGGAGGTGCAGGATCAGTGAGTGCTGTGATGAATACCATCGGTGTGGCCTTTGCCTACGCCGTGCTGGCCCTGTTTGCCCAGAACGCCATCTTTACCCGTGGTCTGGGCGTGTCGCGCCTGATCCAGCTGGTGGGTGACGAGCGCACCAGCAGCTGGTGGTTTGCCCTGCTGCTCTGTGTTACCCAGACGCTGGTGGCCCCGCTGGCGTATTTTGCGGGCAGCCAGATCGTGGATCTGCCCTACCGTGCCCAGCTCCGCCCGCTGCTCTACCTGGCCTGTGTGGCGGTGGTCTGCATCTTTGAGCACGCCATCCTGCGGGCGGTCAAGGGCCCCCGCAGCGGCCTGCTCATCCGCATCCTGCCCATTGCCGCCGTGAACAGCGGCGTGCTGGGCACCGTGCTGGTGGAACGCACCCAGAGCTTTACGCTGGCGCAGTCCATCGGCTTTGGCCTGGGCAGCGGCCTGGGCTACCTGCTGGCTGTGATGCTGGTGACCGAGGCGGGCAACCGCCTGCGCAGCAAGGCCATCCCCGAAGCATTCCGCGGCCTGCCCATCACCCTGATCTATATCGGTGTGCTGGCGCTGGCCATCTACGGCTTTACCGGCCATTCCGTGATCCTGTAAGTTGACCCCAAGGAGGGTGGTTGATTATGGCAAGATATCCCAAACGCCAGAAGGTCAAGCGCTACCGGCGCAGCTTTTACACCCGCGAGATGCGGCTGAAAAAGGGCATCGGCATTGCGGTGCTGGTGGTGGCCGTGCTGGCAGCGGCCTGGGTGGCCGCGCCCCATGTGCTGGACTGGGCCACCCACACCTGGTATACCGTGGTGCGGGATCGTGACCTTTCCGCATCCAGTGCCGTCAGCGAGAGTGCATCCTCCGGGACGCAGAGCACCGCTGCCAGCGAACCGGCAGCTTCCTCGGTGCCGGAAAAGGAGCCGGAGCCAGAGGTCAAGGGCACTGATATTGTGACGGGCCTGTGGGCAGAGGTGGATGTGACCACCCTGACCGACGAGGCCGCCATCCGCTCCGCCGCCCGGCAGCTCAAGGCACAGGGCATGACCTATGCCATCCTGACCCTGAAGGACACCGCCGGGCAGGTGTATTACGCCTCCCAGACGGCGGTGGGTGCCGCCAATGCGGCCCCCACGCAGGTCGAGCTGACGAGTGTGGCATCCATCTTCAAGGAGGAGGGGCTGGTGCCGGTGGCTGCGCTGACTGCCTTCCGTGACCCTGCCGGTGCCCGGGCCGACCACGCTCTGGCCATCCGGTATCAGGGGCAGGAGTACCTCTGGCTGGACAACAAGGCTTCCGCTGGAGGCAACCCCTGGCTGAACCCCTACGCCGCGGAGACCGTGCAGTATATCGGTGATCTGATCGCCGAGGTGCACGCCGCCGGGTTTGATCAGGTGCTGCTGGAAAATGTCCAGTTCCCCTCGTCCACCAGCGCCAAACAGGACTATGGCAACACCAACGGTGTGGATCGTGCCGGGCAGCTGACTGCGGATATCGCCGCCTGGCAGGCCCGTTTCGGAGATACGGTGACGCTCTGGTACGGTTATTCGCTGGCCGAGGTGACCGGCTCCTCCAGCCAGCTGGGAGCCCCTGCGGCCCAGCTGGGCGTGAAGAATCTGCTGGTGAAGGTCCCGTCCTCCTCTACGCTGGACGCAGCGGCCCGGGAGGAGCTGACCCTCTCCCTGACCGAGGCAGGTGTGGAGCATGTGGTCATCCGGGACGATGCCGCCAGCTATTTTGAGTGATCCCTGCGTTTTTGTGAGAGGGAGGGAAGTATTATGAACAAAACACCCTGTTTTTCCCCGGCGCACATTCTGCTGCCGTCGGAACAGATCCCGGTGGGGCAGTGGGGCTGTGTGGCCTGCGATCAGTTCACCAGCGACCGCTCCTATTGGGAAAAGGCTGCGCAGGCCGCCGCAGGCGGCCCCAGCACACTGGACCTGATCCTGCCGGAGGTCTATCTGGAAGAGGATGACGTGGATGCAAGGATCAGCGCCATCCATGCGGCCATGGACGATTATACCCGGAACGTGCTGACCCGCGCGGTGGACGGCTTCATTTATGTGGAGCGCACCGAGCAGAGCGGCCGGGTGCGGCAGGGCCTTGTGGGCAGGATCGACCTGGAGGCATACAGCTATGCCGAGGGTGCGGTGCCTGCCATCCGTCCCAGCGAGCACACCGTGGAAAGCCGCATCCCGCCCCGCATGGCGGTGCGCCGGGGGGCAAGGCTGGAAACGCCCCATATTATGATGCTGGCCGATGATCCCGGCTGCACCCTTATCGAGCCCATCGGCGAGAAAAAGGAGCAGCTGCGCAAGGTCTACGAGGGCGACCTGATGCTGAACGGCGGCCACATTGCCGGCTGGGCAGTGGAAGATCCCGCCCTGCTGGCCCAGATCGACAGCGCCCTGAACGCTCTGGGCAGCCAGGAGGCCTTTGATGCCCGGTATCCCCAGGCAAAGGGCGGCGCTCCCCTGACGCTGGCCGTGGGCGACGGCAACCATTCGCTGGCTTCCGCCAAGGCCTGCTGGGAGGAGCTGAAAAAGACCCTGACCCCGGAGCAGCAGCTGACCCACCCGGCCCGCTGGTGCCTGGCTGAGGTCTGCAATGTCCACTCTCCGGCCATTGAGATCGAGCCCATCCACCGTGTCCTTTTCAATGTGGACTGCGGTGCCGTGCTGCTGGCCCTCATCGCGTGGAGCGATTCCCACGCGGCAGGCATCTGCTTTGGCGATGCAAAACAGCAGTCCTTTACGCTGGCTGGCCCCCATGTGGCCAATGTGCTCAGCTTTGAACATCCCGTTGCCCCGCTGACCGTGGGCACCATTGACGCATTCATTGAGTATTTCATGGCCCGCCATATCGAGGCCCGGGTGGATTATGTCCACGATGAGCCCGCTGTCCGCGCCCTGTGCAGGCAGGGGGGTGTGGCTTTCCTGATGCCGCCCTTTGAGAAGAGCGATCTGTTCAAGGGCATCGTTATGGGCGGTGTGCTGCCCCGCAAGACCTTCAGCATGGGGCACGCAGAGGAAAAGCGCTATTATATGGAATGCAGAAACATTTTAGGTGAAGAATGACATTTAACGAACTGAATCTTTCCGCGCCTGTGCTGCGTGCTGTGGCACAGGCGGGCTATGAATCCCCCTCGCCCATTCAGGCAGCGGCCATTCCGCCGGTGCTGGCCGGGAGGGACTTGATGGGCTGCGCCCAGACGGGTACCGGCAAGACGGCTGCCTTTGCGCTGCCCATGCTCGACCGCCTGACTGCCAGCGCGCCCCGCAAAAAGGGTGCCATCCGCGCCCTGATCCTGACTCCTACCCGGGAGCTGGCTTTGCAGATCGGCGAGAGCTTTGAGGCCTACGGCAAGTATCTGACCCTGCGCAGCACCGTCATCTTTGGCGGTGTGGGTCAGGCTCCGCAGGTCGCGGCCCTGAAAAAGGGCGTGGACATCCTCATTGCCTGCCCGGGCCGCTTGAACGACCTGGTGGGGCAGGGGCTGCTGGACCTCTCCAACATTGAGATCTTTGTTCTGGACGAAGCCGACCGGATGCTGGATATGGGCTTTGTCCACGACGTGAAAAAGGTGATCGCCAAGCTGCCCAGGCAGCGCCAGAACCTGATGTTCAGCGCCACCATGCCCAAGGAGATCGAGCAGCTGGCCGCAGGCATCCTGCATGACCCGGCCTTTGTCAAGGTGGACCCGGTGTCCAGCACGGTGGACCGCATCCAGCAGAGCCTGTATTTTGTGGAGAAGGGCAACAAGAAATTCCTGCTGCCCTGGCTCATCAAAAACCTGAGGCCTGAGGTGGTGAACGCGCTGGTGTTCAGCCGCACCAAGCACGGAGCCGATAAAATTGCAAAAGATCTGAACAAGCAGGGCATCCCCGCTGCCGCCATCCACGGCAACAAGAGCCAGACCGCCCGCGTGACGGCGCTGGAGGATTTCAAGGCGGGCAAGACCCGGGTGCTGGTGGCGACCGATATCGCCGCCCGCGGCATTGATATCAGCGAGCTGTCTCATGTGTTCAACTACGACCTGCCCGAGGTGCCCGAGACCTACGTCCACCGCATTGGCCGCACGGCCCGTGCCGGTGCCGACGGCACTGCCGTCAGCTTCTGCGCCCCGGAGGAAAAGGAATATCTGGCCGGGATCGAAAAGCTGAACCGCCGCCAGATCCCGGTCGTCTCCGGCCATCCCTGGGACGGCGTGCCCGCCCCTGTCAAGGCTGCACCCCCGGTGCGGGGCAAAAAGCCCAAGGCGGAAGCAGAGCAGCCGGAAAAGACTGTGAAGGCAGAGAAGCCTGCCAAAGCAGAAAAGGCAGCCAAGGCCGAAAAGCCCGCTGCCCCCAAGAAGGAAAAAGCGGCTGCAAAACAGCCCAGCCCCAAGAATACCGAACCGAAAGAAGGAACATCCATGGAGGAAAACCAGAAGCGCACTTCCGGCGGTCGCAGTGAGAACCGCCGCTCCAATAACAGCCGCACCCGCCGCGAGGGCAATGCCACGCAGCCGGCCAACCGCGGCAGCAACGCCCAGCCCAAATTCGACCCTCACTTTGTGAGCGCCCCGGAGGCTACCCCTCTGCGCCCGGTCAAAAAGGCTCCGGCTGCGCAGCCTGCCGCAAAGCAGACTGCTCCGGCCCAGAACGGCCAGCGTCAGCGCGGCGGTCAGCCTGCCCGTGCCGAGCAGCGCACCGACCGCAATGATCCGCGCACCGAGCAGCGGGCAGAACGGAACAGCCGCAATGCCCGCCCGGCCCAGAACAGCCAGAGCCAGCAGGGCAGCCGCAATAACCGCAATGAAGTGCAGAGCAGCCGCCCGGCCCGCCCCGCCAAGAGCGAGGCACCCCGCGGCCGCAGCCGGAACACCGCCCCCGCACGGGACGAGGACCCGGGCCTGATGCTGATCAGCCGCCGCCCGCCCCAGCAGAAGTTCACCAACTTTGAAGAGTATATGACCGCCCACGGCGGTGCCACCGCACCCATTGAGGATCACACCGATGAAACCTGAGCCGTTTGCCCCCTGGCAGTGCCCGCTCTGCGGCGAACCCCTGACCGGGGACACTGCCCTGAAATGCGGCAGGAACCACAGCTTTGACCGGGCGAAAGAGGGGTACTGGCACCTGCTGCCGGTGCAGAGTATGCGCACCAAGGCCCCGGGCGACAGCAAAGAGATGGTCGCCGCCCGCCGTGCCTTCCTGAACGCCGGGTATTACGGCATCTTCGGCCGGGCGCTGGGGGAACTGTGCCTTGCGTATGGTGTCCCCACCGGGGCAGATGCACCGCTCCACCTGCTGGATGCGGGCTGCGGCGAGGGCTGGTACGACCGCTGCATTGCACAGGCCTTTGCGCAGGCGGGCAGGCCGGTGCAGCTGGCGGGCTTTGATATCGCAAAGCCTGCGGTGCGTCTGGCCGCAAAGGCACTGCCTGCCGCAAAATACGCGGTGGCATCCAGCTTTGCCCAGCCTGTCCGCACCGGATGGGCCGACCTGCTGCTCAACTGCTTCTCGCCCTTTGCACAGGAAGAGTTCCGGCGCGTGCTGCGCCCGGGCGGACGGATGATCTATGTCGTGCCCGGTGCAGAGCACCTCTACCAGATGAAGGCTGTCCTCTACGACACGCCCTATAAAAATCCGGTGCAGGAGGTGGCCTATGAGGGCTTCCGTCCCATTGGGGAGCGGGAGGTCTCGGGCAGCATCACGGTGCCTGCCGGGCAGCTGGAGGCGCTGTTCGCCATGACCCCCTATTACTGGAAAACGCCACGGGATGGCGCGGCCCGCCTGGCCGCCCTGCCCGAGCTGACCACGGACATCGCGTTCCGCTTCCTTGTGTTTGAAAAAGAATGATCGAAAAGCCCCCGGCCTGTATTCTCACAGGCCGGGGGCTTTTTGCGTGCAGAAAACAAGGTCACATCGCGATCCAGCCCAGTGCGTTGGCGACCGAGCTGGCCAGGATGATAGCCGCGAAGATGGGGCAGAGATACCGGAGCATAAAGTTGAACACCGGTTTGCGGCGGAAGGGCTGACCTTCCCGTGTGACCTCTTCCTCGATCTTTTCCACACCGACGATCCGGGAGACCAGCAGGCAGGTGGCAATGGCCGCAATGGGCATCATCACCGAGTTGGTCAGGAAGTCGAAGAAATCGAGGAACTGCATCCCGAACACGGTCACGCTGGCAAGGGGGCCGTAGCCCAGCGCGGAAAGGCTGCCCAGTGTGATCATAATACAGCCGATGAGGATGGTGGAGCGGGTGCGGTCCCAGCCCAGCTCGTCCTCAAAGGTAGAAACGGCACTCTCGGTCAGGGCAATGGAGCTGGTGAGGGCCGCGAACAGCACCAGCACAAAGAAGAGCACGCCTACGGCAGTGCCCATGCCCATGCTGGCAAAGACCTTGGGGATGGTAATGAACATCAGGGCCGGGCCCGCCTGCAGGGTGTCAGGGTCGCCGCCCGAAAAAGCGAACACGGCGGGAATGATCATCAGGCCCGCCATGATGGCAATGGCGGTGTCGAAGATCTCCACGTTTTCCGTGGACTGCTCAATGGACACGTTCTTTTTCATGTAGGAGCCAAAGGTCACCAGGATGCCCATGGCAATGGAGAGGGAGTAGAACATCTGGCCCATGGCGGAAACCACGGTCATCCACGAGAAGTTGGCCGGGTTGGGCACCAGAAAATACTTTACGCCTGCCAGTGCGCCGGGCCGTGTGACCGAGTAGACAGCAATGACTACCGAGAGCACCACCAGCACCGGCATCATCACCTTGGAAACGCGCTCCACGCCGTTGCGCACACCCGCAAAGATGATACCCAGCGTGATAAAGGTGAACAGCAGGAACGCGATCTCGGCCAGCAGACCGTTGGAGATGAAGCCGGAGAAATACCCGTCCGATGCCAGCGCGCTGCCGTGGCCGGTGAGATACTGGGCCAGATAGTGGATGACCCATCCGCCGATGACCGAATAATAGGGAACGATCAGGATGGGGATGACGGCGTTGATCCAGCCGCCGAACGCCAGCCCCTTCCCCTTGCCAAAATGGCTGTAAGCGCCCACCGGGCTTTTGCGGGTCATCCGGCCCAGCGCCGTTTCGGCAATGATCATGGTGTAGCCAAAGGTGACAGCCAGCAGGATGTAGACGAGCAGAAAAATGCCGCCGCCGTATTTTGCGGCCAGATACGGGAAGCGCCAGATGTTTCCCAACCCGACCGACGCACCGGCGGCGGACAGCACGAATCCGAGTTTGCCGGAAAACGCACTGCGCTTGTGTTGAGTTTCCATGTTTTTTCCCTCTTTTCCAGTTGATAAAATCAAGTGTAACATAGAGAAAACGGGATTTCAACGAATCGCAGGCGTTTCACCGGTGGAGAGATTTCAGGCGGAAGATGAAGAAAAGTGAATCACTTTCGGGTAAAGGGCTCCATACCGTGCTCCTCGGGGGTGTAGTATTCCATCAGGGAAATGTAGTTTTCCGGGTGGTGGCAGAACGCCGCGCGCAGAACACTGTCCAGCTCGCCCCGGGCGGTGAGCAGACGGATGATGTACTGGGCCACCATCTGCACCACATCGGTCTCGATGCCGTAGCACAGGCCGACCGCCAGCACCGGGATCAGGATCTGCCGGGCCAGCAGGGGCACGTTCTGGCCGTACCGCTCAAGGATGGGGCGGCTCATGGTGGAGGCGGCCCAGACGCTGCCCACGATCTGCCAGTAATCGATCTCTTTCATGTGGGAAAGGCTCTGCAGCCGCTCCACGATCTCACCGTCGCTGAGGATGTAGCCATCGACCACCTCTTTTTCGGAGCGGAGAAAGGCACACTGGATCATGTCCATGATAGCGGCTTCGTATTTCTGATGGAAATTTTCCCGGGAAACGCAGAACTTGGCCACGATGCCGATGAGGGCACTGGTGTCCTCGGCGGTGGCAAGGTTGCTGATCACCAGCGGCGTGGGGCCGAATTCCGCCCCCAGTGCGTCCAGGTCGGCCAGCTCTTCGGCATTCCGGGTGGCGGGCAGAAAGCGGTCGCAGCCGTTGCGGTGGTAGCCCCAGGCAGCGGGCAGCACCCGGGCCACCGCGTCGCCGCTGGAAATGATGCTGAAGATGTTGCTCTCGGGCCAGTTTTCCAGCAGGGTGCCGTCCGGGGCGTGATTGGCATCGAAATCCTGCTGCAGGTCAGGCCGGTCGGCGGCAGTCAGGGCTGCAGGCACCGCAAAGCCGTAGGCATAGATGTTCTCCCGCCCCAGCTGGGGGAGCTCCCGGGCGATCTTTGCCGCCAGCAGATTTGCAATGATGGAACCGCGGCTGTAGCCGCCCAGCCAGAGCTTGAAGGCACCGCCCTGCCCTGCCCGGGCCAGATAGGCCTTGAGGGATGCAAACACCGCCGCCACAGGCGTGACAAAGCCGGTGTGCGCGCTGGTATCGCCTATGTGGAAGTTGCTGGCCCACTCGCCGCCGTAGCCGCCGCCCCGCAGGACAAGCGCCACAAGGGTGGTGCGCTGGCCGTTCAGGGTCAGGGTCTTGCGGGCCAGCGAGTAGCCCACAAAGTCCCCGGCCCGGCCGGTGTCGAGATCGTAATTGTAGAACAGCGCGTCCTCAAAGCCCAGGGTCTCGTAGGCGGCGGCAATGTGGGCTTCCCGCCCCACAGAGCCGTTGACCCAGTATTCCGCATCGCTGGCCACGGTGTTGGCCGCAGCGCAGACCAGACCCAGCGTTGCCAGCGCCAGCTGGTGGTCATATTGGGTGGCCGGGTGGGTGAAAAAGCTGTCGGAATAATAGAACGCGTGGGTCAGGTCGCAGCCGCTCAGGTCGCTGCGGATGCCGATGGTGTAGCGGCCATCCGGCACTGCATGGCCCACGGAGCTCTGCCCGGTGGCCTGGACCATCAGCCCGGGAAGCAGAGTGCTGCCGGCCGCAAACCCCAGCACCTTGCAAAAACTTCTTCGATCCATAATTTTTCCCCTCAAAAACCAGAATGGATTTTTTCTTAGTATACCGTATCCCGGGCGGGGATACAATCCAAAGTTTTCCGGGCGGCAAAAAACGGGCCGGTGTTGCGCACACCGGCCCGTTATGTTACACTGTTGTTCAGTCCAGATCCTTGCAGCACTCCACGATGTGGTGGAACATCTGCTCCACGGCGGGAGCCATGGCGGTGGGGCGCTGGACGGCCAGACCCACCACACGGTCCTCTTCTGGCTCGATGGGGTAGATCTTGACCGCTGCCGTGCAGTTGCGCAGCAGCATCCGGGGCATGATGGAAATACCCAGGCCTGCCTCGACCATGGCAATGTTCGACTGGTCGTCGATGACATGGCAGCGGCGCTCCGTTGAGAGGGAATACTTCTTGAGGAACTGACGCATCTCCGCGTCGGTGGCATCCCACTGCACCACAAAGTTCTGCCCGTTCATCAGGGCGGGGGTCATCACGCCGTTGGGCGGTTCGGGCCAGTCCATGGGGGTGATGCAGAGCAGCGGCTCGTGGAACAGCTCGGTCAGAACAAACTCCTCCCGGCAGTTGTTGGAGAGGAAGGCGATGTCCACCTGACCGGTGCGCAGCCACTCCTTAACATCGTCGTAGGTGCCCTGATAGACCTCGACTTCGATCTGGGGGTAGTGGGCCATAAAGCCCTTGAGGATGCTGGGCAGCAGCCCGGAGCAGATTGAGTTGAAGGCACCCAGCTTGACCTTGCCCTTTTCCAGGCCGTTCAGGCGGGCAATGCTCTGCTGTAGGGCCTCGTCGCTGTTCAGCACCGCACGGATGGAGGGGTACAGCGAAGCGCCGTAGCTGGTCATGGTAACGCCGTTTTTGCCGCGATTGAATAAGGTGAAGCCCAGCTCAGCCTCCATCACGGCGATGGCGTGGCTGATGGCCGAGGGAGTCAGATGCAGCTGCTGAGCCGCCTTGTTAAAGCTGCCCTGCCGTGCAACTGCGTCGAAAATCTCATAAGAAAACAGCGTCATTCCCAATGCCTCCTTCCGGTCTGATCTGGTTCGGAGACGCTCGATCCTCTGTGAATCTTTTTCATCTTTGGTTTGAGATAGTTCAATTATCTTCTTGATTTTACTATCCTGCGCCCGTCCTGTCAAGCATTTTGGGCTGATTTGTGCATGCTCTGTGCAGATTTTGCCGCAGCAGACGCAGGAAATGCCACCTTTCCTCCGTTATAGTTCTTATAACGATTTTTTACAAACTGACCGAGGTGTTTTTTTATGACCGCACTTTCCCCGCGCTGCAGCTTCAGCGGCACCGCCCTTAAAACCATTGCCTGCATCACCATGCTGGTGGACCACATCGGCGCGTCCTGCATCGAGGCAGGTATCCTTACGCCCGGGCTGGACAGCGGCACCCTCTCGCGGGACACCCTTTCCGCCTATCCGCTGTACCGGCTGGACATGGTGCTGCGCTTCACCGGACGGCTGGCCTTTCCTATCTTCTGCTTCCTGCTGGTGGAGGGCTTTGTACATACCCACGATGTGAAAAAATACGTCCGGAGGCTGTTCCTGTTTGCCCTCATCAGTGAGGTGCCCTTTGACCTTGCGTTCTTCCGCACCCCCTTTGACTTCAGTGCGCAGAACGTTTACTGGACGCTGGCGCTGGGCGTGCTGGCCATGGCAGGCCTGAAGCATTATGAAAAGCCGGACGGCTCTGCCAGCTGGAAAGGACTCTTGTGTGCGGCAGGCTGCACGCTTGCGGCGCTTCTGGCCTGTACGGACTACAACGGCATCGGCGTGCTCATCATCTGCGCGCTGTATCTGACCCGCACAAACCGCAAGCGGCAGTGCATCGTGGGAGCCGTGCTGTTTGCCTGGGAACTCACCGCCCCGCTGGCCTTTGTGCTGGTCTGGTTCTACAACGGCCAGCGGGGCGCGTGCAGTCCGCTGCAAAAGAAGGCCTTTTACTGGTTCTATCCTGTGCACCTGAGCGTGCTGGCTGCGGTGACGAATCTGATCTTGTAACAGAAAGGCCGCTTTCACGGAACAAATTCCGAGGAGGCGGCCTTTTGGTTTCTGAAAATGGAAAAAGCCCGGTGATTTCAAAGAATCATCGAGCTTTTTCTTGGCGGAGTAGGAGGGATTTGAACCCTCGCGCCGTTGTTTAGACGACCTACGCCCTTAGCAGGGGCGCCTCTTCGGCCTCTTGAGTACTACTCCAGAGCAAAGTGTGTTGCACTTATTCAATAAAAATGGCGGAGAGAGTGGGATTCGAACCCACGGTACGTTGCCGTACGGCAGTTTTCAAGACTGCTTCCTTAAACCACTCGGACATCTCTCCTCGTGGGCACCCGCACACGCCGTACCGAATGCCTATTTAATTTACCAGATTTCAGCGGCGCTGTCAAGCCCAAAATCAAAATTTCCGCTCGTTGTGCGCATTTTTGTGCGGAGCGACAACTTTTCTTCGAGAAAAAGCGGGATTTCCTCTTTACTGAAACATCTTTTTGTTGTATAATAAATACAGATAAAACCTTACCGGACCCGGTACAAGCAGAGGAGTGTTGAACAATGTCGTTTCCGGAGCTGTTACGGCAATGCCGAAAGCAAAAGCACATGAGCCAGGCGGAGCTTGCTTCCCTGTTGGGCGTGACTCAGCAGGCCGTGGGAAAATGGGAGAGCGGAAAGAGTTCCCCGGACCCCACCACCGTGGCAAAGCTGGCGGAGATCCTGGACACGACCGCGGACTATCTGTTGGGTCTGTTCGACCCCACCGCGGAGGGCCAGACCGAAGAGCGCTTCTTCGGCAGCTATGTGTACAGCCTGATCCCTGTCATTGGCACGGTCAAGGCGGGCTACGGCGCGCTGGCCTATGAGGAAGACTACGGCAAGGAGTATGCCCGGGTCAAGGACCCTTCCAGCTACTTCTATCTCGTTGTGCGCGGCGACAGCATGGAACCCCGCATCCACGATGGTGACCTTGCCCTGGTGCACCGTCAGGACACGCTGGAAAACGGCGACCTGGGCGTGCTGATCTACGGTGACGAGGGCGAGGGTACCCTCAAGCGCTACCTCCAGCGCGGCAACTGCGTGGTGCTGCAGCCCTTCAACCCGGCCTATAAGGAAATGGTCATCAAGGGCGAGGAGCTCAACCACCTGCACATTGCAGGCCGTGTGGTGGAGACCAAGGCGAAGTGGTAAAAACGCCCCACCAGCGCCTGAAAAAGAAAAGCCATCCTGTATGGCTTTCTTTTTTATCCCCATTTTTCGGAGGTGTCCCATGGAACAGAGCCTGATGGATAAGCTGACGATCCTGGCGGACAGCGCAAAATATGATGTGGCCTGTACCTCCAGCGGCGCTTCCCGGGCAGCAGGAGCGGGCGGGGTCGGCAGCTGTTACGCCCCGGGCTGCTGCCACGCCTTTACTGCCGATGGCCGCTGTGTCAGCCTGCTGAAAGTGCTGATGACCAACTGCTGCTCCTTCGATTGCAGCTACTGCGTCAACCGCAAGTCCAACGATGTGCCCCGGGCCACCTTCACCCCCCGGGAGCTGGCCGAGCTGACCATTGAATTCTACCGCCGCAACTACATCGAGGGGCTGTTCCTTTCCAGTGCCGTGCTGGTGAGCCCGGACTATACCACCGAACGGATGCTGGCGGTTCTGCGCCTGCTGCGGGGGGAGTACCGTTTCGGCGGATACATCCACGCCAAGGCCATTCCCGGCACCAGCCCGGAGCTGCTGGAACAGCTGGGCTTTCTGGCCGACCGCCTGAGTGTGAACATTGAGCTGCCCAGTGAGCGCAGCCTGAACCTGCTGGCTCCGGACAAAGGGCGGCACTCCATTTTCCGGCCCATGAAGCAGATCGCGGTGGAGGGGGCCGCCAACCGGGAAGAGGTGGCGCTCTACCGCAAGGCCCCCAGATTTGCCCCGGCGGGCCAGAGCACCCAGATGATCGTGGGTGCTTCCCCGGAAACGGATTATCACATCCTGCAATTAACGGAAGGATTATACAATAAGTATCACCTGAAACGGGTGTTCTACTCCGCCTACATCCCTGTGACCGAGGACACCCGCCTGCCCACGCTGGACACCAAGCCGCCGCTGCTGCGGGAGCATCGGCTCTATCAGGCAGACTGGCTGCTCCGCTTTTACGAGTTCAAGGCAGAGGAACTTCTGGACAGGGACAACCCCAACTTCAACCCCTATCTGGACCCCAAGTGCAACTGGGCGGTGCAGCATTACGGGCTGTTCCCGGTGGACGTGAACCGCGCCCCCTTTGAGATGCTGCTGCGGGTGCCGGGCATCGGCCCCAAGAGCGCCCGGCGCATCTGGCACGCCCGCAAACAGGCCGCGCTGGGGCTGGACGAGCTCAAGCGGATGGGCGTGGTGCTCAAGCGGGCACAGTATTTCATCACCTGCCGGGGCTTTGCGGGAGCGCACCCGGGCCGCGGCAGCGCCGGGCGGGAGCGCATCACCCGGGCGCTCATCGACCCCAACGTATTCAGCGGCGGGGTGGAGCAGCTGAGCATGTTCAGCCCGCCCGCCGTGGATCGGCTGGTGGAGCAGGGCGTGCCGCCCCGCACAGCCCAGAAAATGGTGCGGGAGGAGGCAGTGCAATGTCTGGCCAGAGCCCTGTGAGCCCTGCCCGGAAGCTCCACGATGCCGACGTGGTCTACCTCTATGATGGCAGCTTCGAGGGCTTTCTCTGCTGTGTGTTTGAGAGCTTTGCCCAGCATGAGCTGCCCTTCGCGATCTGGACCCCGGAACGGGAGACGGCTACCCTCTACCCTGTGAAGGAGATCCCCACTGACCACGCAAAGGCCCGGCGGGTCTTTGCCAGCTTCCGCGCCAAGCTGGGCGAAGAGACGGAATCCCTCGTCACCCGGGATTTTCTCTCGGGCTGGGAGGATAAGGAGCTGCGGCTCATCCGATTTCTGCATCTGGCCTTTGCGCTGGGGCCAGGCACCGTCAAGCGGCGGGGCCACCCGGAGGTGGCTCCGCTCTACCAGATGAAACAGAGCCTGGACTGGGAAGTGGACAAGTTTCAGGGCTTTGTCCGTTTTCAGGAGCACGACGGGATGCTGGGTGCAGTCATCCACCCCAAAAACTATATTCTGCCCCTCCTGCGCGGGCATTTCTGTGCCCGCTTCCCGGAGGAGAACTTCCTGATCTATGATGCTGTCCATCAGGCGGTGCTGCTGTACCAGAACCACAAGGCTCAGCTCATGGAGCTGGCCGAACCCCTCACCCTGCCCCCACCTGATGAAAAGGAGCAGCAGTTTCAGGAGCTCTGGCGGCAGTTCTACAAAACGCTGGAGATCAAGGCCCGCCACAACGAAAAGGGCCGTATGACCCACTGCCCCAAACGCTTTTGGGCAGATATGACCGAAATGAAAGAGGAATTGAAATGAAAACGGAAACAAAGACCGGACGCTGGAAATATGCGGCCATCGTGCTAATTGTGACCCTGCTGGTGGGGCTGTTCTGGAGTTATGTAAAAAATGGGCCGAAGGGCGAAATCTATCTTTACGGAGAAGAACACAGCAAGCAGAGCATTCTCGACAAGGAACTTTCCATCTGGGGCGAGTATTACGAAAAAGGAATGCGGGATCTGTTTGTGGAATTTCCGTATACGGATGCACAATTTCTGAACCTGTGGATGCAGGCCGACGATGATGAATTGCTGGATCTGCAGTTCAAGGACTGGGAAGGTACAGCAGGCGGCACCGAGGTCGAGAAGAATTTTCTGAAACAGATCAAGGAGCAGTATCCTGAGACCGTGTTCCACGGCACCGACGTGGGCCATACCTGGGAAAGAACCGGGCCGCGGTATCTGGCCTATCTGGAAGCCAATGGGCAGAAGGACAGCGAAGAGTACCGGCGTGCGCAGGAAAACATGGAACAGGGCAAACGGTACTATGAGATCGAGGCGACGGATGAAGCTTCTTCGGTCCGATACCGGGAGGATCGGATGGTGGAGAACTTCCGGCGCAGCTATCAGGAGCTGGAAGCGGTACGCCGCACCGATATCATGGGTATCTATGGAAGTGCACATATTGTGGAGTCGGAGTATTTGAACTCGGATTTTCGCATGGCAAAACAGTTGAGCGAGAACTATGGGGAACATCTCCATACCAAAGATCTGACGCAGGAACCGGAACGGATCGACGCGCTGGAAGTCAACGGAAAGACCTACACAGCATCCTATTTCGGTGAGCAGGATATTTCGATGGTAAAGGGCTACAAGACCCGAAAGTTCTGGCGGTTGGAAGACGCATATGAGGACTTCAAGAATCTGCCGACACCCCGTGAGATTCTGCCAGCCGACAACTACCCTGTAAAAATCCAGGCTGGGCAGGTGTTTGCTGTGGAGTACCTGATGTCGGATGGATCGACCGAGTGGAAGTATTATATCTCGGACGGCACAGTACAGAACGGCCAACTCATCACAAAGCGGATGAAGATGGAATAAGCAGGCTCCCGGCCCCGGAACTTTGACGAATTTACAAAAAGGTTGCATCTGCGTGGTTGCAACCTGTAAAACCTATGGTATACTATAAGAGATATCCGGGCAGGCATTTCTGCCCCACACACCCCCGCTGCGGGGTCAACACAAAAGGAGTATTGTAGCGTTATGGTTCGCATTACTATGGAAGACGGCGGCATCATCGACATTGAGCTGAATGAGGAAGTCGCCCCCATCACCTGTGAGAATTTCAAGAAGCTGGTCAGCGAGGGCTTCTATAACGGCCTGACCTTCCACCGTGTCATCCCCGGTTTTATGATTCAGGGCGGCTGCCCGCTGGGCAACGGCACCGGCGGCCCGGGCTGGAACATCAAGGGCGAGTTCGCTGCAAACGGTGTGAACAACCCCATCAAGCACACCCGCGGCGTGATCAGCATGGCCCGCAGCATGAACCCCAACAGCGCCGGCAGCCAGTTCTTCATCATGCACAAGGACGCTCCCCATCTGGACGGCCAGTATGCCGCTTTCGGCAAGGTCGTTGCCGGAATGGAGGTCGTGGATAAGATCGCTTCCGTCCGCACCGACTGGAACGATAAGCCCACCACCCCCGTCAAGATGAAGACCGTTGAGCTCATCGAGGGCTGATCTTCTGCGCTTCTGTCCCACATTGCCTGCCCGTGAAGTGCCCCGTCAAGGAGACAGAAAAAATAATATAAGATTTTTGTTCGCCGTTTCCACAAGGGAACGGCGAATTTTTTGTGCAAATTGGCGTTAGGCCGCTCGATTCATGGCACGGACGTGAGCTTGCAGCGTCCAACACGGGATATTTTTTTGATATTTTACTTCCGCTGTATCGTGATTGTTCTTGCATGACATGAAAATACCCCCAGAGTACGCAGAGCTTTCTTTTTACTCTGTCTACTCTGGGGGTAGCATATCATGTTGAGGATACAGGCCGGGGACTTTCCATATATGCGTCAGAAAGAGATGAGAGGCTTACTTTTTTCGCCCTTGGGCAGCAGACCGGCGCGCTCCAGAGCCGGGCGCAGAGCCAGATACAGGATGACCACGCAGATGGTGGAGGCTACGCTGTTGACAAAGGTGACACCACCGGCGATCTTGGACAGGGCCTGTGCCACGGTGTACTCCTGGCCAAAGATGTAAATGTTGCGGAAATAGCCCAGGAACGGGTCGGTGATGACGTTCAGCAGCAGGCCGGAGCCGCCTGCCACGATGACCTTGAGCAGGTAGCCCTTGCTGTGGCGGTCGAGATCGCGCAGCTTGAACACCTTGTGAGCCACGGCACCGCAGGTGATGCCGATGATGAACTTCAGCACAAAGGTGGTCACGGCATAGCCCGGGTCACCGGCCAGGATATCGGCCAGAGCCAGACCGATCGCACCGGCCAGGCCGCCGGAAACGCCGTCCAGCAGCAGGGCGGTCAGGGCGGTGAAGGTGTTGCCCAGATGGAACGAGGAGCCGCCGTAGAACGGCACGCGGAAGAACAGGTATGCCACCAGGCTCAGCGCGGCCATAACGCCGGTCAGGGCCAGCTCCTTGGTGGTAAAGGTGCGCTTGTACAGCACACTGCCGAACAGGATGACAACGATCACCACGGCCAGCAGCAGCCACATTGCAGTTGTAGACATGATTTTTCCCTCCAAATTTTTTCGGGGCAAACCCCCTCTATCCTGCTCTGCAGGATCGTTCGCCCGTTTCAAAGCCACTTACCCATAAAACTACTTGACATTTGGGTGTGTGGTTGGTATGCTCCTATTATACGCAAAACTGGCACCATGAAAATACCCAGAATAAAGTTTTTTTATGGGGTCAGTTCGACAAAGCACCCAAAAAGGGGAGGGGTCTTATGTTTCATCTGACAACTGCACTGGATGCCGCCAGCGGGGTGCCGCTGTACGAGCAGCTCTATGAGAGCCTTGCCGCCGAGATGCGCAGCGGGGCCATTCCGGCGGGCACCCGGATGCCCGGCAAGCGGCGGCTGGCGGCAGAGCTGTCGGTTTCTGTCAACACGGTGGACGCGGCCTATCAGATCCTGGCGACCGAGGGCTACATGGAGCCGCGGGAGCGCAGCGGCTTTTATGTACAGGAATATCTTGCCCTGCCCACCCGGCCCGAGGAAGTGCCGCCCCCGGCATCTGCCGCTCCGCCGGAAGCAGCCGAGCCGCCCGTCCGGTTCGATCTGTCCACCCGGGGCGTGGACCCGGGGCTGTTCCCGTTCCGCACCTGGGCCCGGCTGCAGAAAGAGCTGCTCTATTCCTCGCCCCAGCTGCTGACCCATGGCGATGCGCAGGGGGATGTGGAGCTGCGGCAGGCGCTGGCGGACTATCTGGAGGAATACCGGGGCGTGCGGTGCACCGCCGAGCAGGTGGTGGTGGGTGCCGGTATGGAGTATCTGCTGAGCCTGCTGGCCCCGCTCCTGCCCGGCAAAACGGCGGTGGAAAACCCCGGCTACCAGCGCGCGAAGCAGGTGCTGGAAAACAACGGCGTGGCGTGCTGCTGCCTGCCTGTGGATGCGGACGGCCTTTCTGTTGAGGCATTGTCCGGCTCGGGTGCGGCGGTGTGCTATGTCACGCCCAGCCACCAGTTCCCCACGGGCGTGACCATGCCGGCGGGCCGCCGAACGGAGCTGCTCCACTGGGCCTCCCGCTGCCCGGGCCAGCGGTATATCATAGAGGACGATTACGATTCGGAGTTCCGCTTTGATACCCGCCCCCTGCCCAGCCTGCAGGGCATGGCCGGGGCCGACGGCCCGGTGGTCTACCTCTCCACCTGCTCCCGCAGTCTGGCCCCCGGCATCCGCATCGCCTACATGGTGCTGCCCCGGCAGCTGCTGCCCGCCTGGCGGGCAAAGTACCGGATCTATTCCGGCACCGTCAGCCGGTTTGAACAGCAGACCCTGGCCCGCTTCATCCGTGAGGGCTACTTTACCCGGCACCTTGCCCGGGAGCGCGTGGCCTACAAGGCCCGGCGGGATGCTCTGGCTGCCTCTCTGCGCGCTGCTTTTGCGCTGGATGAGCTGACCCTGACTGGCCTGCATACCGGCCTGCATCTGTTGGCAAGGCTGAAAAATGCCCCGCCGGATGCCGCCCTTCACGCCGCCGCAAAGGCGCAGGGCGTGGCCCTGAGTCTGCTGAGCGATTATGACCTGACCGGCGGGGAACAGGATTTTTCCGGTACGTTTGTACTGGGCTATGGCTCCCTGAGCGAGGCGTCATTCCCCGAGGCGGGTGAAACGCTGAGGAAGGTCTGCACCGCCGCCCGGGAAGCGTCTGTGACCGTGTAAGTGCCCGCCTTTGCATCCCACGCCCCGGGCAGGGCCTCGGCGTGGGGGAGGGCGCTGTTGTTGGCCAGAAACTCCAGGACCGTGCCCAGCAGGGTGTAATCTTGCGCCGCAAAGTCGGTGAGCAGGGCCGTGCTGCTGGCCCGCAGGGCATCCGGCAGGGTGGCGGGCAGCAGGGCGAGGTCCTGCCGGAAAAAGGCTTCCCACACTGCCGCCCGGGCAGCGGCCCGGCGGGCAGGCGGCAGGGTGCCGTCCGCATCCCAGCCGGAGAGCAGAGCGTGGGCCTCCTTGGCTGAAATGCTCTGCACGGCGGCGGAAAGCCCGGTTTCGGCCAGCTCATCGGCAGTCAGTGCCCCCGAAAACCCCACCCGCACCGGCCCGTAACGGGAAGCGGTCTTTTCCAGCACGGCGGGGGACAGCGCCAGATAAAGCATATCCTCCGGCAGGCCCAGCACCTCCAGAAGCGCCTGACGGCACCGGGCGGGCCCCGCCGCTCCGTAGCAGTGGGCAAGACTGGCAGTCTCTCCGTTGAAGGGCACGGTCAGCTCCCCCGGCACGGCCAGCAGGTTCAGACTGTTCTGGGCGGCGTTCAGGTAGACCAGCAAAAAGCCCGGCTGCTCCCCGGCGGTGCAGAGAAGCAGGGTCATCCGGTGCTCGGCCCGGGGCAGCTGGATGGGCACCCCGCTCTGGGGCTGGGCGGTCTGGATGCGGGTACGCACCATCTGCCGGGTGAGCAGGACTGTGCCGCCCACCAGCGGCAGCAGCACCAGAAGTGCCGCCCCCAAAGCAGCCCAGAAGGGCCTCCAACCGTTCTTGTGCATCCCGTGTTCCTCCGTTCCGTTTTGGAACAGGGTGGGCCGGGATGCGCTTTTTTATACAGAAACCGCTGCCCGGGCATGAAAACGCCCCCTGTGCCATACAGTAGAGCACAGGGGGCGTTTGTGTATGTGGGAGAGCTTGGCGCGGGTGAATGCGGTGGTCGGCGGTGTGGTATGGGGGCCGGTGGGGCTGGCGCTGCTGTTTGGCACCGGCTGCCTGCTGACAGTGCGCACCGGATTTTTCCAGCTGCGGTATTTCGGGTACTGGATGCGGCACACCATCGGGGCCATCTTCCTGGACCGGAATGTGACCGCCCACACGGACGATGAAGCCATCAGCCAGTTTCAGAGCCTTTGCACAGCGCTGGCGGCGACCATCGGCACCGGCAACATCGTGGGTGTGGCGGCAGCCATTCTGGCAGGCGGGCCGGGGGCTGTGTTCTGGATGTGGGTCATGGCCCTGCTGGGGATGATGACCAGTTATGCCGAGAACGTGCTGGGCATCTGCTACCGCCGCCGGGATGCCGCCGGAAGATGGTGCGGCGGGCCCATGTACTATCTGGCCGAGGGGCTGGGCGGCGGCTTTGGCCGGGCACTGGCGGTGCTGTTTGCCTGCTTTTGCGTGCTGGCCAGCTTCGGCATGGGGAACATGAGCCAGATCAACTCCATTGCGGGCAATCTGCAGGCGGTGTTCCGGGTGCCGCCGGTGGCAACGGGCATCGTACTGGCCCTGCTCACCGGGCGGGTCATACTGGGCGGGCTGAAGCGGGTGGCCGCAGTCACGGAGGCCATCGTCCCGCTCATGGCCCTGTTCTACCTGTTCGGGGCGCTGACCGTGGTCTGTGTCCATGGGGCGGCTGTCCCGGCGGCATTCGCGGCCATCTTCCGGGGGGCGTTTGGCTTGCAGGCCGCCGGGGGCGGGGTGCTGGGCTACGGCATGGCCCGGGCCATCAGCTGGGGATTCAAGCGGGGAGCCTTTTCCAACGAAGCAGGACTGGGCGCGTCGGTGCTGGTGCACTGCGCGGCCAATGTGGAGGAGCCTGTCCAGCAGGGAATGTGGGGCATGTTCGAGGTGTTTGCAGATACCATGGTGGTCTGCACCCTCACGGCCCTTGTGGTACTCACCAGCGGCCTTGTGGATCTGGACACCGGTGCGGCCCTGACCGGCGTGGAGGGCTCCGCACTGGTGGGGCAGGCCTTTTCCACGGTGTTTGGGGCGTTCGGGCCGCAGTTCATCGCGGTGTCGGTCCTGTTGTTTGCCTATTCCACTACGCTGGGGTGGAGCCATTACGGCACCCGGGCAGTGGTGTATCTGCTGGGGGAGCGTGCCGCCGCAGGATATAAACTGGTGTTTGCGGCCATGGTGCTGGTGGGTGCTGTGATGAAGCTGGATCTGGCCTGGGCGCTCTCCGATACCTTCAACGGCCTGATGATGCTGCCCAATCTTGTGGGCGTGGTGGGGCTTTCGGGAGTGGTGGTCCGGGAGACACAAGCGTATCTGAAACGAAAATGACCCTCTCCGTCCCTGCAGTCTGTCTGTCAGATGCGGGATGGAGAGGGTCATTCTTTATCGCTTCTTTTTATTCGGCTTCGGGGCAGGCCGCTTCAGGCTCCGCACCGCGTCACGCCCGGCGGCGATGCCGCTGCCAAAGGCCCAGTGCAGGTTGAAGCCGCCGCAGCTGCCGGCGCAGTCCAGCGTTTCACCCACAAAGTAAAGGCCGGGGCAGCCCTTGAACTGGAAGCTGGGGGTCACTTCGGTCAGGCTCAGGCCGCCGCCGGTGGTCTGGGCCTGCTTCCAGCCGCAGGGGGTCAGACCCTCGAACAGCCAGTGCTTGGCCGCGTTGGCCAACACCTGCCAGGCGGCATCCGGCAGGGTGTCCACCGGTTTTTCAGGCAGCTTTGCCGCTGCCCACAGGGCGCGGCCCAGCTTGGGATTGAGCAGACCTGTCCAGAAATCCGCAGGTGCCTTGCCCGGCAGCAGGGGCACCCGGGCCGCAAACAGGGCGGTCAGGGCAGTCTCATCCAGCATGGGGAAGAGGTCCAGCTCAACGGCCGGGCGCTTTGGCCCCCGCCCCGGGGCCAGATGGCCGGACAGCTGCATGATGCAGATGCCCGAAAGCCCGTAGTCCGTGAACTGCACCTCGCCGTTTTCCACAGCCACGGTGCAGTGGCGGTCGAGGTCCAGCAGGGTGGCAGCGGCCTTGGCCCGGATGCCGGCCAGAGATCGGTTGGGCTTTGCTGTCTGCAGGGCGGTCAGGCAGGGGTACAGCGGCTCCAGCTTTCCGCCGCACTGGGCGGCGAATCGGGTGCCGAAGCCGTCGGTGCCGAACTGCGGCCCGGCATTGCCGCCCATGGCGCAGATGACGGCATCGGCCCGCAGGGTCTGGTCCTGACCCTCGGCATCCTCGCACAGGATGGTGTAGCCGCTGCGGTTCTGGCTCAGGGTCTGCACAGTGCAGCCGGTACGCACCTCCACGCCCAGCCGGGCAAGGTGGCCTTCCAGCAGGGCCAGCACGTCTGCGGCCTGGTTGGAGTAGGGGTACACCCGCCCGGCCTCATCGGTGCGGGTGTACAGGCCCAGCGCCGCGAACCATTCCAGCGGTGCGGCGGCATCCACCGCGGCCAGCAGGGGCCGCAGGGCGGCGGGATCAGCGGTGAAATACTGCTCCGGTGCAATGCCGGTGTTGTCCAAATTGCAGCGGCCGTTGCCGGTGGCCAACAGCTTTTTGCCGCACCTGGGGTTGCGGTCCAGCACCGTCACCCGCACTGCCCCTGCCGGGGCAGACTGGGCGGCGGCCAATGCGGCGGCAAGGCCCGCTGCACCGCCGCCCAATATCACGATCTGCTGCATAAGAGCACCCCCTCAGAAATCCATACATTTTATTATAACATACACAGCAGCAAAAGGATAGAAGAATGCCCCAAATTTGCAGCGAATAATCTTTGACGAAAGCCTTGACAGAAAAAGCAGAATTTGGTAGTGTTGATTCGACGGAATTGCGTGGTTTCGCAGGCTGTGGAAATGCGGCCGGAAAAGGGCAGAGAGTTGGGACTCTGCTGAGGAGAAGCTGAATATGTGGAAGAAAAAAGAAAGATGGACGGCAGCTGCGCTGCTGCTGGCGATGGTCGTGGTGACAGGTCTGTGCTGGTACGTCCTGTACATCCGGCAGCAGTTCTATGACGAAGGCACCCGCAACCTGCTGGAGACCTATGAGCAGGTGGATAAGGCGTTTACCATCTTCAGCCGGAGCAACTGGAACATGCTGAACGAGTGGGGCAAGAGCCTGCAGGCTGCCAATGAGGAGGGCCTGGCGGAGGAACGCCTGCGCAGCTATGAGGCCGAGCGGGAGATCTGGCGGTACAGCAGCGTGTATCTGTTCAATGAAAACTGCGAATATTGGAGCATCCGGGGCAAGCATGAAAAAGTGGATCACCTCTGGACAGCCTTTGAGGAGATGTACCGCACCGGCAAGCCTACGGTGTCCAGCTACATCATGCGGAGCGGGGAGCGCCGGGTGGTATACTCTGCGCCCATTGCGCCGGTGGAGATCGACGGCACCACCTACACCAGCCTTGCCGTGAGCTATCGGAATAAGACCATAGAGGAATTGATCGGCGGCAGTGCTTACGGCGGCCAGAGCGACTGCTACATCATCCATCCCGATGGCGATGTGATGCTCTCGGAGGAGCCCAAGAGCGAGATCGAGGACTGGATGGACAACCTGTTCGACTACCTGCAGAAGCATGCGCAGGTGGATGCGGGCACACTGACCCGAGCCCGGCAGGACGTGGCAGAGGGCCGCAGCGGCAGCCTTTCCTGCTGGCTTGAGGGCAAGAGCTATTATCTGGTCTACCAGCCTGTGGGCTTTCAGGATCTGTCCATTGTGGGCATCGTCGGCCGTGACGTGGTGGACAGTGGAATGCGGAAGATCCAGAACGCCACCATCCTGCTGCTGGCTGGGCTGTTCTTTTGCGCAGGCATCGTGCTGGTGCACGGGGTCCGCATCGATGCCCGTCTGCGCGTGGAGGAAAAGGAGCGCGCCCTCCGGCAGGAAGAGGAGGCCCGCCAGCAGATGGAGGACCTGGCCAACACCGACGGCCTGACCGGACTGTATAATGAACGCTATTTTGACGCATTGTTGAAAGAAAACGAGCTGAACAGGACACCGTTTGTCCTGTTCTACCTCGACCTTGACCGTTTCAAGCCTGTGAACGACCGTTACGGCCACGATGTGGGCGACCAGCTGCTCAAGGAGGTGGCCAGCCGCCTGCGGGGCTGCGTGCGGGAGAGCGATGCGGTGTTCCGCATCGGCGGGGATGAGTTCGCCCTCATCGTCAACGGAGCCGTAACGGAGGGGTTCTGCAAGAGCCGGGTGGAAAAGATCAAGGCAGCCATCCGGGAGCCTTACCGCCTGAAGGATGCAGAGGTGCAGGTCGGCACCAGCTGCGGCTGTGCGGTCTACCCCTGCGACAGCGACGATGTGCGCACCATCCGCATCCTGGCCGACCACCGGATGTATGAGGATAAGCAGCGCTCCGGCAGGGGCTGCGAGTGACGAGAACGATAAAAGATTTCTCCCAGTTTCTTGTGCTTTCTCCCAAAATGAGCGTATAATTGGGAGAAGGAAGAACGGGCTGGGAGAAGGAATGGGTGAATCATGCGTACATTTGATTATAAAAAGATTGCAGAATACTCCTGGGATAATGAGGTCTTGTCTTATGTTGCGAAGATCCATGAATGCAAGGGGCGGCAGGAACTATATCTGAAACAAAGGCCCGCTGAATTGGAGCGGCTGGTGGAGATCGCAAAGATCCAAAGTACAGAGTCCTCCAATCGGATCGAAGGGATCATCACGACCAATGCGCGCCTGAAACAGCTGGTTGAAGATAAAACGACTCCACATAACCGGGACGAAATGGAGATATTGGGATATCGGAATGTTTTAAATCTCATCCACGAGAACTATGCCTATATTCCGGTAGAGCCGGGGTACATCCTGCAACTGCACCGTGATCTGCTGAAATATACGAATTTGACCTATCGAGGACATTTTAAGACTACACCCAATGAGATCGATATGACCCTGCCCAGCGGGGAACGCCGCGTGCTGTTCCGCCCGCTGGAACCATACGAGACACCGGGTGCTGTGGAAGCACTTTGCTGCACTTATCAGGATGTGCTGCACAGAGAACTCGTTGATCCCCTGCTTTTGATCCCCTGTTTTATCTTGGATTTTCTCTGTATCCATCCTTTCAATGATGGTAACGGCAGAATGAGCCGGCTGCTGACCCTTTTGATGCTGTATCAGAATGGATATGTTGTGGGGCAGTACATCAGCATTGAAAAAGCAATTGCAGAGACTAAGGATGAGTACTATGCAGCATTGGCGCAGGCTGATCAGCACTGGCATGAGGAGGAAAATGACCCGACACCGTTCATCAAATATATGCTGGCGGTGATCTGCTCCTGTTATCAGGATTTTGAGCAGCGGGTCGATCTGGTTGGCGGGGGACAGAAGCGCGTGACGGCGTACGAACGAGTGCGCAGTTATGCGATGGAAAAGCTGGGAGCCTTTACAAAACAGGAGGCCGCAGAGGCCTGCCCGGGCTTTGGTACAAGCTCGATTGAAAGCGCGCTGAAAAAACTGACAGAGGAGGGCGTTCTGGAGAGGATCGGCGCGGGTAGAAAGACGCAGTATGTGCGCAGGTAAGGCTCCGGCAGGAGCTGAATGAATAATTCCCTTCCTGTTTCCACAGAATAACCATACTTCACAGAAATCTGGAAGCAAAACCGGAACATGGAAAGGAAGGGAACCTTATGAAAGCAACCGGCATCGTGCGCCGCATCGATGAGCTGGGGCGGGTGGTCATCCCCAAGGAAATCCGCCGCACCCAGCGCATCCGCAGGGGAGACCCGCTGGAGATCTTCACAACAGGGGACGGCGAGGTCATCTTCAAAAAGTATTCGCCCATGGGGGAACTGAGCGGGGTGACGGCCCAGTATGTGGATGTGCTGAGCAAGTGCTTTGCCCTGACGGCCTTTGTCTCAGACCGGGACCGCATTCTGGCGGCATCCGGTGCGGGCAGGCGGGATCTGGCAGACCGCAGCGTGAGCCAGCCGCTGGAAAAGCTGATGGACAGCCGCAAGCCCTACCAGAGCGATGGCAGCCCCGAAAAGGCATTGCTGCCCTGTGAGGGCTCGCCCCGGGCGCTGTTGTGTGCCGTGCCCATCATTGCGGCGGGAGATGTCACCGGCAGTGTGGGCCTGCTTACGGAGGACCGCACTGCCCAGCCCGATGCCGCCCAGCTCAAGGCGGTGAACGTGGCGGCGGCATTTCTGGCAAAGCAGATGGAGGAATGATCTATTATATAGGAGAGCCGCCGCAGGGCGGCTCTTTTTTGTGCGGCCTTTATGACAGAATTATGAATCTTTCAAAACTTTTCTGAGAAGCTATTGACAGCGCCGCAAAATTGGATATAATGGTCTTAGCACTCAGGAAGAAGGAGTGCTAAAGAACAAAAAGCGAACAAAGGAGGCAGGCGCTATGACGATGGATGCACGCAAACAGCGTGTCTTGCAGGCGATCGTTGCGCTGTATGGCCTCGAGGGCGAGCCCGTGGGCAGCAGTGTGCTGGCAAACTACTTTGATATGGCAGTCTCCAGTGCCACGCTGCGCAACGAGATGGCCGCGCTGACCAAGCTGGGTCTGCTGGAGCAGCCCCACACCAGCGCAGGCCGTGTCCCCAGTGCCAAGGGCTACCGTTATTATCTGGATCATCTTCTCACCGATGACCAGCCGCTGGACCGTGTGACCCGCGCCCGTGTGGACGCGGTGTTCGCAAGCCTTGACCACGAGCCGGAAAAGCTGGCACAGGGTGCCGCCAAGGCGCTGGCCGCCATCAGCGGCTGCACCGCCGCCGTCAGCACCCCCTGTGCTGAGGATCTCTGCATCGCCCACTATGAGGTGGTGCAGGTGGGCCGCAGCGCTGCAGCAGTGCTGGCTGTGACCACTGCCGGTTATGTCCGCACCCGTGTTGCGCGGGTCCGCACCGGTCTTTCCCGGGAAAATGCAGCGGCGCTTGCCGCCCTGCTCAACCGGAACCTGACCTTTGTGGCTCCTGTTGATCTGTCGCCCCGGCTCCTTGCAGAGCTGTGCAGCCAGATCAGCCCGGAGCTGGTGCCGGTGATCAGCGCCGCCGCCGCCATCCTGCAGGATTCCACCCAGCCCCATGTGTATCTGGGTGGTGAGCAGTACCTGCTGGACTGGCCCCAGCTGGACGGCAAGGTGGGCAGCATCCTGAGCCTGCTGAACGACGAAGAGCAGGCTGCCGCCCTCATTGCACCCCCGGCAGAGCAGAGCGAAAGCATCCTGCTGGGCGAGGATCTGGAACCTCAGATCCCCGGCCTGTGCATCGTGAGTGACCGGTATCTGGTGGGCGGAGGCCTCTGGGGCTCCGTGGCCCTCATCGGCCCCACCCGGATGCCCTTCCAGAAGCTGATGCCGCTGCTCCACACCTTTGCCGATCAGCTTGGCGAAGGAATGAGCGGCAAACGAAAAGATACCCCGCAGGCAGCCGCACCCCGGCGGACTGTGATCTATAAGGAGGACCTGGAATGAGCGAAGAAACAAAAAAGACCCCGCAGGCAGAAGAACCTGCCGTGGAGCCCAACACCGCCGAGCAGGCCGCCCCGGAAACTGCACCTGAGCAGGCAGCGGCTCCCGAGACGAACGCTGAAGCGGCAGACCCCAAGAAAAAGGATGGCTTCTTCAACAAGAAGGCCCGGGAGCTGGAGGCCGTGAAGGCAAAGCTGGACGCGGCTGAGAAGAATGCCAATCAGGCCAAGGATCAGCTGCTGCGGATGGCCGCCGAGTATGAGAACTACCGCAAGCGCTCCACCCGTGAGGCTGACCAGAAGTTCAACGACGGCGTGTCCTTTGCCGTGAACCAGATCATCCCCATTCTGGATACGCTGGAGATGGCGGCCAACGCCCCCACCACCGACGAGAATTACAAGAAGGGCGTGACCATGACGCTGGACAAAGCCGCCAAGGCGCTGAATGCCCTCCATGTGGAGGAGATCGAGGCGCTGGGCAAGCCCTTTGACCCCAACTTTATGAATGCCGTGCAGCAGATCCCCGCCCCCGATGGACAGGAGAGCGGCACCGTGATCACGGTTTACCAGAAGGGCTACAAGCTGGGCGATAAGATCGTCCGCCATGCCACCGTTGTTGTGGCAGAGTGATTTTGCAAGACCCCGCAAGGGTTTTCAAATATAACATCCGCTTGGTAACATTTGAGCATCATATAAACAAAAAACGTTCTGAATTTGAGAGGAGCTTTCATTATGAGTAAGATCATTGGTATCGACCTTGGTACTACCAACAGCTGCGTGGCTGTTATGGAGGGCGGCGAGCCCGTTGTTATCGCAAACTCTGAGGGTGCACGCACCACCCCGTCTGTTGTCGGCTTCACCAAGACCGGCGACCGTCTGGTGGGTCAGGTCGCAAAGCGCCAGGCCATCACCAACCCTGAGAACACGGTGGCTTCCATCAAGCGTTATATGGGCACCGACCACAAGGTGACCCTGAACGGCAAGGAGTACACTCCCCAGCAGGTCAGCGCTATGATCCTGCAGAAGCTGAAGGCAGATGCTGAGGCTTATCTGGGCGAGACTGTCACCGATGCAGTCATCACCGTTCCTGCATACTTCAACGACAGCCAGCGTCAGGCAACCAAGGACGCAGGCACCATTGCCGGCCTGAACGTCAAGCGTATCATCAACGAGCCCACTGCCGCGTCTCTGGCATACGGCATCGATAAGGAAGAGGACCAGAAGATCATGGTCTACGACCTGGGTGGCGGCACCTTCGATGTCTCCATCATCGAGATGGGCGACGGCGTGACCGAGGTTCTGGCCACCAACGGTGATACCCACCTGGGCGGCGATGACTTCGACCAGCGCATCATCGACTGGATGGCAGATGCGTTCCAGAACGAGAACGGCATCGACCTGCGCAAGGATAAGATGGCTGCACAGCGCTTGAAGGAAGCTGCTGAGAAGGCAAAGATCGAGCTGTCCAGCGCAATGAGCAGCCAGATCAACCTGCCCTTCATCACTGCTGACGCTACCGGCCCCAAGCATCTGGATATGACCCTGACCCGCGCAAAGTTCAATGAGCTGACCGCTGATCTGGTCGACCGCACCATGACCCCTGTCCGCAAGGCTCTGCAGGATGCAGGCCTGCGTCCCTCTGACCTGAAGAAGGTCCTGATGGTCGGTGGTTCCACCCGTATCCCCGCTGTCTACGATGCAGTCAAGAAGGAACTGAACTGCGAGCCCTTCAAGGGCATCAACCCCGATGAGTGCGTGGCTGTGGGCGCTGCCATCCAGGGCGGCGTTCTGCAGGGCGATGTCAAGGGCCTGCTGCTGCTGGATGTCACCCCGCTGAGCCTGGGCATTGAGACCCTGGGCGGCGTGTGCACCAAGATCATCGACCGCAACACCACCATCCCCACCCACAAGAGCCAGGTGTTCTCCACTGCTGCTGATAACCAGCCCTCTGTTGAGATCAATGTTCTGCAGGGCGAGCGTGAGTTTGCCCGCGACAACAAGAGCCTGGGTGTGTTCCACCTGGATGGCATTGCCCCGGCTCCCCGTGGTGTGCCTCAGATCGAAGTCACCTTCGATATCGATGCAAACGGCATCGTGAAGGTCAGCGCGAAGGATCTGGGCACCGGCAAGGAGCAGAACATCACCATCACCGCTTCCACCAATATGTCCAAGGAAGATATCGACAAGGCTGTGAAGGAAGCTGAGCAGTTTGCTGCCGATGATAAGAAGAAGCGTGAAGAGGTCGATATCCGCAACGGCGCTGATCAGATGGTGTTCCAGACTGAGAAGATGCTGAAGGAGAACGGCGACAAGATGCCCGCTGACGTGAAGAGCGAAGCTGAGGCAAAGCTGGCCGACCTCAAGACCGCTGTTCAGTCCGGCTCCATCGATGAGATCAAGGCAAAGCAGGATGAGCTGAGCCATGTCTTTGAGAAGATGTATCAGGCTGCCGCTGCTGCCCAGCAGGCTGCAGGCGCACAGCCCGGCCCCGATGCTGGCGCAAACAACCAGCAGAAGCCCAACGATGACGGCGTTGTGGACGCTGACTTCAAGGAAGTCTAAGTTCTGACACAAACGGCAGATGCCCGGCCAAACCGGCGGGCAGGCGTGCCGGATAAAAGCAAAAGCCGCTCCGGTTTTGCCGGGGCGGCCTTTGCTGGTTTTATAGAGGTATGGTTATGGCACAGGAAAAGCGCGATTACTACGAAGTGCTGGGAGTATCCAAAACGGCCACCGATGCGGAGATCAAAAAGGCTTACCGCAAGCTGGCCATGAAGTACCACCCGGACTACAACCCCGGCGATAAGGATGCCGAGGAAAAGTTCAAGGAAGTTAATGAAGCCAACGAGGTGCTTTCGGACCCGAAGAAGCGCCAGCTGTACGATCAGTACGGCTTTGCCGGTGTGGACCCCAGCTATGCAGCCCAGAACGGCGGCGGCGCGGGTGGCTTCAGCGGCTTTGGCGGCGATGGGGTCGATCTGGGCGATATCTTCGGTGATATCTTTGGCGGCGGTTTCGGCGGCTTTGGCGGCTCTGCCCGTCAGGCAAACCCCAACGCCCCCCGCAAGGGTCAGGATATCCGTGTGCGGATCACCCTGAGCTTTGATGAGGCCGTGCATGGCTGCAAGAAGAACATCACCATCACCCGCCAGCAGGAGTGCACGGAGTGCCATGGCAGCGGCTGCGCCGCCGGCAGCAGCCCCGAGACCTGCCCGGACTGCGGCGGCCGCGGCTATGTCATCCGGCAGCAGCGCACTCCCTTTGGCGTGATGCAGACCCAGCAGCCCTGCTCCCGCTGCGGCGGCAAGGGCAAGCTGGTCAAGAACCCCTGCAAGGTCTGCCACGGCAGCGGAAAAACTGCCGCCAGGAAAACGCTGGAGGTGTCCATCCCCATGGGCATCGACGACGATCAGAGCTTTGCACTGCGCGGCATGGGCGATGCCGGTGCCAACGGCGGCCCTGCCGGTGATGTGATCGTGATGGTCACGGTCCGGCCCAGCGAGGTGTTCCAGCGCGACGGCTATGATGTCTGGGTCACGGTGCCCATCACCTACAGCCAGGCGGTTCTGGGCGACAGCATCACCGTGCCCTCCATTGACGGCAAGGTGGAGTACACCGTGCCCGAAGGCACCCAGAGCGGCACCACATTCCGTCTGCGCGGCAAGGGCATCCAGTATCTGAACGGCCGCGGCCGGGGCGATATGTACGTCAAGTGCGAGGTGGAGATCCCCAAGAAGCTGAACAAGGCCCAGCGCGATGCCCTGAAGAAGTTTGAGGGCACCCTGAAAGAGGAGAACTACGAAAAGCGCAAGGGCTTCTTCAAGAAGTTGAAGGATATGTTTGCTTAAAAACATAAGGCGTATCAAAAAAGAGCGAAGATTCGGTTGAATCTTCGCTCTTTTTGTTTGCAGTCTGATCAGCCCATATAGCTGATGTTCACATCGATCTGGCCGCCGTAGCCGGGGATGCGGGCGGTGCAGGTGCCCTGCCACATGTTGCAGGCAATGGGGCTGGAGGCCACGTTGTAGTGGGCGTTCCAGATGTAGTAGTTGGACAGCTGGCTCATATCCAGCCGCTTGCGGAACCAGGTGGTGGAGGCGTACACGCCGGGCTTGTAGCCCAGTGCCTTGACCTCTTCGCAGAAAGCCACAGCACACTTGGTGCGGTCTTCCACGCCCAGACCATCGGCACGACCGTTGCCTGCACCGGAAGCCTCAGTATCAAAGTAGATGGGGTAATCGAGCTGGCGGCCATTCAGCACATAGGCGCAGGCCTGTGCTTCCTCGCGGGCCTCGTTCTCGTTGACAGCCTGGCTGAAGCAGTAGATGCCCACCCGCAGCCCGGCGTTGCGGGCGTTGGTGAAGTGCTCCTCAAACTTGGGATCCTGCACCAGGGCACCGGAGCCGTAGCCGCGGTAGCCGATACGGATGATGGCAAACTCCACACCTGCCGTTTTCACCTTGTCCCAATCGATGCTGCTCTGGTACTTGGAAACATCGATGCCGAAAGTGGCGGGCTGCTGCACGCCGGAGGCATCAAAATAATAGAGCTTGTTGTCGATGCTCTGGATGCCGGTGACGGGCTGGTGGGTGTTCTGGTCGTAATAATAGGTCTTGCCGTTTTCGGTGCGCCAGCCGGAATACTGGGGCGTTTCTTCCTCATCCTTGCCGAAGAAGAATTCCCACAGCCACTGCAGCAGGCCGTTTTCACCGGTCAGGCAGGTGGGGTCGATGCTCTCCTCGTCCAGCGTGCCGCTGTCCAGTGCCTCCCGGATCTCCTCAGGGGTCAGCAGAACGGTGCCGTTGATATCCTTGATCTGGGCTTCGGCCAGCACATCCTCGCCGTTCTCGGAAGCGGCAGGCGCTTCCTCGGCTACGGGGACGGTCTCCTCCGTTTCGGGCAGGATGGCGGCCTCTTCAGGAGCGGCCATCGGGTCTTCGGCAGCCAGCGCCTCGGTCTCTGTCAGGAAGTGGGGGAAGGAGTTCTCGTTCTCGATTTCCGAAGCATCCCCGGCCATGGGGTCGGCGGGTGCGGCCTCCGGCTGCACAGCGGGCTCCGCAGCGGGGGCGGTGCTCTCTGCCGGGGCGGCGGTGTTCTCTGCCTTGGTCACGGGTGCGGCAGGGGTGCTGGCTGCGGCCTGCTCCTGAGAAGAAGCGCTCTCCTCCGGCTGGGTGCTCTCGGCCTTTGCCTCGCTCCTGTCACTCTTATGATCGAACCTGGGCAGAGTCACTCTGCCCTCAGTCTGCAGGGCGGCGGGCTCGACCGTCAGGCCCGCAGGCTGGGATGCCAGCAGGAAGGTGGTGCCCGCACCGCCAATGGTGATGGCTGCCGCCATCACAAGGCACGCAACAGCCTGGCCGATGCTGCGGCCGGTGCCGTTCTTGCTTGATTTTTTGAAAGATGTTGGTTTCATGCCGCTTGCTCTGCCTCCAAGCTGGACCGGGCAGGATACACGAACTGCACCGGCCCGCCAATATAGTCTCGCATAATTGCGGATAAAGCTATTTTTACTCTCCCAGTATACACCCAAACCCGTGTCGCCGTCAATCAGTTCGCTGTGCTCCGGCATCGCGTCAGGCAGAAAAAGCGGAGAGAAAAACACGCTCCACAGTAAAAACGAGCAGGAAAGCAGAATCATTGCATCCAAAGCTGTGAAATTTGTCGCTTTGGACGAAAAACGCGGCTTCCTCTTGCTGTCTTGACAGGTGTATGGTATGATACTTGACACGGAAAGCTCCCGCGCAATGGGCCGGGAGAGAAAGGTTAGGAAGAGTCTATGTCAAGTGTAAAGGACTTTTTGAAGCGGAAGGATATCGTTATCACTCCGCAGCGTTATCTCATCGAGGCTCTGGGTGCCATGGCACAGGGCCTGTTCGCCAGCCTGCTGATCGGCACCATCATCAAAACGCTGGGCCAGCAGACCGGGCTGGAGGTGCTGGTCGATCTGGGCGGCTATGCCTCGGCCATGAGCGGTCCGGCCATGGCCTGTGCCATCGGTTGGGCACTGCACTGCCCCCCGCTGGTGCTGTTCAGCCTGATCACCGTGGGCTACTCGGCCAATGCGCTGGGCGGCGCCGGCGGCCCGCTGGCTGTCCTGATCATTGCCATTGTGGCTGCTGAGATGGGCAAGGCCGTGAGCAAGGAGACCAAGGTCGATATCCTTGTCACCCCGCTGGTGACCATTTTTGTGGGCGTGGGCCTTTCCATGCTCATCGCGGCTCCCATCGGTGCTGCCGCCAGCCAGGTGGGCACCCTGATCATGTGGGCCACTGAGCAGGCCCCGCTGGTCATGGGCATTCTGGTGTCTGTCATTGTGGGTGTGGCGCTGACCCTGCCCATCTCCTCTGCCGCCATCTGCGCGGCTCTGGGCCTGACCGGTCTGGCGGGCGGCGCTGCTGTGGCAGGCTGCTGCGCCCAGATGGTCGGCTTTGCCGTGATGAGCTATAAGGAGAACGGTGTGGGCGGCCTGGTCAGCCAGGGCCTGGGCACCAGTATGCTCCAGATGGGCAATATCATCAGGAACCCCCGCATCTGGATCGCCCCCACGCTGGCCTCGGCCATCACCGGCCCGCTGGCGACCTGCCTGTTCCACTTTGAGATGAACGGCGCGGCGGTCTCCTCCGGCATGGGCACCTGCGGTCTGGTGGGCCAGATCGGCGTGTACACCGGTTGGGTGAACGATATCGCCGCCGGCACCAAGGCCGCCATCACCCCCATGGACTGGGCTGCCATGGCCCTCATCTGCTTTGTTCTGCCCGCAGTCCTGAGCGTTCTCTTCTGCGAGATCGAGCGCAAGCTGGGCTGGATCAAAGAGGGCGATCTGAAGCTGAATTAAACTCCCTCCGTCATCGCTTACGCGATGCCACCTCCCTCAATGAGGGAGTTATAAAGGTTTCCCGTCCAACACGGCTTCAGCCAGCGTATCATCTTCATATCGGAGTTTGAGCGAGAAAAAGGGTCTGTTCTCCTCGAGCAGGCGGAAGAAGATCTTGTCGCCCTCCCAGATGGGCAGCTGCTCCACCTGCTCCTTGGGCACCCATTCCAGAATGCCCTCGTTCCGGGCGGCATCCTTTACCAGTGTGCCTGTCCAGGCATCGGCGGTGTAAAGGAACATGTATTCGGTCAGCTCGCCCAGAAGAAAGGTCACTACGCCCCGGCAGCGGTAGGAGGTCAGGGTGAGGCCGGTCTCCTCCTGCACTTCCCGCAGCAGGCAGTCCTCCGGGCTTTCAAACGGCTCAAACTTGCCGCCCACGCCGATCCATTTGTCGTGGTTCAGGTCGTTCTTCTTGGTCACGCGGTGGAGCATCAGGTAGGCATCATCCTGTTCCAGATAGCACAGGGTGGTGTTGCGCATGGGAAATTTGGGATCCATCAGCAATTCTCCGTTTCTGTCAGCATTACAAAAAGCGTCCCACAGGGAGCCCCCTGTGGGACGCTTTTATCGTTTCTTATTTCCGTGCGGCCCGGCCTTTTCCGGCGTTGTTCAGCTTCCGCACCAGATCATTCTGGTGTTTGCGCTGGGAGGGCGTGGGCTCCGGGTCCCGCTTTTCCTCGGCACGGGCGTTGGTCTGCGCGGTGTCGGGGTCAACGCGCACCAGGTTCCATTCCTGATTGCCGCCCGAGACGTAATTCCAGATCTGGGCCTGTGCACCGTTGGAGGTGTTCATGCCCACAAGGTCGATGTACTTGTCGGCCAGCACGTTGCGGATGCGGGTGCGGCCGTTCCGGGTGGACTCCAGCTCCCAGCACTGGCTCAGCCCGCTGGTGCGGCCCCACTGGTGCAGCCAGGTGCCCTCGACCACGCCGCCCAGGGCCAGATCGATGAACTTGCCTGTAAAGCGGTTCCTGATCCGCCAGCGTCCCTCGCCAGCATCCACGAACTGCCACTGCTGCCACGGATGCCCGGCGTAGTCCCACAGACGGATGGCCGCGCCGTTCTCCGTGTTGAAGTTCTTGATCTCCAACACCTTCCCATTGGGTGCCTTGATGAGGTAAAACTCATTTTCCAGTAAAACGACCTGAGATGCCTTTGCCATACGTCCGTGTCTCCTTTCCGGTAAAATCTGGTTTGACGCTTCTATTATAGCGGATTTCCCGGTGCGCAACAAGATTGATACTTGACGAATTTTTTTCTTTTTATTGTGCATTTTGCACTTTCCGCAGCTTTCGACAGAGCCACGGCCCGGCGTACCACAGCACCAGACAGACAAGCCCGATCAGCCGGATCTGCGTGTTGGTGCAGTGGGTGTTCAATTCCAGCCCGATGCCGAAGGAAAGGAGATTGGCGGTCAGCGCATAGAGGATGGGGTGAGGTTTTTTGCCCTCCGGCCAGGGCAGATACCGGTTGTAGACAAAGGCTTCCACGGAGAACACCAGCACCTCCAGTGCAAAATAAAGGAAATTGCCCCACATCGGCCCGAGATAGAGCGTGCCGTAGCACAGCCCGAGGTTCAGGATGATCTGCGTGGCAAGGTTGACCTTGCCGATGAGATCTCGCTGGGCGGGGCCGCGCAACCCGAAAAGCAGGATGCCCCACGTCAGCTCTAAAATCAGGGTGATGAGCACCCGGGCGGCAAAGGAGGAAAGGATGTCGGAATCGTTGCGGTTGTGGTAGACCCGCAGGCCGTCTTGGGAATCGAGAAGCACCTGCCACTCGCTGGAAAAGGCGTAGCGCTCCACCGGCTCCTCGCTGCGGTAGAATGTACCAGTCTCTATATTATAGAGCAGAACATAGAACTTGTTGGGCGGGTAGTAGCCCCAGACGAACTCTGCATCGGCATCGCCGGGGTATTCCTGAAAATAGCCCAGAAAGTAGTAGCCCTCGGGGGCGGGGTAGTTCCGGAAGGCCTCCCAGGCCTCCCGGGAACCCATCCGCTCCCGGTACTGGTCTGCAGAGCCCCACGGCCCGCTGACCCTGGTATTGCCCAGCAGGGTGACCGCATAGCGCTGGCCCGGGGTGTAATAGAGCTTGAGCGTGACCGAGGGCTTGGGGCCCATGTCCGCAAAAACGGGCAGAGAAAGGGCCAGCACCAGCAGGGCCGAAAGGAAAAAAGCAAAAATTTTTTTGCGAAAAATTTTCTTCATGGCGGTGTCCTCACTTCAAAAAACAAAAAATTCCGACACGTCTTTCCTTAACCTGTAAACGTATGAAAAACAGCTGTTATTGCAGGGCGCTCTGCACAAAATTGCAGAGGGAGCTTTGTGCACCGTTTCCTGTTTTTCTTACAAGTACAAAACGCCTGTTTTCGGCCTCTTTCAGGGCAGAATATGAACAATTTGTTTCCGGCTCACGGCCAATTCAGGACACTGACTTCACATTTATAAAGCAAAGCGAACTTTACTGCTTTATTTACATGAACAAAACGGCTTTCAAAAGAAACTTTAATTTGTTTCACGTTTTTGGATATTGACTTTATATCAAAACTGCGGTATAGTAAGAATGCGGAGAGCGGAAAACGCCCCGCCGACACATGAGCTTCAGGCGTAAGCCTGTGAGAAAAATATAGGAGGTTTGACTTATGTACTATTACATTCTGGGTTGCGGCATTGCTTGTCTGGTTCTGTTCGGCATCAACAGCATGGATACGGTGGATGTCAAGCCGGCCGAGATCCTGGGTAAGGTCATTCTGTGGCCCGTTGCCCTGATGGAAGCAGTTGTTCGTTACAGCTCCACGCATCACAACATCAAGACCGCGCTGTAAAACATCTCGTTCCAAACCAACGAAGAGCAATCAGGCGGCTGCGCTTTCAAAAAGGAAGGCGCGGCCGCCTTTTTGTTTTGCACTTTACGGCGTTGTATGGTACAATAACACCAGAACTTTTAGGGAGGGAAATTGCTATGACCAATGAGACCTTACATACCCTTGAGACCCGCCGCAGCTGCCGCGCCTACAAGCCGGAGCAGATCACGAAAGAGGAGCTGGAAGCCGTTCTGCGCGCAGGCACCTTTGCCCCCAGCGCTATGAACCGCCAGAGTGCAAAGATCGTGGTGGTGCAGGATGCCGAGACCCGCGCCCAGCTCACCCGGATGAATGCTGCCGTGATGGGCAACACGGGCGACCCCATGTACGGTGCCCCCACCATTCTGGTGGTGCTGGCCGATGCCAACGCCCGCTGTGGCGTGCAGGACGGCAGCCTTGTGATGGGCAACCTGATGAACGCAGCTGCCGCCATCGGGCTGGGCAGCTGCTGGATCAACCGCGCAAAGGAAGAGTTCGAGACCGAAGAGGGCAAGGCCCTGCTGAAAAAGTGGGGCATTGAGGGAGATTACGTCGGCGTGGGCCACTGCATTCTGGGCTACCCGGCAGAGGAACCCCGGCCCGCCGCCCCCCGCAAGCCGGATTATATCGTATACGCATAAGGAGCACTATGAAACCCGATTACAAGCTGGTCGCAAAGGCCAAATACATTCACGCCAACGCTGACCTTGCCAGTGAGATCTGGCACGAGGTCTACAAGCGCTATTACCCTGCAAAGCAGCTGGACACGCTGGTGGAAACACTGCAGAGCGCCGATGCCATTGAGGCAGACATCGACAACGATGTGAACTATTTCCTCGTGGTGCTGGGCGGCAAGACCATCGGCTACTTTGCCTGGAAGATGGAGAACACGGCCCTGCACCTGCTCCACCTCTACCTCAAGCCCGAGTACCGGGGCAAGGCACTGGGCCGGGATATCCTGGCTACCTGCGAGCGCCTGGCCCGGGGTGAGGGCCGGGGCCGCCTGTACTGCGAGGTGCACACCAAGTGCCTGCCGGTGCTGCAGTTCTTCAAGACCAAGGGCTACCGCGTGCTGGGCCCCGCCGAGGCAGAAGCTGCGGGCATTTCCATGCAGCTGACCACGCTGGAAAAAATGCTGTAAATTTCCCGTTGATTTTTTGCCGCGTTTGCACTACAATAAAGTAGTGTATTGAAGTGCCCCGCGCGGGCCAGACCCAACCTGAACGATAGGGGAGGAACAAGCCATGGCAAAAGATCATCCCACCGGAGAGTCCGGCCTGTATTCTGCATTGCTGGAGCTGAAAACGCCTGAGGAGTGCTACCGCTTTTTGCAGGATGTGTGCAGCTACGCCGAGCTCAGTGCAATGGAGCAGCGGTATAACATCGCGGAAAAGCTGGTCAACAAGCAGAGCTATACCAGCATCATGGGCAACATTGGTGCGTCCAGCGCCATCATCAGCCGGGTGAGCCGGGTCATCAGCAAGGATGACAGTGTGCTGCGCCGCCTGCTGGAAGAAAAGGCGGAACAGCCCGCCGAAGAATAACACGGACCGCGCGCCGCGGGGCAGGGGAGCACCCGCCCTGCGGTGCGCTTTTTTAGAAGGGAGTCTGTAAAGATGAGTAAGGCAGTTGTATTTTTTGCCGATGGCACCGAGGAGTGCGAGGCTCTGCTGGTGGTAGACCTGCTGCGCCGCGCCAAGGTGGAGGTCATCGTGGCCTCTGCCATGGGCCGCAGGGAGCTGGTGAGCAGCCATAAGATCCACCTGACCGCCGATGCGCTGGCCGAGGAAGTGGATTATTCCGATGTGGACATGGTCGTTTTGCCCGGCGGGATCCCGGGCACACCCAACCTTGCCGCCAACAAGACGGTCACCGAGACCTGTGCCGCCTTCGCCAAGGCGGGCCGGAAGGTGGCCGCCATCTGTGCCGCCCCCAGCATCCTGGCCTCTCTTGGCCTGCTGGAGGGCAGGAACGCCACCGCCCACGCTGGCTTCCAGGATCAGCTGGCCGGTGCCATCGTCCACGATGAAGAGGTCGTGGTGGATGGCAACATCACCACCAGCTATGGGCTGGGCGGTGCCATCCCCTTTGCACTGGAACTGGTGCGCCAGCTGGCCGGTCAGGCAGAGGCGGAGCGTATCCGGAACGCCATTGCGTATCGGCACTGAGAAAGGGGATACGGTATGCGCTTTATTACCTGCCGCTTGCCGGACGGCGTGGAAGACCCGGCGATTTTATCGGAGGATGGGCGGCAGGTCTGGCCGCTGAGCTGGCTGGGCCTGAGCTATGAGACCCTGAGCGAGGCCATCCCGTTTCTGACCCCGCAGGTGCGGTATGGGCTGTCGCTGGCCATTGCGGGCATTCCCGCTCTGCCTGTGGAGGCCGTCACGCTGGAAAGCCCCATCCCGGCCCCGGCACAGGATGTCATCTGCCTGGGCATCAATTATATGGCCCACTCCGATGAGGCGGAGAAATACTCTGCCGCTGCCTTTGCCACCAAGCACGAGGATGCCATCTACTTTTCCAAGCGTGTGACCCGCGCCGTGCCGGACGGCGGCCCCATCGAGGCCCACACCGATCTGGTGAAAAAGCTGGATTATGAGTGTGAGCTGGCTGTGGTGCTGGGCAGGGATGCCAGGGATGTGCCCGCCGGTCAGACCCGGGACTACATCTTCGGCTATACCATCCTGAACGATGTCTCAGCCCGGGATGTGCAGACGGCGCACAAACAGTGGTACTTTGGCAAGAGTCTGGATGGCTTTACCCCCATCGGGCCCTGCATCGTCACGGCAGATGCCTTTGCCGACTACCCGCCCAGGCTGGGCATCCGCAGCTTTGTCAACGGCGAGAAGCGGCAGGATTCCAATACCGCCCTGCAGATCTTTGACATCGACCATGTCATTGCCGAGCTTTCGCAGGGCATGACCCTGAAAGCGGGCACCATCATTGCCACCGGCACCCCGGCGGGTGTGGGCATGGGCATGGACCCGCCGCAGTTCCTCAAGCCCGGAGATGTGGTGCGGTGCGAGATCGATGGTATTGGTACGCTGACCAATCCGGTCAAGTGATTCCGAAATGCAATATCTAAGTGAAAATATCCGAGTGGTTATATAATTGATGACAAAATTGCTCTTGTTCATATACTGTTCAAAATAAGTTCATTTGAAGTTCACACACTTCCGGTATACATAGGGCAACAAAGGCGCACACCGCGCCGCATCCCCTGTGCAGTAACAGCACGGCAGGCCGCAAAGGATGCCTGTTGTGTGAGAGGAAAGGAATTGGAACGCTATGAAAATTGGTTTTACAGAGCTGATCCTGGTGGCCATCGTGGCCTTCGTGGTCATCGGCCCCGATAAGCTGCCCGAGTACGCCCGCAAGCTCGGCAAGATGCTGCGGGAGCTGAAGAAGTACACCGGTGCCGCTTCCGAGGAGATCCAGAAGAATGTGGTGGAGCCCCTGAACGAGATCCAGGCCCCCATCAAGGAAGCCGTTGCTCCCCTGACCGACATCAAGAAGGACATCGACGACAGCATGAAGGATGTCACCAAGAGCTTTACCAACATTGGTAAGACCAGCAAGGAAGAAGCCAAGAAGGCCGAAGAGGTCGAGGAAGTGGCCGAGCTGGAGGATACCGTGGAGGAGCTGCCCGAAGAGCCCGCTAAGGCGGAGGAGCCTGCTGCTGAGCCTGTGAAGGCAGAGGAAAAGGCAGAAGAGCCTGCCGCAGAGGAAAAGCCCGAGGAGGCCCCCGCTGCAAACGAAGCCCCTGCCGAGGCTGCTCCCGCTGAGGAGGCTGCCCCTGCCGAAGAGGCAAAGGTCTAAGTACATGGATACACCCGCGCCCGCGGTTGTAGGATAAAAACTGGAATCCAGCCCGCCAGAGCGGCGCGGCAAGAGTAAAAAGGAGATTATTATTATGAGAATCGGACCTCAGGAGCTTATCATTGTTCTGATCATCGTTCTGGTCATCTTTGGACCCAAGAACCTGCCGAAGCTGGGCAAGATGTTCGGCAAGACCATGAAGAACTTTAAGGAAGGTATGGAAGACGTGGATGAGAACGGCGACGCCAAGCCTGCCGAGACCAAGACCGAGGAAAAGGCTGAGAAGAAGGACGAGGAGTAATTTGTGGCTACCAACGTGAAGCGCAAAAAGAAAGCCGAAGTCATGTCGGACGACGGCAGCATGACGCTGACCGGACATCTGAAAGAGCTGCGGAACCGGCTGATCATCTGCGCGGCGGTGTTTGTAGTGGGCGTGATCGGCTTCCTGGCAATTTCGGATAAGCTGATCGACCTGCTGACGGCCATGGCAATGAATGCGAACTACACCTTCGTGTTCCTGGCCCCGCAGGAAAAGCTGATGCAGTATTTCCGGGTGTCCCTGATCGCTGCGGTGATCGTGACCATTCCGGTGGCGCTGTATCAGGTCTACGCCTTTGCAAAACCCGGCCTGAAACGGAGCGAGAGATTCTTCTTCCGGCTGGTGCTGCTGTTCGGTCTGGCTCTGTTCTGCGTGGGTGTGCTGTTCGCCTACAAGGTCACCCTGCCGTTCATGCTGAACTTCCTCGTTACGCTGGAGGGTACCGATTACATCACGGCATCCATCAGCATCGAGAGCTACATCAACCTCTGCCTGACCATGTTCATCATCTTCGGCTGTGTGTTTGAAATGCCTCTGGTCACCATCATTCTGGCCAAGATGGGCATTGCAAACCCCGAGATCATGAAGAAGGGCCGCGGCGTTGCCATTGTCCTGATCTTCCTGGTCGCAGCCATCATCACCCCGCCCGATATCGTGTCGCAGTGCTTCGTGGCTGTGCCCATGTGCCTGCTGTACTTTATCAGCATCTTCCTCAGCGGCATTTTCTATAAGCCCAAGACGGATGATGACGACGAGGATGAGGATGACGAAGAGGAATCCTCTGACGAGGAGTAAGTTCTCCCAAGGCTTTCCGGCCCTCCCACTGCGGGAGGGCCTTTTGCTTTGCCAAAAATCGAAACGGATTTTCGGCTTTTTGCATAAATCCTGTTTCAGCCTCTGTCTTTTGCAAATGGATATGCTATAATGATAACGATGAGAAAACCGGCGGCCTGACCGCCGCAAAGAAGGGGTAAATGAATATGAAAGAGTACGCATTTGGCATCGACCTGGGCGGCACCACGGCCAAGGTGGGCCTGTTCACCACGGCGGGCGCTCTGCTGGAAAAGTGGGAGGTGCCCACCGACACCTCCAATGCAGGTGAACACATCCTCGGGAACCTGGCCAAGGCCGTGAAGGACAAGATGCAGGAAAACGGCATCACTGCCGAGCAGGTGGAGGGCGTGGGTGTCGGTGTGCCCGGCCCTGTGCTGGACAGCCGCATCGTGCCCATTGTCTGCGCCAACCTCGGCGGCTGGGGTGAGCGGAACGTCTCCATCCAGCTGTCCGGCCTGCTGGACGGCATCAAGGTGCTGGTGGGCAACGATGCCGATGTGGCCGCGCTGGGCGAGATCTGGATGGGCTGTGCCAAGGGCTGCCGCAGCGCGGTGATGGTCACGCTGGGCACCGGTGTCGGCGGCGGTGTCATCGTCAATGGCAAGATCATCGAAGGTGCACACGGTGCAGGCGGCGAGATCGGCCACATCACCGTCAACCCCCACGAGACGGCGGTCTGCGGCTGCGGCAAGCACGGCTGTCTGGAGCAGTATTCCAGCGCCACCGGCGTGGTCCGCTGCATGAAGAAGCTGCTGGACGAGAACCCGGACACCCCCTGCACCCTGCGCGGCACCGACTTTGCCGCCAAGGATGTCTTTGATGCCGCCCGTGCAGGCGATGCACTGGCCGCCCGTGAGGTGGACGAGATGACCGACACCCTGGGCATGGCGCTGGCCTCTATTGCCTCCACCACCGACCCCGAGATGTTCATGGTGGGCGGCGGTGTCGCCCGTGCCGGAGATGTCCTTTTCAACCCTCTGCGGGAGCATTTCAAGACCTATGCCTTCAGCTCCTGCCGCGAGACCCCCATCGTTGCCGCTACCCTCGGCAATGATGCCGGCATCTATGGTGCTGTGCGGCTCATTGTGGGAGAATAAAACCTGATATTTCATGGCCCCATGCCTGCATCTCAATCGTGTGGGCATGGGGATTTTTATTTTATAAGAAGAAGGAGCTGAATCAATGAATTATACCCCTATTACAGAGGAAAATGTTGAAAAAGTAGCAACGCTTTATATGAACCACTACAACCAACATTCTGGCGGGTGCTGGACCTATGAAAAGGCATATAAGCGAATCCGTCAGATGGTAACGATGGAGGATTCCCTCTGCCTGATGCAAGAAGATGACAACGATATTCCAACAGGGCTTGTCATCGGCTATTTGGAAAGCTACGATGATTTTACATTCTATTATCTTGACGAGATCCTGATTTTCGGGGAGTATCAGAACAAGGGGTATGGCAGATTACTTCTCCAAGAAGTGGAACAGCGTGTGCGGGAACGTGGTGCACAGATGATTGAACTGGTCTGTCCGGATGATGCGCACCACATGCACTTTTACGGCGGCTTCGGGATGGCGGAAGCAACGAACCTGAAGCTGATGAAAAAACGATTGTAAATCTGCCGTGGTTATTTTTGAGGCAAAAACGGACGAACTGGAACAGCACTATCTCCGGGATTTTGGAGCGCGTCCGGTTGCATCCTTACATCCTGGCGGGCCGAGAACATTTATGATTGCGGATCAGGCAGCCAAGGATATATTTTCATCGTATCTTTTTGAAGAATAGGGGGAAAGCAAATGAAACCATATGATAAGGATATCGACATTGTTTTTTCTCCAATGTCTGATGAAACCATGTCGTGGTTGGATGAACTGCTTACAACCTGTAAGCGGTTCGGTGTGGATTACTACAATGCCTCTGAAAAAGACCGTGCATTTGTGGAAGCAGTGGCGCGGAAAAATTATGGAATAAAGCAGGCGAAAATGAATGGAGTATCTGTCTCCACAGTAGAGCCCTTCTTTGGGATTCATTGAGCAGTATAAAAAGAGAACAAAGGAAGCGTGACCTCATCGGGCCGGGAACGTTTTTCTGAAATCATTGCAAAGCCCCGTGCCGGTGCGATATGCCGGACACGGGGCTTTTTCTATTTTTGAAATATAAAATACAAGACAAAAAGTAAATTATACTTGACATAATGTCTGGCAAGTGCTATTCTGTATCCAGAGGGAATGAGCTTGCCCTCACAGGAAATAGACGAGGTGACAGGATGCCGAAGAATCTGAAACTGAAAGCTGCCCGCGCGGAAAAAGATATGACGCAGGGGGCATTGGCAGAAGCGGCTGGGGTCTCGCGCCAGACCATCAACGCGATTGAAAAGGGCGAGTACAACCCCACCATCAATCTCTGCCGCAGCATCTGCAAAATTCTGGGAAAAACACTGGATGAACTGTTCTGGGAGGAATGAGAAATGAAATTTTCACTGTACAGCAAGAAAAATGTTCTGGATGAGATGCAGGAGCAGACCATGTCCAAAATTGAGAGGCGTGGCTTCTGGCTGATGTGGGGCGGTCTGCTGGCCGCAATGGTGATTCAGCAGCTGACGGGCAATGCAGAGAAAGCGACCGGAGAAGGGGTCGTTTTTATGGCCGGATGTGTTTACACCGTTGCAGAGTGCGTCCGGAATGGCCTGTGGGACCGCCATCTTTCTTCCAGTATGGGAGCCAATGCGGTTTGTTCTCTGCTGGCGGCTGTGGCGGTTACGGTGCTTCATGGCCTGACCTATGGCTATTGGATGGGCGCTGCGTTTACTGGTGTTTCGACAGGTCTGCTCTGCTTTGCGCTGCTCCAATTCTGTGCACATCTGGTGCAGAAGAATCGGAAAAAGCTGGACGATGAACCGGAAGAAAAATAACACCTGATTTTCCACGAGAAAAAGCGGAACCGTTGAAAACTCAGCGGTTCCGCTTTTTGTTGTTGCAATTATTTCTGATACCGGATGCTGTCTTTTTCGGTGATAGGCCGCAGCACCTTACAGGGGTTGCCCACGGCCACCACGCCGGAGGGAATATCCTTTGTGACCACGCTGCCTGCACCGATGACCGTGTTGGAGCCGATGGTGACCCCGGGCAGGATGGTGACATCACCGCCCAGCCAGACGTTGTCCCCCAGTGTGATGGGGGCTGTGGTCTCAAGGCCGCTGTTGCGCTCTTCCGGCAGCATGGGGTGGATGGCAGTGTACATGCCGCAGTTGGGGCCGATGAAGCAGTGCCTGCCCAGTGTGATTTTTGCGCAGTCCATCAGGTAAGCACCGTGGTTGATGTAGGTGCCCGCACCGATGAAGCAGTGATAGCCGTAATCCACATACAGGTGCGGCAGAATGACCACATGTTCTTCCATGTGGGGCAGCAGCTGACGCAGAAGCTCTGCCCGCTTTGCTTTTTCAGAGGGGCGGGTCTGGTTGAACTCGGTGTAGAGCTCCTCGGCTTTCTCTCGTTCGGCACAGAGCTCCGGGGTGTAGTTTGCGTCGTACCAGAGACCTGCTTCCCATTTTTCACGTTCTGTCATAAACGTTCTCCTGTTATAAGGTGTCCTCACCGGGCAGCTGGTTCCACAGGCGGTAGTACACGCCCTGCTTTGCCAGCAGCTCTTCGTGAGTGCCGGATTCCACAATGCCCTCGGAGCCAAGCACCAGGATACGGTCGTAGTTCTTGATGGTGGTCAGGCGGTGGGCAATGGTCAGGGTGGTGCGGCCATGGGCCAGCTTTTCCAGGCTCTGCCCCACAAGGATCTCGCTCTCGTTGTCCAGTGCACTGGTGGCCTCGTCCAGGATCAGGATGGGCGGGTTCTTCAGGAAGACACGGGCAATGGCGATGCGCTGCTTCTGGCCGCCCGAGAGCTTGACACCGCGCTCGCCGACATAGGTGTCGAAGCCGTCCTTCAGGGCCATGATAAAGCGCTCTGCACCGGCCAGACGGGCAGCTTCGATGATCTCCTCCCGGGTGGCATCGGGCTTGCCGTAGGCGATGTTATCCGCCACAGAGCCGCTGAACAGGTACACGTCCTGCTGGACGATGCCGATGTCCTCGCGCAGGCTCCTGAGGGTGACCTGCTGGATGTCCTGCCCGTCGATGTAGATGTGGCCGCTGGTCACATCGTAGAAGCGGGGGATGAGGTTGCACAGGGTGGTCTTACCGCCGCCGGAGGGGCCGACCAGAGCCAGCCGCTCGCCTGCCTTGATGTCCAGACTGACATGGTGGAGCACCTTGTTGTGGTCGTCCGGGTACTCAAAGCTGACATCGTCAAAGCGGATGGCACCGGGGCCGGGCTGCAGGGGTTTTGCATCTGGAGCATCGTGGATGGGCACGGGGGTGTCCATGATCTCGGCAAAGCGCTCGATGCCGGTCATGCCGCGCTGGAACTGCTCGGCAAACTCGACGATGCGGCGGATGGTGGCGATGAGGGTGGTGACATAGAGCATGTAGGCCACCAGGTCACCGGCGGTGATCTTGCCGTTGACCAGCGACAGGCCGCCCGCCAGAATGACCACCAGATACATCAGGCCGTCGAACAGGCGGGTGGAGGTGTTGAAAGCCGCCATGGCGTAGTAGCCCAGCGTTTTGATGTGCTCAAAGTCCTTGTTGCCCTGCTCGAACTTGGCACGCTCCTGCTCCTCGGCGGCAAAGGCTTTTACCACGCCCTGACCCAGCAGGCTGTCCTCGATGGTGGCGTTCAGCTCACCGATCTGGATGCGCTGCTGCCGGAACCGGGCACGCAGACGGCCGTTCAGGTAAACGGAAACCACGCCCATCAGGGGCACGCAGGCGAACACCGCCAGCGTCAGCGGGATACTGGCCTGGCACAGGATGATGAAGGAGGCCAGGATCTTGATAAAGGCGATGAAAAATTCCTCGGGGCAGTGGTGGGCAAACTCGGTCACATCGAACAGATCGTTGGTGATGCGGCCCATGATGGTGCCGACCTTGGTGTTGTTGTAGTAGGTGTGGTCGAGCAGCAGCAGGTGGTCGAAGGCATCCCGGCGCATATCGGTCTCGATGTGCACGCCCATGATGTGGCCGATGCCGGACATGAAATACTGGGCCGCACCGTCGATGATGCGGAGCACAAAGTAGATGCCCGCCAGCTTGAGCACGATGCCAGTGGTCAGGGTGATGCCCACGCCCATGGCCGAGTTGGTGATGGTGCTCATGATCTTGGGCAGGAAGATGTCACACAGGGTGGTCAGCGCGGCACAGAACAGGTCGAGAAAGAGCACTGCCTTGTGCTTTGCCAGATAGGGTAAAAAGCGGCGGATGAGCGCGCCGCTGCTGTTGTGATGCGCACCGGGGTCTTTGATGTTTTGCTTTGCCATGGTTCCTCCTTTTTAACGGGCTCACCCTCTCCGTCATTGCTGACGCAATGCCACCTCCCCCAAAGTGGGAGGCTTTGGCAGGATTTGCAAGCTTCATCTTTATGCCAAGGGCTCTCCCTTTGGGAGAGCTGGCGAGCGAAGCGAGACTGAGAGGGCGAGCAATTTTATCTTTTCCTATAATCCCGTTCGCCGTAGATCGCAGTGCCGATACGCACCAGCGTTGCGCCTTCGCGGATGGCGTTCTCATAATCGCCGCTCATGCCCATGGAGAGGGTCTGCATCTCCACGTTGGCATAGCCGCGCTCCCCGGCCTTTACGAACAGGTCATGGACGGCGGCGAGATACCGGCGGTTCTGTGCATCGTCATCATTGACCGGGGGAATGGCCATCAGGCCCTTGACCCGGATGTGCTCCTGCGCGGCAGCGGCATCCAGCAGGGGCCAGAGCGCTTCCGGCGAAACGCCGCTCTTGCTCTCCTCTCCGCCGATGTTCACCTCCAGCAGGACGTTCTGCACGATGCCTGCTTTGGCGGCTTCCTTCTCGATGGCGGTCAGAAGGTGTTCACTGCCCACGCTCTGGATCAGGCTGGCCCGGCCCAGGACTTTTTTGATCTTGTTGGTCTGCAGGTGTCCGATGAAATGGCTGGGCTTGCCGCAGTAAGCGCCTGCGTCAAAGTTTGCGCAGAGCTCCTGCACATGGTTTTCGCCAAACACGTCAATGGGCAGGGCGGCACTTGCGGCCACGGTTTCAGCGGTGCGGGTCTTGCAGGCGGCGCACAGCTGGACCTCGGCAGGGTCACGGCCTGCCTCCCGGGCAGCGGCGGCCATCTTTTCACGGATGGCCAGCACGGCCTCCCGCATCTCTTCCGGTGTTTTTTCTGCCATAAGGCATCAGTCCTCCTCGGTATATTTTGCGCGCTCTCCGCCAATGAGCTTCGGACGGGTGCGGGCGCAGAGAATGTTTGCTTCCCCGATCCGGTTCAGGCTCAGCCGCACCGGCACGGCCACCCGGCGCAGGTGCATCCCGATCAGGGTGCCGCCGATGTCGATACCGGCGTGGGCGCGGATCTCCTCCACAGCAATGGGGTCTTTGCACTGCTTCCAGCAGGTGGTGGCCCAGCTGCCGCCCGCATGGGGCCGGGGCACGACACACACTTCCTCCCAGCCGTATTGTTCGGCGGCTTCCCGCTCAATGATAATGGCCCGGTTCAGGTGCTCGCAGCACTGTGCCGCCAGCCAGATGCCGCGCTGAGCCAGCACCGGCGCAATGCCTGCGTAGACGGCCTGTGCTGCCTCCAGACTGCTGTCCTTGCCGATGTGCCCGCCCACGATCTCGCTGGACGAGCAGCCCACCACGAACACGTCGCCTTTTTTCAGCTTTGCCTGTTCCAGCAGCTCTTCCACTGCCTGCCGGGCTTCCGCCTGGATCTGCTGTTTGAATGCGTCTGTCATATCAATTACCTCGTATCGATCGGTTGCCGCGATGACCCGATGTTCTGTGTTCGATTGGGCCCAAGCGTTTACAACAATTTTTTCAGGCTGCCAAGAGCGCCCCTGGCAGGGGAGCTGGCATGCGAAGCGTGATGGAGCGGTTCAGACCCGTACAGAATAAAGCGCTTTTTCTCCCGCAATGCCAAAATACACCCGATTCTCCACCGGGCAGAGGGCAGAGCTGCTGCCCTGAGGCTTGCCGGAAAAGCTCCACAGCCAGCTTCCGCTGGCGGTGGAAACGGCCTCGGCGCGGATGCCGTCGGCGGGCAGGGAGAACAGGTTCTCCTGCATCGATTCGCTCAGCCGCAGGGCCACGCCGCGCAGGAAGGTGCTGCCTGCATGGCGTTCCAGCCAGCTGGAGCTGGCCCAGCGGTAGCTGATGTAGAGGGTGCTGTCCTCATCCAGCGCCAGCGCGCCGGGATAGCCCGGCAGCCCGCTGAAGCTGCTCTGACAGCCCTTGCCCCCCGCAGTCAGGCCGCGGGCAGAGGTCGCCGCGCTCCAGATGCAGCGGCTGCCGAGGTCGGAGATGTAGAGGGTCTGGGTGCGCTCGTCCAGCGCAAGGCCGGACGCTCCGGCAATGCCGCCCACCACCTGCTCCACGGTGCGGGCAGCGGGATCATAAACGTATACCGCGCCTGTTCCGGTGTGGGCCAGCAGCTCGGTGCGCAGGGCACTTTCCAGCCCATGTTCCGCGCTCTCCTGCCCGACCACGGCAAAGTAGACCTTGCCGTCCGCACCGACCTCCACGGCAGAAAGGGCTCCCAGCGGGGCCCCGTCGATCTGCGTGACCACCTGCTCCACCGAAGCGCCCCAGCTGTCGTGCCGGGCGCGGCAAAGGGTGCCCCCGGCAGGGGTGAGGACTGTGAGCCACAGGTCTCCCGCAGCATCGAACGCAAAGCCGGTCAGCTCGCCCTCTACGCTCAGGATGACCGCAGCGTTGCCGCCGTCGGTGCGCACCAGATCGCTGGTGCGTTTTTTCAGGGAGGAGCCGTTCCACGCCGCCGCATAGACAAGGCCATCCCGGGTGCGGATGCAGTCCACACCCTGATACCCGCCCAGATCCCAGATCTCCCTGCGGTCGGTAGAAAGCTCTGCCTGCGCCGCGCCGGAGGCCTGCCGGTGATCCGGGGCGGTGTAGGTTTTGGGCGGGGCCTCAATGGGCCGGAGCACCAGCGCCCAGACCAGCGCAGCAACCGCGGCCAGCGTAAACACGATGCTCAATTTCTGGAACCTCTGGAGCACTTCCTCCCGCTCGGCGGCACGCTGGGCCTCCTGCACGGCCCGGCGGCGGGCAGCGGCGGCGCTGGCCCGGTTGGCGCGGCGAAGCCAGCGGTCTACCCACAGGGCCGCACTGGGCCCGATGGTCAGTGACGCGATGAGCAGGATGAGAAGCAGTTCAACGAATCCGATGCGCATAGGCAGATTTCCTTTGTTCTGATGGTTGTTTTTATCAAATCAGTATAGCACACTTTATAGCAGAGAAGCAAGCGGGCGGCAGGCTCCTGCTGTTTCTTGCAGAGCTTTTGTGGTATACTAAAAGAAATGGGGCGGCGGTTTTCCAAACCATTCACTTAAACTTCACAAAATTTTCCAATAATTATATTATGATACCCCTAGAAACTGGAGCTATTTTGATAACGAGGAGGAAACCTCAGATGGCAAAGATACTGATCGTTGATGATGAACCACGCATCCGGGAACTGATCCGGGAGCATTTACAATATGCAGGCTATGTCTGCGAGGAAGCGGGCGACGGCTCTGCCGCCCTTTCGCTGCTGAGCGGCGGCGGCTTTGATCTGGTGATCCTGGATGTGATGATGCCCTTTATGGACGGCATGACCTGCCTGCGCGAGATGCGCGCCCGCCACATCAACACGCCGGTGATCATCCTGACCGCGCGCGGCGAGGAATATGACAAGCTGGCCGGTCTGGAAGGCGGCGCGGATGACTATGTGGTCAAGCCCTTCTCCCCGCGGGAGCTGGTGGCCCGTGTCAAGGCGGTGCTCAACCGCACCATGCCCCGCTCCGAGGCATCGGACGGCACCATGACCTTCGGCGAACTGACCATCGACACGGCCAGCCACACCGTGCGGGTGGCGGGCGAGGATGTGAGCCTGACCCCCAAGGAGTTTGACCTGCTGGTGTTCCTGGCCTCCAACAAGGGCATTGCCCTGAGCCGGGAGAAGATCCTGCAGAAGGTGTGGAACTACGACTATTTTGGCGAGGACCGCACCGTGGATACCCATGTCAAGATGCTGCGCGGCCATCTGGGCAAATGCCGGGGCTATATTGCCACCGTATGGGGCATCGGCTATAAGTTCGACCCGGATGCAGCGCGTTAAACAGGAGGTTTGCGGTTGATGCGGCAACCCGAAAAAAAGCGGCGTACCGTGGGCATCCGCGGGCAGCTGATGTGGTTCCTCTGCTTCATCTGCCTGCTGCTGCTGGTGCTGTTCTGGTTTTTGTGCACCCAGCTGCTGGAGCCCCTGTACACCACCCATATCCAGAAGCAGCTGACCGAACAGGCAGATGCCATCGTGCAGAAGCTGGACGATGCCATTGCCGACGGCCAGACCCTCTCTTATTGGGGGTTCGGCAGTCAGCTCTATGTCAACAGCCAGTTTTTCAACCAGCTCAGCAGCGAGATCTACGAAAACGGCGGCATGAGCAGCTTCTGCGTGGATATCTCCGATGTCACGCTGCGGCAGATCTTCAAGGTGGAGAACCTCTCCTACTGCAACCTGCACCGCACCCGGCCCACCGATGAAAACAGCGAGCTGCCCTCTTACAGCACCGCCCGTGCCATGCGCCAGCTCTGCCGCGAGACCGGCAGCTGTGTGCGGAAGATCAACCCGCCCACGCCCTCGGGCACGGTGGAGCTGATGGTGGGCAGAACGACCTCCGACGGCAGCTATACCGTGCTGGTGACCACCAGCCTGATGCATGTCTCGGAGGCTGGCGAGGTGATGAGCACGGTGCTGCCGCTGGCGGCGGCGCTGATCTTTGCCTTTTCCATGAGCGCGGCGTGGCTGTTCAGCGAGTGGTTCACCAAGCCCCTGCGCCAGCTTTCGGGCGCGGCCCGGCAGGTGGCACAGGGCGACTACGCCGTTCAGGTGGAGACCAACCGCCGGGACGAACTGGGCGACCTGGCGCAGGAGTTCAACCACATGGCCAAGGAAGTCCAGCACGCGGCTCAGATGCAGCGCGACCTGCTGGCAAATGTCTCCCACGACCTGCGCACCCCGCTGACCCTCATCAAGGGCTATGCGGAGACGGTGCGGGACATCACCGGCGACGACAAGGCCCACCGGGACGAGCAGATGAACATCATCGTGGATGAGGCCGACCGGCTGACGGCGCTGGTCTCCAGCGTCATGGAGCTGAGCAAGGTGACCAGCGGCGCGGAAAAGTGCGAGAAGGTCCACTTTGATATGGGCCAGCTCTGCGATGAGGTCAGTGAGCGCTATGACGCGGTCTGTGCCCAAAATGGCTGGCAGCTCAAGCTGGAACTGCCGGAGGAAGAGCTGCCTGTCTATGCCGACCCCAACATGATGCAGCGCGCCCTCCACAACCTGCTGGGCAACGCCATGCACCACATCGGCGGGGACGGCATCTTCCTCCTGCGGGCCTCTAAGGTGCCCGAGGGAGTCCGGGTGGAGATCGAGGACCACGGCCCCGGCATCTGTGCCGAGGATCTGCCCTATATCTTTGACCGGTATTACCGCTCCCGCTCCGATGCGGGCAAGCAGGGCACCGGCCTGGGGCTTTCCATCACCAAGGCCATCTTCCAGCAGCACGGCTTCCGCTTCGGCGTGCAGAGTACGCTGGGCAAAGGCACGACCTTCTGGTTCATTGCAACGGATACAAAGTAAAGCGACCCTCTCCGTCATTCCGAAACAATGACGGAGAGGGTCGCTCTTTTTAAGCATCTGCTTTCCGGTAAATGCCCAGACTGTTGTCCGGTTCCGGCATCTTCACGCGGGAGGCGCGGTCGTTCACCTTGACCAGCATCCAGCCCATCAGGGCCAGCACCACCACGATAATGAGCCATTTTACGGCGTTGGGGAGTTTTTTCATATTCGTATTCCTTTGTTTTTGATCTCAGGGGCGGCAGAGCTTCCGCGCCCGGGCCAGCAAGGCGGCGGCATCGGCGGCAGAGGGCGCTGCGACCCAGTCCGGGCGCTGGCGTGCCCCCGGGCCGCTGCTTCCTGCCTCGGCAAAGCGGGCAAGGCAGGTGTCCGTGCGGTCATTCCAGCCGGAAAAGCCCTCCGGCGCAATGTGGGCTCCAAGGCGGCAGTCCAGCACGGCAGTCTTGCCGGTGGGCCGCCAAGGCCTGCCCAGATAGACCGTTCCGGCGGGGCAGTCGGAGACGAAATCGCAGTCCCAGAACACGAAGCCCAGCCCGTTGGCACTGCCCGAGGGGGCGGTGATGTAGCTGTGGGGAAGGTGGTTGTCTACCGTGCGCAGGATGCACTGCTCAAACAGGGCATCGGCCCCGCCAAAGATGAAGTCGATGTCCCCCGCGATCTCGCAGCTTTTGTAATACTGCGCCGAGGGGCGGCGGGGCGCAAACTTGCGGGGGCCCAGAAAGCCGTCCTTCTCCCGTTCAGCCTCGGGCAGGGGCGCGCAGAAGAGCGTGTCCTGGTTGCCCAACAGCCTTACCCGGCGGAACACGGCCTTTTCGGCATCCACATAGGCGGCAATGGCCTGCCCCACGGCACTGCCCGGACCGGCATCGTTGGCAATGGTCAGATCCTCCACCGTTACGCTGCCGCCGCTGAAAAAAGCGGTGTAGCTGCGGAAGGTGTGGGTGGGCCGCCCATCCGGGTGGGGCAGCTTGCCGCCGTCCCCAAAGATCAGGGTGGTGGCATCGGCTCCCGCGCCCCGCAGGGTGAGCGCCCGTTTTTCACAGACCAGCTTTTCCCGGTAGATGCCAGGCCCGATGCAGATCTCTGCTTCCAGCTCGTAGGGCACCGCCAGCACGGCCTCCGAGATGCTGGCAAAATCGCCGCTGCCATCCTGGGAAACGGTGAGTTTTAACATGGGCAGTCCTCCCTTGTAAAAGATAAGGCTATTATATGCCCCTTTTGTGAAATTTTCAATGTCCGCAGGGCTCTAACCGGAGCACGGCGGCGGTGATATCATCGGGTCGGCCGGTCTGTTCGGCGCGGGCGCGGGCGGTCTCCACAAGGATCCGGGCCACCTTCTCGGGCGGGTCGCCTGCGGCGGCGGAGAGTTCCAGCTGCTTTGCCACCCAGCCGGGGCCGTCCACCAGCAGACCGTCCGAGACCAGTACGGCATAGTCCCCGGCGGCGAGATGAACCACCCGGCTCTGGCCGTTCACACCGCCCAGAATGCCGATGGGCAGGCTGATATCGCCCACCGGACGGGCGCGGCCCCCGTGCACCAGAAAGCCCGGGGCGGCCCCGGCCTTGAAGATCCGTGCCGTGCCGGTGTAAAGATCTACGCTGATCAGGTCGAGGGTGGCCCCGCTCTCCTCATCGCTTTTCAGGGCCAGCGCCACATTGACCAGCCGCGCTGCCAGCTCAGCGGTGAAACCGGCTTTCAGCAGGCGGGCAGTGAGCTCGGCGGCAAGGCTGCCATCCACGGCGGCCGGGCGGCCTGTGCCCATGCCGTCACACAGGATCATCTGGGCAGCGGCCGGGCTGCAGAACTGCTGGACCGCATCCCCGGAGACAGTGCCCTTTGCCGCTGTGCCCGCAGTTCCGAACACGGCCCGGAGGGCGGGCTTTTCGCAGAAGAGCAGGGTGGTCATCCCTTTGCAGGAGAGCACCTGCGGCGGGTCGAAGTCCCGGCGGCAGATGCGCCCGGTCTCCTGCGCCAGCGCGGCCAGCTCGGGGGAAGAGAAGCGGGTGCGGGGCAGAGTGACCGCCGCCCGTGCCCGGCCCAGGTCGTCCAGTGCGACAGCGCATTCCAGCGGCGGCGTGCCCAGGCTGGCAAAAAACGCCGCCACCCGCCCGGATTTGTAGGGCTCCGGGTTTCCGGGGCGGCCCAGCTGCTCACTGAGCACACTCAGAGCATCGGCCATGGCGCTGTATTGTTCGGTCAGGGCGGTGCGCATGGCCTCGGCGTGGACATGGGCTTCCTTCCGGCTCCGGTAGAGCGCAAAGGAGCGGTTTACCGCCGCGCAGAGCGCTGCCGGGTGGATGCATCTGGACAGCTGGCCGGGCAGGTCGCTGGCCTGCAGGTGTCCCTGCTGTTCCAGAATGGGCCGCAGGGCGTTCATCCCCTCCAGCGTGGCGGTGTATTCCTGCTTCCAGCAGGTTTCCCGCCGCCCGCAGTTGAAGCACAGGCTGTCGTGGGTGTTGTCGATGACCCAGCGGAAGGTGTCGCACCGGCGGGGAAACGCATCGTACACAGCGTTCACCGTCTCGGCCAGCGAGGAAAGGCTCTCGGCCACTGCTTCCAGCCGGGTGGCGGCGGCAGAAAGCCGGGGCGGCTCCTCGGGCGGCGCTGGGGCTTCCGGCACCGGTGTCAGCCAATGTTTTGGGAAAAAGGCGGGGGCCGCAAAGCCCAGCCCGGCGCTGAGGAGCAGGGGCAGAGCCGTGCCGGGGGCGGGAACACAGAGCACCCCCAGCACACACCCGCCCGCACAGGCGGCAAGGGTCTCAGCCCGCCGCCCGGGGGCCAGCAGGACCGCTGCCGCCGTGCCGCAGCAGAGCCCCACTGCGGCCGGGGCAAGGGAAGGGTCTGCGGCGCAGAGCGCGGCTCCGGTGAAGGCAGCAAAGGCCAGCGCGGGCTTTTCCTGACCACGACAGCAGAGGGCGGCATCCACCATGGCGCAGGCTGCTGCCCCGGGGCAGAGGGGGCCGAAGCGCAGCCCGCCCAGCGCTGCCGCCACGGCAGAAGCAGCCAGCAGGGTGCCAAAACCGGGCTTTTCGGGCGGGAAGCGCTGCAGTGCATAGCCGAAGCCGCCCGCCAGCAGGGCATCTGCCCCGCAGAAGAACACCAGCGTGAAGCCTGCCCCGCCGGGCCCCAGCGCAAAGCAGACACCTCCCAGCACCAGCGCCCCGCACCCGGCCAGAAATGCCGGGCGGAGCCTGCCGGGCCAGAGCCATCGGGCGGCCACAGCTGCCCCCACGGCGCAGAGCAGGCAGAGGCTGTCCAGTGAAAACGCCCCGAACCCGTGGAACAGGATGCTCAGTGCGGCCCCGGCTGCGCAGGCGGCAAAGCAGTCCGCAGGCAGGCCCAGTGTCAGCCCCAGCCCAAAGGGGAGCAGGGCCCCGTAGAGAACGGCCCAGCCCCCGGCAAGGCCCAGCGCAAAGGCCCCGCCCTGCCGCAGGGCCGGGCGTACCGCCGCCCGGGAGGCCAACGCGGCGGCAACAGGCTGCTTCGGGTGCAGTTTTGTGGTTTCCGGCATGAAAAAATCCCCGCTTTCCGGCGGGGATCTTTTGCAATGTTCTGTTTCCCGCGCCCTTTGCATATACTGTAGCGCGGGCGCGCGGCGTTTTATGGGGTCATGCGGGGAAGCGGCTCAAATCAGCAGAAATAGCGCACTTCACCAAAGAAATTCATCCATTTGGCAATCACTTCATCGCTTCGTGCTTCGATGATAGCCATGATGTTTCGCAGAACACGGGGCGGAATGTTGGAATTGTTGTGGCACAGATAGCATTTCCCGGCCCGCGTGATCCAGATCTTGGTCGCGTTGCTGCTGGGAGCACCCTGTGAAACATGGACATGAATGGGTTCCAGCGGATCATTTTCGTTGGCCCAGAAGTAGACCCAGTAGGAGCCGATCTTAAAAACCTGCGGCATTTTCTACCCCTCCTTCCTGGGAAAACTGCAGGATCAGATGTGCAGTGGATTCCAGGAACTTCTGGTAGCGGTCGATCTCAGCAGGGGTGAAGCCGCTGACAGCCTCCCAGGTATAATCCGGCAGATAGCAGACCGCAGAGTGGAAACAATCCTTCTCGTCGGGCTTTTCGATGTAGACTTTTACACGGTGGTCTGGCTGCATCTCGGAATGCACGATCTCGGTGTTGTCGTCCAGTGTCATAAACGGGTACATCATAAAAACACCTCCGTGGATATGATTGCGAAAAGGGGAAGGAAGATCAGCCGTTCAGCTTTTCAATGGCAGCCTTGACACGGGCAAGGGTCGTCTCGCGGCCCATCATGCAGGCAAGGTCGGTGCCGCCGCCGGGGGTGCGCTGCTTGCCGGAAAGGGCAATGCCCAGCGGGTAGAGCAGCCAGCCGTTCTTCTTGCCCAGCTCTTCGGCCTTGGCCTTGCAGGCGTTGAACACGGTGTCGCGGTCAGAGAAGTCCAGACTCTCGTCGCTCAGCAGGGGCAGCAGGGCTTCCAGTGCCTCCCGGGCGGTTTCCGGGGTGGTCTTCTGCTTCTTGTTGGTGTACAGGCTCACATCGTAGTCGGGCATTGCGTCAAAGAAGTCCAGCTGCTCGGGGATCTCGCCCAGCACCTCACAGCGGGGCTGCAGGTTGGCGCAGAGCAGCTTCTTGTCGATGGGAGTGTGCACGGCCTGATCGATCCAGGGCTCGGCCTTCTTCTGGAACTCCTCGGGGCTCAGGCGGCGGATATACTCCGCGTTGATGGCCCGCAGCTTGAGGGGGTCGAAGATGGCGGGGGACTTGGAGATGCCGTCCGGGCTCCAGATCTTGATGAGCTCTTCCAGGCTGAAGATCTCCTGCTCGGCGTATTCGCCCTTGGGGCTCCAGCCCAGCAGGCAGATGTAGTTCATCACGGCCTCGCTCAGGTAGCCCTTGGCCACCAGATCCTGATAGCTGGCATCGCCGTTGCGCTTGGACAGCTTGTTCTGCGCGTCCTTCATCACGGGCGGGCAGTGGATATAGGTGGGGATCTCCCAGCCAAAGGCCTGATACAGCAGGTTGTACTTGGGGGTGGAGGACAGATACTCGCTGCCGCGGATGACATGGGTGATGCCCATCAGGTGGTCGTCCACAACGTTGGCAAAGTTGTAGGTGGGCATTCCGTCGGTCTTGATGAGGATCTGGTCGTCCATCTCGCTGTTCTCGACCTCGATGTGGCCGTAGACCACATCGTCAAAGCCGGTCACGCCCTCCTTGGGGATCTTCTGGCGGATGACGTAGGGCTCACCTGCGGCCAGACGCTGCTTGACCTCCTCCTCGGGCAGGTCGCGGCAGCAGCCGTCGTAGTGGGTCATCTCACCGTTGGCGCGCTGTTCGGCGTGCAGTGCCTCCAGCCGCTCCTCGGTGCAGAAGCAGTAGTAGGCCTTGCCCTCTGCCACCAGCTGCTCGGCATACTGCTTGAACATGCCCATCCGCTCGCTCTGAACGTAGGGGCCCACAGGGCCGCCGATGTCCGGGCCCTCGTCCCACAGCAGGCCGGTCTCCCGCAGGGTGTTGTAGATGACATCCACAGCGCCCTCAACGTAACGGCCCTGGTCGGTGTCCTCAATGCGCAGGATGAAGGTGCCGTCCTCGTGCTTGGCCATCAGGTAGGTGTACAGCGCGGTGCGCAGGTTGCCAACATGCATGTAGCCGGTGGGCGAGGGGGCAAAACGGGTGCGGACTTTATTGCTCGGCATAAAAAAACGCTCCTTTATATTTACAGGCAAAAAATTGCGGATAGCTACCTTTTAGTTTAATCGCTGTGCGCTGTTTTGTCAACGAATCGGCCGCAGATTTGGCAGAATGGGCGTTTGGAAGCAAAAGAAAAATCTTTTTGTCGAAACCGCACGCAATCATTGACGAATGATTGGAAATTTTGTATACTGAGTGGGAGAGATGGCACAATTTTCCTTTGAAGGCTCTGAAGGAGAGATCAGGGCCGGGAGAAAATTGGGAAATGGCTGTCTGAGGTGTAAATGACAAAGGAGAAGAAAAAACTATGAAGAGTACCGGAATCGTCCGCGGCGTTGACGGCCTGGGCCGTATCGTCCTGCCCAAGGAGCTGCGCACCAGCATGAAGCTGGACAACGATGCCAAGCTGGAGATCTTTGTGGAGGGCGATGAGATCATCCTCAAAAAATACCGCCCCACCGGCAGCTGCGATTTCTGCGGCGAGGTGGACGACAACGCCATCCAGTATGCAGGCTACTGCATCTGCACCTCCTGCCGCAAGAAGATCGGCAGCATGAAAAAATAAAGCGGAGAAGGAGGGCAGCCCATGAGCCAGATGATCGACTTTACCCTGCCGTCCTGCCAGCCGGGGCGGACGCTCCACGCGTTCCGCTGTGTGCCGGAGGGAGAGGTGCGGGCTGTGCTGCAGCTCTCCCACGGGATGGTGGAGTTCATCGACCGCTATAAGCCGCTGGCCGAGAATCTGGCCGCCCGGGGCATCCTTGTCACCGGCAACGACCACCTGGGCCACGGCGGGTCTATCCGCACCAAAGAGGATTACGGCTACTTCGGCGAACCCGACGGCAACCGCGCCCTGCTGGAGGACCTGCACGCTGTGACGACCCTGACAAAGCAGCTGTATCCCGGCGTGCCCTATTTCCTGCTGGGCCACAGCATGGGCTCGTTCTACGCGCGGCAGTACCTCTGTGAGTGGGGCAATGAGCTGGACGGTGCCATCATCATGGGCACCGGCTACCAGCCCAAGGCGCTGGTGCAGCTGGCCAGAACCATCTGCCGGGTGCTGGCCGTGTTCCATGGCTGGCACTACCGCAGCAAACTGGTGGCCAGACTTTCGTTTCTGGGGTACAACAAGGGGCTGGAGGGCCGCACGGCCCACGACTGGCTCAACCGTGACCCGGTGGAGGTGGACCGCTACCGCGCCGACGAGCGCTGTACCTTTATCTTTACCCTGAACGCCTATTACAGCATGTTCAGCGGCATCCTGCGGCTGTACGACCCGGCCCTTCTGGCCCGGGTGCCCAAGGATCTGCCCCTGCTGTTCCTGGCAGGCGATGCCGACCCGGTGGGCGAACAGGGCGCAGGCGTGAAGCGGGCGGTCAAGAGCCTGCTGGATGCCGGTGTGAAGAACATCGAGGTCAAGCTGTACCCCAGCGCCCGGCATGAGCTGCTGGTGGAGCTGAACCGCGAAGAGGTCTTTGCTGACATTGGTGACTGGCTGGAACGCCGGCTGTAAAAACACGAACACGCAAAAAAAGAACCGCCGCCCGGAAATTTCGGGCGGCGGTTCTTTGCACACACGATCAAAAAGGAGAAGGGAGGAGAGTTTTTGTCAGAGCATGGGGGGCAGGGGGATTACTCGCCGCGGACGGCTGCGAAGCCTGCTTCCAGATCGGCGATGATGTCATCGATGTGCTCGGTGCCGATGGACAGGCGGATGGTGTTCTGATAGATCTGCTGCTCGGCCAGCTCCTGCTCATTCAGCTGGCTGTGGGTGGTGGAGGCCGGGTGGATGACCAGGCTCTTTACGTCTGCAACGTTTGCCAGCAGGGAGAAGATCTTCAGGTTGTCAATGAACTTGAAGGCTTCTTCGCGGCCGCCCTTGATGTTGAAGGTGAAGATGGATGCGCCGCCGTTGGGGAAATACTTCTCGTACAGGGCGTGATCCGGGTGATCGGGCAGAGAGGGATGGTTGACCTTCTCCACCTGAGGATGGTTTGCCAGGAATTCGACCACCTTCTTGGTGTTCTCCACATGGCGCTCGATGCGCAGGCTCAGGGTCTCGGTGCCCTGCAGCAGCAGGAATGCATTGAACGGGGAGATGGTGGCACCGGTATCGCGCAGCAGGATGGCGCGGATGTAGGTAACGAAGGCAGCAGGGCCTGCGGCATCGGCGAAAGAAACACCGTGGTAGCTGGGGTTGGGATCAGCGATATTGCCGAACTTGCCGCTGGCTTTCCAGTCAAATTTGCCGCTGTCCACGATGATGCCGCCCAGGGTGGTGCCGTGGCCGCCGATGAACTTGGTGGCGGAGTGGACCACGATGTCTGCGCCGTGCTCGATGGGACGGATCAGGTACGGGGTGCCGAAGGTGTTGTCGATGACCAGCGGCAGGCCGTGCTTGTGGGCAATGGCGGCGATGGCATCAATGTCGGGGATATCGCTGTTGGGGTTGCCCAGCGTCTCCAGATAGACGGCCTTGGTGTTGGGCTGAATGGCGTTCTCCACTTCGGCCAAATCGTGAGCGTTGACAAAGGTGGTGGTCACGCCGAACTGGGTCAGGGTGTGCTCCAGCAGGTTGTAGCTGCCGCCGTAGATGGTCTTTTGTGCCACGATGTGGTCACCGGCCTGTGCCAGCGCCTCGATGGTGTAAGTGATGGCGGCAGCGCCGGAAGCGGTGGCCAGAGCAGCCACGCCGCCCTCCAGAGCAGCGATGCGCTTCTCGAACACGTCCTGTGTGGAGTTGGTCAGGCGGCCGTAGATGTTGCCCGCATCGGCCAGACCGAAACGGTCAGCGGCGTGCTGGCTGTTGCGGAACACATAGGAAGTGGTCTGGTAGATGGGCACGGCGCGGGAATCGGTTGCGGGATCGGCCTGCTCCTGGCCAACGTGAAGCTGCAGGGTCTCAAATTTATAGTTAGACATAGTAATTAACCTCTCTATCTGTACTTAAAGTATAATTCTGACGCATAAAAAATCCCGGTCACTGACACCATTTCAGTGCACCGGGCAAAATTCGGGTTTAGCGCTTTGGCAGCTTTGCCATCACATTCGCACACACATTCGGTCTGCAGAGGGCAATGCACAGCGCTCGGTCCCATATTCTGCCCGGGTGGTGTACATTCGCCCACAACGGAAGTTCGCATGGAGCAGGTTTTTCCAGATCAGCGTCATTTTGGTGCCCTCCTTTCAACGATTTTCCCAATCCTCTACGACCCCGGGAAACTTGATCTCAATTTCCCACTAGGTTGGTGGATTTGTTGTCTGGATTATATCCCTATTTACCCAGATTGTCAATAGGTTTATTGCAAAAAAGTTGGAAATTTTGAAATCGTTGACGGCTGGCCCCCGGTGCTGTATACTAAATCTATTCTTTATTCTTGTAAAGGAGGGCGGGCAGATGAGCATTGGGCCAAGTATGCCGCTGCGGCTGGAAAAGCCGGAGAGCATTGATCTTGCACAGGCGGCGCGGTACTTCGGGGCCCGGGGCGGCGCGGACGCGGCCACCCAGGCACTGCTGGAAAAATACGCCGTGCCGCTGCTGGCGGCGGCCACGCCCCGGGCAGTCTGGCTGGAGGCCGACCCCGACAGCCTGACAGCGGCTGGCATTCTGGCGGGGGAAGATGTGGCAAAGCATCTGGAAGGCTGCACCGCCGCCCTGCTGCTGGCCGTGACGCTTGGCCCCGGTGTGGATGCCCAGATCCGCCGGGCCGGTGTGGGCGATATCGCCGCCGGTGTGGCATCGGATGCGCTGGGCTCCGCGCTGGCCGAACAGGCTGCGGAGGCCGCTGAGGCTGAGCTGCGCCAGTGGGCCGCCCGGCAGGGCAAGTATCTGACGGGGCGCTATTCCCCGGGCTACGGGGATTGGCCCCTTGCCGTGCAGCCGCTGTTGGCGGCCGCGCTGGACACCGTCCGCCGCGCCGGGCTCTGTGTCACGGAAAACAACCTGATGATCCCCCGCAAGAGCATCACGGCCATTCTGGGGGTCAGCGATCACCCGGTCCGGGGGCATCTGGCGGGGTGCGGGCACTGCGTGCTCCGCACCCGGTGCGAATATAGAAAGAGGGGGATCACCTGTGCAAGCGAATGAACTGTTTGACCGGCCCAATACCATCCTGCTGGATGGCGGCATGGGCACCATGCTGCAGGCTGCGGGCCTGAAACTGGGGGCCCGCCCCGAGGAGCTGAACATCACCGACCCGGCGCTCATCGAGAGCATCCATGCCCGGTACGCCGCCGCAGGCAGCCGCATCATCAATGCCAATACCTTTGGCGCTTCCGCCCACAAGCTGGCGGGCAGCGAGTACACGCTGGAGGAGATCATTGCGGCGGGTATTGCCAACTGCAAACGGGCCTGTGCCCCTTACGGTGCATTGGCTGCGCTGGATGTGGGCCCGCTGGGGGAGCTGCTGGAACCCAACGGCACCCTTGCGTTTGAGGATGCCGTGGCAGAGTATGGCCGCATCGTCCGGGCAGGCGTGGCCGCCGGGGCTGACCTCGTGTTCCTTGAGACCTTTACCGATCTGTATGAGCTGAAGGCCGCCCTGCTGGCCGTCAAGGAGAACAGCAGCCTGCCCGTGCTGGCCAGCATGAGCTTTGAAGCAGGCGGCCGCACCTTTACCGGCTGCACGGTCGAGAGCTTTGCCGCCACCGCCCGGGGCCTGGGTGCCGATGCCGTGGGTATCAACTGCTCTCTTGGCCCCAAGGAGATCTTCCCCATGGCAAAGCGGCTGACCGAGGCCCTGCCCGGCAGCTTCCCGGTGTTCGTCAAGCCCAACGCGGGCCTGCCCCGCGCCGATGGCTCGGGCTACGATATCACCCCGCAGCTCTACGCCATGCAGATGAAGCCCTACCGGGAACTGGGCCTGTTTGCTGCAGGCGGCTGCTGCGGCACCACCCCGGAGTTCATCCAGCTGCTGAACGGCGTGTTTGCCGATTGCAGGCCGGGCCGCCCTGACCACCCCATGAAGTCGGTGGTGTGCAGCCCCATGGACTGCGTGAATGTGGACGGCATCACGGTGGTGGGGGAGCGCATCAATCCCACCGGCAAAAAGCGGTTCCAGCAGGCCCTGCGGGAAGGGGATATGAACTATGTGCTGGAACAGGCCGTGAGCCAGACCGAGGCCGGGGCCCAGATCCTGGATGTGAACGTGGGTGCGCCCGGCGTGGATGAGCCTGCCCTGATGGAGCAGGTGGTCAAGGCCCTGCAGAGCGTGGTCAGCCTGCCGTTGCAGCTGGATTCCTCCCATGCCGAGGCGCTGGAACGGGGCCTGCGGGTCTACAACGGCAAGCCCATCGTCAACTCGGTGAACGGCGAGGCGGAAAAGCTGAACACCATTCTGCCCCTGTGCAAAAAGTATGGCGCGGCGGTGGTCGGCCTTGCCATTGACGAGCGGGGCATCCTGCCCAAAGCCGAGGACCGCGTGGCCATTGCCCGCCGCATCCGGGACGCGGCGCTGGCGGCAGGCATCCCGCAGGAGGACATCTATATCGACTGCCTGACCCTGACGGCCAGCGCCCAGCAGGAGGATGTGCTTGCCACGGTGCAGGCCCTTCACGCCTGCAAGGAGGAGCTGGGGGTGCGCACCATTCTGGGCGTGTCCAACATCAGCTTCGGCCTGCCCTGCCGCTCTTACCTGAACACCACCTTCCTCACCATGGCCATGTATGCCGGGCTTGACCTTGCCATTATGAACCCCTCCAGCGAGGAGATGATGGCGGCGGTCTACGCTTACAACGTTCTGACCAACCGGGACCGGCAGAGCACGAAGTACATTGAGCGGTATGCCAACCGGGTGCCCGCTTCTGCCGCACTGGTGCAGGCCGTGCAGAATGCCCAGACCGCCCCGGCAGCAGGCGAAACACCGGAGGCCGCCGGCCCCTATGCCCCCTTGATGAAGGCGGTGGAAAAGGGCTTGAAGGGCGAGGCAGCTGCCCGCACCCGGGCGCTGCTGGAGGAAAAGGAGCCGCTGGAGCTGGTGGACGAAGCCCTCATTCCGGCGCTGGATATCGTGGGCGCAAAGTATGAAAAGGGCACCCTCTTCCTGCCGCAGCTGCTGCAGGCGGCCACTGCCGCGCAGGGGGCTTTTGAGGAGATCAAGACCGCCATTGCCCAAAAGGGCGAGGGCAGCGCCAGCAAGGGACGCATCGTCATTGCCACCGTCAAGGGCGATGTCCACGACATCGGCAAGAACATTGTCCGGGTCATCCTAGAGAATTATGGCTTTGAGGTCATCGACCTGGGCCGTGATGTGCCGGTGGAAACGGTCGTGAACACCGTCCGGGAGAAGGATGTGCATCTGGTGGGCCTTTCCGCCCTGATGACCACCACCCTCAAGAGCATGGAGGAGACCATCCGGGCCCTGCACGATGCCAAGCTGGACTGTAAGATCATGGTGGGCGGCGCTGTGCTGACCCCAGAATATGCAAAAAAGATCGGTGCCGACTGGTACGCCAAGGATGCCAAGCAGAGTGCCGATATTGCCAAGGAGTTCTTTGGCGTATAAGTTGGAATATTAAGAGAAAACGACCCTCTCCGCATTGCAATTCCCGGAGAGGGTCGTTTTTTGGTTTACTTTTTGATCCAGTTGTCTACTGCGCTCACCAGAGCCCTGCCCCGGCGGCCCAGGAGCTTGGGCAGGAGCATCCGGGCCATGGCCCAGACACCTGCAAAGTTGAACAGGATGATGGCGGCGGTCAGGAGGCCTGTCCACAGGCCGTAGAGCGGAGGCTCGGCCAGCAGGAGCAGGGCCTCGCCCGCCAGCACGCCGAAGTTCACCGCCACCCGGCCCGGGTGGATGGACATACCGATCATGTTGTGGGCATCCAGCGCGCGCAGCACGAACACGATGCCCAGACCGAAGAAGGAAGCCACCGTTGCGCCGATGGGCCCCCACCACTTGATGAAGAAGTAGTTCATAATGCAGTTGCTCACGGCACCGGCCAGCATGGTCCACAGGCTGTGGGTGGACTTTTTGTTGACAACGTATGCGCTGTTGAGGAACTGGTTGAAGCAGCTGCAGGTGGAAGCCAGCGTAAGGAAGGGCACAAAGTGCCAGGCGTAGTAGTAGTTGGACTTCATCACGTGCATGACCGGGCGGCAGAGCCAGATGATGCCTGCCGCACAGCAGAACAGCACCGAGGAATAGGTGCGGAAGATCTTGGTAAAGAACCGGGCGCGGCCCTCCTCCTCAGTCACAGCGGAGAGCTGCCAGGCATCGTAGAAGATCAGGCCCAGCGTGGTCAGGATGGTGGGCAGGAAGTAGCCGGTGGAAAGCAGGCCGCTCCAAGCGTCACCGCTGTGGCCGTCCAGCCCGCCGCACATCTCGCGCACGAAGAACAGGTCCGATGCGTTGATGACCCAGAAGCTGATCTGGGCCGGGATCATGGGCAGGGAAAAGCGGAGCATCTGCTGCCAGAGATCCCGGTTCAGGCCCTTGAGCTCCACATAGTTCCACAGCCTGCCGGTGATGCAGAGGAAGAGCACGCTGACCAGGTCACCGCTGATGATGGCCAGCAGATAACCGTTGGCCCCCCAGTGGAAGCCTACAAGGTAGAGCACATAGAACATCAGGGTGGCAAAGGTGCACAGGATGCCGTCCACGGCCACCAGCTTGTTCCACTGGCGGCTGCGCACGAACTGGGTGCAGAGGGTGCGCAGGCAGCTCATCAGGACGTAGATGTAGATGAGGAAGCCGTACTGCGCCATATCGGGCAGGAACTGCGCCACAGGCCAGCAGAGGATCAGGATGCCGAAGCCCCCCAGAATGGTCAGCAGGCCGTTGGTGAACACCTGCTTTTCGCTGTTGCCCTTGTCCAGGCCAAAGCGGATGATGGCGTTGGACATGCCCATCGAGACAAAGGGGATGAGCAGGTTTGCGTACTGACTCAGGATCTTCGCCAGGCCCAGATCGGCGATCTCGGCCATGGCGTAGGTCAGGAACGGCTGCACCAAAAGGGTCAGCAGCTTAGATGAAAAGCTCGAAATGGCAAAGATAATGGTGTTTCCGGCCAGCTTTGAATATTTATCGCCGCCGGAGGTCTTTTTTTCACTTTCCACGAAAGGTACACACTCCTAATAGTTTCTATATACTTTAGGGCAAAACCTCTCAGCTTCGCTTTGCAGCTCTCCTGATAGGAGAGCCAAGAAAACAGTGGTGCCTGACTTGCCTCCCCTACCAGGGGAGGTGCCGCCATAGGCGGCGGAGAGGTTATTTCAATAAAGCCCGTCGTTCTTTCCAGTCCGGCAGCAGCTTTTCCACCTCGGCCCAAAAGGCCGGGCTGTGGTTGGGCTGCAGGAAGTGGCAGTACTCGTGCACCACCACATAGATCTGTGCGGCGGGCGGCATGTTGTAGAGCTGCAATGCAAAGGTGATCTGCCGCCGTTTCATGTAGCACACGCCCCACCTGCTGGTCATGTCCCGCACCTTGATGGTGGGCTTCTGCCCGCCCAGAACCCCGGCAAAGGCAGGGTAGACCTTATCGCTCATGGCGGTAAAGCAGGCCAGTGCCTCCGCCTGGGAGGGCAGGGGCTGGTCATTCCGGGCGTTCCGCCGCAGCTGGCGGGAGACCGCCTCCCGGATCCACTGAGCCTGCTCTGTCACAAAGGCATCGGCAAAGCCCACCGTGTAGGACCACGGGATGCTCACGGCTACGGTGCCGTCCCGCCGGATGTGCAGGTTGAGCCGCTTGACCTTTTTGCGGGTCAGCTCATAGGGAATGCCTGCGGCGGTGCGCCGGGTCACTTCCGGCTTGCGCTGCGGCATTTCAGCCAGTCCTCCACGGGCAGCTGGGCCAGAACCACCGCTGCAAAGATGAGGGTACAGCCAAAGACCTCCCGCATGGAAAGGCTCTGGTGGAGCAGCAGCCAGCCGCCCAGCGCGCTGAACACGCTTTCCAGACACATGATGAGGCTTGCAATGGCGGGGTTTACGTCCCGCTGGCCCAGGATCTGCAGGGTGTAGGCCACGCCGCTGGACATCACGCCGCAGTAGGCCAGCGGGAGCCAGTTGGCCCCGAACTCGGCCAGGGTGGGATTCTCGAACAGGAGGGCGGCAGCGGTGCTCTCCACAGCCACCACAAAGAACTGCAGCAGGCTCAGGCGGACACCGTCCACCTGCGGGGCAAAGTGGTCCACCGTCATAATCTGAAAGCTGAACAGCACGGCGCAGGAAAGCAGGATCCAATCGCTGGTCTCAATGCCGCCAAAGCCGTTTTTCATGCAGAGCAGATAGAGCCCGCCCACGGCGATGACCATGCTCAGCCAGAGCCGGGCACTGCCCCGCCGCCCCAGAAACAGCCCGAACACCGGCACCAGCACCACATACATGGCGGTCAGGAAACCAGCCTTGGCCGTAGAAGGGTTGAGCGTGATGCCGATCTGCTGGGCAGCGGAGGCCGCAAACAGCAGGGTGCCACAGCAAAGCCCCGCCGTCAGCAGATGTCTGCGGTCGGCAGGGGCTTTGGGCCAGCCATAGGCTGCGCCGTGCCTGCGGTGGAGGGCATCGAAGGCGCGGACGGTGGGCAGCAGCACCAGCACCGCCAGCCAGCTGCGCCCGGCCAGAAAAGAATAAGCCCCCATGCCGGAGCCTGCGCTCTGGGCCACGAACGCCGTGCCCCAGATAAAGGCGCAGAGCATCAGCATGAGAGAGTGTTTTGTTTGTGTGTTCATCTTAGCCGATGCCCTCCACTTTCATCAGACCGTAGAGGTAGTAACGGCTGGAATCGTAGGAAATGGTAACGCGGTAGCTTGCGTTGGGGTCAAGGTTGCCGATGTCGCAGTGGTAGTTCTGGCCGTCGGCGGTGAAATAGAAGGTGGTGTTGTCCACGTACTGCGCGCCGCCGTCCACCTTTTTCCAGAGGGAGACCTTGAACTTCTGGGCACCGCCGTCGGTGGTGCCGCAGCCGTAAATGCTCAGCAGGCCGCTGGGCACGGTGAAGTATTCGGTCTTGCGGCTCCAGATGCCGTTGAACACGATGTTCAGCGCCCCGTTGGCCCGGGCTGTGGCGTATTTGGCCGTGGTATCGGCAATGCCATCGAGCATCAGCGGGTCAGAGCTGAGCACGGCCCACTGGGTGGTGTCATCCTCCTGCACCTCGTTGGAAGACCCGAACACCTTTTGGGCAATGCTCTTGCAGCCGCTCAGGACGACAACGGCCAGCACAGCTGCCAGCGCAAAGGCAAGGATTCGTTTTGTTTTACTCATGTTTTTCTATCCTCAAAAACAGCAGGTGAAAAATGCGATATTTTTGCATGATACCATAGTATACCGCATTTTTTTCCTGCTTACAAGGGATTTCCTGTGTCTTAGCCGTCCAATGCCGTCAGAGCGGCACGTTCGGCGGCGGCAAGGCCGCTTTCGTCGGAGCGGAACAGGGAGCCATAGCGGTAGAGCGCCCAGCCCCCGGCACCGGCGCTGCGCAGGTCGGTCACCTGCCGGGCCAGCGCGCTGCCGGTGCACCACTGGCTGACGCTGTCGGCGTTGGCTCCACCGTCTCCCACGCCGACCCGGTAAGCGCCCAGCCCGAAATAGAGGGCCGTGCTCTCTGCCCGGGGCAGGGCCAGCCACTCGGCGGTGATGTTCTCAAAGGCAAAGCGGGTGCTGCCGGAGGAGAGGGTATAGCCGTAGCCCCAGTAGATCTGGGGGCAGAGGTAATCCACAACGGCATCCGCACCGGAGGCCGTCAGCCAGACGGAGAGATCGGTGTACTGCTCGTTCCGGTCGTTGTCCGGGTTGCCCTGGGGGCTGACCCCGAACCGCAGGGTCGGGTCGGCGGCCTTGACGGCATCGTGGGCTGCCTTGACCAGCCGGGTCACGTTGGCACGCCGCCATGCGGTCAGGTCGGTTTCTCCGCTGGCTGCAAACTGCGCCGCATCAATGGAAGGATCGGTGGTGGGGTAGAAGTAGTCGTCAAAGTGGATGCCGTCCACGGCGTAATTCTGCACCAGCTCTGCCACGCCCTGCACCACATAGTCGGCAGCCTCCGGAATGGCGGGGTTCAGGTAAGCCCCCTCGTTCACGGTGCAGACCCACTCCGGGTGGGCGTTCAGCAGGCTGCTCTCTGCAAGGACGGGGGGCATGGAGGCCGAGCTCCTGAGCCGGTAGGGGTTGACCCAGGCCTCCAGCGAAAGCCCCCGGGCGTGGGCCTCGGTCAGCAGCACGTCCAGCGGGTCAAAGCCCGGGTCCTGCCCCTGCACGCCGGTGCACAGGTGGCTCCACGGGAAGAGGCTGCTCCGGTAAAGCGCATCCCCGAAGGGCCGCACCTGCGCAATGACGGTGTTCAGCCCAAGGGACAGACAGTTGTCCATCAACGCGGCGGCATCGGCCCGGAACGCGCTTTCTGAGGAAAAGTCCATCTCTGCAAATTCGAGATAGCTCACCCACACCGCCCGCCACTCGCCGCTGGGCAGGGCAGGGTTGGGGGCAGCCTGTGGTGATGGCGCAGGCTCCGCATTGTTTCCTGCCGGGATAGAACGCAGCAGATAATACGTCAGGGCGGCAGATACAGACCCGCCCAGTCCGATCAGGAAGGCGCGGCGGCCAACCCGGCGCTTGCGGTGCCGGTTCCGCCGCCGCTGGGTCATGCGTCTTCCTCCTGCATCTTGTACAGGCTCAGTGCCGCCCAGCCCCGGGCGCAGGCCAGCAGCACCCAGAGCAGATTGGCCCAGAAGCTCAGGCCTGCCATGCCGCCGTAGACCGTGAGCAGGACAAAGAGCAGGTGGAACGCCTCAGCGGCACCCACCAGCTGCAGCTGGCGCTGGATGGGCCTGCCCTTCTGGTACTCCAGTGCCAGCAGGGCGGGCCAGACCAGTGCGGAAAATAAGTAGGCTGCCCAGCCGCCCAGCACATAGCTGAGCATGAGCAGGACAAAGATCAGGAAATAGTTGCGCTTGTTCTTGGGGTCAGAGCCCTTTTCAGCGGCCAGAAACAGGATGGTGATGCCGGTGATGCAGAACGCCACCATCTCCAGAAAAGAAAAATCCATGCCGCCCAGCACGGCAAAGCCGTTGAGCATGGATGCCGCTGCCGCGCACAGCAGGAAGAAATACCAGGTCTTATGGGTGAATTTGAGCTTCATAGGGGAAGTCCTCCAGCAAAAATTTGGATTGTTTCAAATATTATAACACAATTTTCCGCAGGTTGTGTTACAATAAGGAAAACATGATTCAAAATCTGCGGAGGGACCCATGAACGTTGTATTCTCACTCATCCTGCTGGCGGCCGCTCTGGGCTGCATCGTTTTTCTGCTCACCCGGCGGGAAAACGCCCGCCGCAGCCAGTATGGCCCCAGCGGCCTTTCCGAATTCCGCACCGACCTGCCGCTGGACGACTGCTTCGACCGGCTGGACCAGCACAGCCCGGACGACGAGTTCGCCTACGAGTGCCGCCGTGAGAACGATGGCGGTTTCCTGCTCCACCTGACCCTGCACCAGCCTACCCAGCAGCCGCTGGACACCCTGTATACCCTCCGGCTTGACCCCGGGCGGCAGACCATCGCCACCCTGATCTTCATCCGGGAGGCCTTTGGCTACAAGGAGCCGCTTTTTCCGCAGGAAATGCTGGACAAGTTCATGCAGCAGAAGCTGGAAGCCCACCGCACAAAATAATTTTGCCCGAAACGCTTTTCATTTCGCGCGTTTTTTGTTATACTTACTTGTGCGCCCGGCAAACCGGGCAATGGGGGCTAGTAGCTCAGTTGGTCAGAGCTGGCGGCTCATAACCGCTTGGTCCCGGGTTCAAGTCCTGGCTGGCCCACCATACAGTTCGTACTCGAACCCAATTCTCTATGAGAAAGGGTTCGGGTACGTTTTTTGTTTACAGGAGGTTTTGAGAAAGGGCTACTCGGCCCATAAGCCGGAATGTGAAAGGATGAGAAGATGACCTTTTTAGAAACAAATCGGCTCAGACTAAGAAATGTAAGTCCTAAAGATACGATTCAGATGGTTGATTATCGAAATAACGAGCGATGCTCGAAATATCAACGAGGCCAGACGAAAGATTATAAGGATATTGTTGCTTTGATCGAGCGTAATAAAGACAATGCCCTGAATATCGCATCGCCGACTATGATTAGTGTTGCATTAAGAGAAACGGATGTCATGATTGGCGAAATCGTCGTTATGCCTAACGAGGGCACAATTTCTTTAGGGTACACATTTTCTTATAAAGTTCACCGAAACGGTTACGCCTATGAAGCCTTGTCCTCTTTAATTGAGTATTTACACAAGCACTATCCTCAGTGGGATTTTATCTGTTTTACTGAAAGAGAGAACATTCCAAGTATGAGCCTTTTGAAGAAGCTGGGATATACGAATTTGGGTTATCTGCCGTCAAAGAATTCTCAAGTATTTGGAAAGTGGCTTCGCCAGGACACATTAGAAGAAATCACAAGTGCGGTTCGATAACTCCTGGTTTGTCGCAACCTCAACAGCAGGGTTTGGGGCACCGCACACCCCAACAAGAAGCTGTTCCAAAGGGAGCAAGAATTTTCAACAACTGAAAATTTGTGGCCACGGGACGGTTCTTGCGCTCACACTTTCACTCTCTTTGCGATTTTCTTTCTTGAAAGTCTGTCGTTCTTTCGTTATAATAAAACTGAAAGAAGGTGGGCATTATGACTTTGCAATATTTTGTCACAGCATCCGATACGGGCAATAGGATTCCGATTGAGGTTGACAAGTCAACTCCCGCTGACCTTGC
>NZ_JAFREI010000006.1:0-127924 GCF_017377595.1 Faecalibacterium sp. Marseille-Q0746 | reverse complement strand
TGAGTGGATGGCGGTTGCCGTTCTCCCTGCATGGCTTTCCTGCCCCCCTTCCGGCGGCGTTTTCCAGCTCTCCCTTGCGGGGTCATCGCCGGGTATCCCATGCAGACGGTCATGCGGTTGTCAAGGTACGGTGCTGAATTTGGCAATAAAAAATCGCCACACAACAACCTGAACCTGACCATCCCTTCAGGGATGGCCTTGGTTCGGGTTTGCTATGTAGCGATAAGAAAGTTAAAAACTTGCTCCGGCTCCTTTGGGAGCCGAGCTGGAACTCTAAGTAAATATGTTATATTAAATTGTTGGGATAGATTACCACAAAAATCGCAATGTGTCAACAAAAAACTTTGATGATGTGCTGATTTCGGCAGCTTGCTAGAAAAAACAAGGAAAACTTTAGCAAAAAGAGAGAGGGCTGGACGGTGCCAGCCCTCTTGACAAGGTTTTGGGAATCAGAATCAGGTTACCGTACCATGGTCTCAAACCGCTTCTGCAGTCGCTCAAACGTTTCGTCATCCACGGGAAGGAGCACATGAAACTCCATCTTGCCCTTGTCGTTGATCTCCGAGTGGACGTCCAGCGGACCGGGAATCCCCTCGTCATACAACATCCGCAGGCACATACCCAGCTGACGGTCGGATTTTGCTAAAAGTTCGTGCATTGATGTTTCCTTTCCGTGTTAATCCAAATGATTCTTTTTTCTGTAGTCCTTATGGGATTCGTAGATTTCGGAGGCAGAAATTCGATTAATTGTGCCGCATTCCGTGCAAGCCCAAGTGTCATTACTGTCATCAAAACCATTTTGGTAATTTAATAATGCACCACAATAATCGCACCACCAGTCCACATTAGGAAAACGTCCGCTCATATGTAAGTCCTCCGATTTTATTTTTATTAAATATATACAAGTGTGGGAATGCTTTCAATTAGTAAAAGCCTGAAAATTTAAGTTCTTTTTTGTGCACTGCTCATAATAGAAACTCGGCTGTGCCGCTCACTGTTTTGAAAAATCCTGAGCGTCTACATTGGTTTCATCAACTTGGGAACTTTCCTTGATAGCCGCTTGAAGAGAGTGCTCCTTATTATCAAGACTCTGTTTCATTTTCCAGCTGTTAAGGATAAAATATAAAGTGATTGAAACACAAAGCATACCTGCTGCTCCTTGTAAACGGCCTTGCAGAAGGCCGTGTCCTTCTGCATAAGCATAAAAGTTTTGGAGCCCTTCTTGCATACTGCCGTTCCCCAAAATTTTGAGAATGTGTGTGATTTGTGCACAGGTTTTTCCATCACTTGCCAACAAGACGGAAACTGGAATACACTCCATAAGGTTTACCTCACTTCCATAACTAAGATTGTTACCATTTGATGTCAATACGCTCTAAATCCCTTGACCACTTCCAGTATATATGATAAGCTTATAAACGTCAATATGATGAAGCCAATTCTAATACAGATAATTTATGTAGAAATCAGGAGAAAAATTTAAATGAATACTAATTTTTGCTGCGAGACATCAAATGAGACGCAGTTATTAGCCAGAATTTGGAATGAGCGCCTCGGAAAGCTTATCAAGAAGAACTTTGGGACACAGAAAGAATTTGCGCAAAAATTCAAAGAAACCTTTGGGGTGGGCAATCAAGCAGATGTCAGCAGGTGGATAAACGTAGGAACCTTATCAGCGAAAGGAAAAATGATTGGTTTTCCAGAATACCCAACTATGAAAAAAATTGCGACTTTTTTCAATGTGACCGTTGGCTACCTTACAGGAGAAACTGACTATGAAACATTTGAGATGGAACGAACTTGTAAATACTTGGGAATCATTGAGGGAACTGGGAACGTCATTAAATATATTACAGGTTCTTCGCATGACTGCATTGAGTGGGGAAAGCAAGCGGGAACATATCAACGCATTATCAACAATCTCTTAATGGCTGAGCAGTTTCCAACGTTCATTAGGGACTTAAAAGAGCTGGATGCGGCTTACTATGACGATATTCAACGTTATGAGGAATTAAAACGAACATACGGAGAAACGTTACTAAATGAAGTTGCCGAATTGCAATGTGATAAAAAAATTGATTATGAGTATGATCCATCGGCACCGAAGCTAACTAATATTCAAATTGAAGCATGGAATGCGTTGAAAAAAGATGAGGGCAAGAGTTACGATAATTCCTTCAAACTAAAATTAGCGCGTTATGAATTGCATGAAGATTTTGAACGACTTATTGATTCGCTGTATCCTAGATAAAACAAAAGGAGCAGGTACACCATGCTTCCATAGTGTACCTGCTATATAATAAGGCGGTGTCTGTTCGATTGTCCAAATCCCTGCCATGAATCGTAGTTGTTGATGTACATTTGATGTGTGGTATAAACTGGTAATATCGGGTGCGTCATTCGCCGGATGAAATCGGCTCATTTTCACCCCATTGCATAAAAAACAGGTACGATTTTTAAGGGCTGATTTTGGCTCTGCACATTTTTGCACACTTTTTGCACACCGGAACGGCTGGATAACGGATGCAAGAGAGGATAACAGGTGCAAAGAATGCAGCAGATGCAAAACGCAAATTTACGGTGAAACGATAAAAATAACGAATTTGCGTAATTCTGGGAATTGACGATTGTTGCACGTTGGTTTCTCTTAATCAGTGGGCCCAGGGTTCGAGTCCCTGGAGGTGCACCACAACAACAAAATCCGAACTTTTTTCCAATAGGAGAAGGGTTCGGATTTTTTGTGTTTTTCGGAAAACAGAATGAATCCATTGCTTCCATCGAAAAACGTCCTAGACCTTATCATAAGAAAGCACGACAGACCACTGTAAGAGTGCCATAAGGCAGAAAGGACACAAACATGAAGTACGATGAAAGAGCTTGCAAATTCAACATGGACACCGGCTGCGTGGAGGTTCTGCTCCGGGATGGGAGAAAGATTTCTATCGACTGCACCGGGGTCGAGGATGCACTGGACGTGACCATGGCGCAGAGGTCGGAGTTAGACTGTCTCATCTATAATGACCCGCTAGGCTATGCGGACTTGATTTTGAATGGCGACCCGGAGAAATACTTGAAAACCATAACCGGGAGCCATTGGTTAGAAGATTAAAGGCAAAATAAAAAAACAGGGTGCGTCCCTAAATGAACAACACCCCATTTGTCCGACGGTATTCGGTCTGACAAATGGGGCTTTTTTATATGTCGGAAAAACGAAAGGCGTATAGCGGAGAATGAGACCAATTTTTATAGTGCAAGATGCTTTGCACGATAGTCCCGTGGGCTGATGCCATATATATTTTTGAACGCACGGGAAAAGTGAAGCTGATTGGGATAGCTGACCATGGTGCTGATGGTGCTGATGGGCAGGCGACTTTCGGTCAGCAGCTGTGCCGCCCGTGCCATGCGGTAGTGCAGCAGGAACCCCTGCGGGCTTTCGCCCATGGTATCCCGGAACACCTTGCTGAAATAGCTGCGGTTCAGCCCGCAGAAGGAGGAGATATCCTCGATGGAAATATCTTCGCTGTAATGCTGCTCTATGAAGGACAGAGCCTCCTTCATATAGAAGTCCCGCAGGCGGCGGGGACTTTGTGCCTGATGGGAGGCAGAGGACTGTACAAGCTGATCCAGAAACAGAAAGCTGTAGCCGATCTGACGCATGGGGCTGTCCTGACTGTGATTTACAAGGAAGAGCATCTGCTCTTGCAACAGCTGCCCGGCTTTAGCGCTTGCAGGCGAGTACACAGGGTTTTGTCCGCTGATGCCTGCAAGGTTCAGGGCTTCGTGGGCACGCAGACCGTCAAACTCGATCCATGTGTATTCCCACGGATCCTGTTCATCGGCACGGTAGGTAGTGACCTCACCCGGAGTGATCAGAAAACCATGCCCGCCCTCGATGGCGTATTCCTGTCCGTTTGCAAGCAGAAGCCCTTTGCCGGAGATGACATAGTGGAACAGATAGTGGTTGCGGGCATAGGGACCATAGGAGTGTAGAGGCTCTGTCTGCTCCCAGCCATATTGGTATAAGTTGAGATCGACGAATCGCTCATCCTGAAACACATGGAACCTTAATTTTGTTTCCGTTGATACGTTTCTTTTTGTACAATCTTGCATACAAGATGCCTCCCGTCCGCTTTTTCTTATTATATACCAAAATGCGTGATGACTTCAACATAATTCGCAGTATTCCTTCAAATTGAGATATAACAAGTCGCATTTTTGCATTTACGAAACCACTGGCAGATAGTATAATAATGGCACAACAAGAGAAAAGAAACTGTGCAATGTGATGATGCACAAAATTTTCTCGCTGCTTTTGTAAGAGCTGACAAAAGCAAGAAAATCGACCCGGCCGGTGCGACACAGTACGAAGATCACCCTACGGAATAAGGACTTTGGAGGAGAACAAAAATGAGGATCTCTCGCAGACAATTCGTAAAGGCAATGGCAGCAATGAGCGCCGCATCCATGCTGGCAGCCTGCGGCGGCAACAGCGGCAGCGGTTCTTCCGGCGGCAAGAAGGCACTGACCTTCCAGATCTGGGACGTTGCACAGAAGGAAGGCATGGAGGCTATGTGTGCGGCCTACACCCAGCAGCACCCGGAGGTCAGCATTGAGGTGCAGGTCACCAGCTGGAACGAATACTGGACCAAGCTGGAGGCTGCCGCCACCAGCAACCAGATGCCGGATATTTTCTGGATGCACACCAACGAGCTGCTGAAGTATGCCGACAACGGGATGCTGGCAGACTGCTCCGACATTGTGGAGAAGGACAAGTTCTCGGAGATCTCGCTGTCCAACGCCATGGGCTCCAACGGTACCCTGTATGCAGTCCCCAAGGACAAGGACACGGTCGGTCTGGTGTATAACAAGGAGATGTTCGATGCTGCCGGTGTAGCTTACCCGGACGAGAACTGGACTTGGGACGATCTGGTCAGCGCATCCGAGAAGATCTACGCTGCCACCGGCAAGTACGGCTATATGGCATACGCCGATGACCAGCTTGGCTACTGGAACTTTGTGTATCAGGCCGGCGGCTACATCCTGAACGAGGACAAGACTAAGGCGGGCTTTACCCAGCCCGCCACCGAAAAGGCAATGAAGTTCTACATCGGTCTCCAGCAGAACGACTGGTGCCCGGACCAGACCTACTTTGCCGAGACCGCTCCCGGCACTGCCTTCTTCTCCGAGAAGGGCGCAATGTTCCTGGAAGGCGACTGGAACATCCTTGCCGAGCTGCAGAACTACCCCGAAATGGTGGGCAAGTGGGATGTGGCCGTTCTGCCCAAGTGCCCCGACCCGGAAAGCGGAGACGGTCGTGCGACCATCTCCAACGGTCTGTGCTACGCGACTGCTGCCAGCAACAAAAATCTGGATACCGTGAAGGATATCCTGAAGTTCTTCGGCAGCGAGGAGGGCCAGCGCATTCAGGGCGAAAGCGGTGCGGCCATCCCTGCCTATCAGGGTCTGGAGGATACCTGGGCAGGCTGCTTTGCAGAGTATCCCATCAATATCCAGTGCTTCATTGAGATGTTTGAGTACAGCATCCAGAGCGTCAACAACGCCTCTCGCCCGGAGTGGAAGAGCAAGGTCAATGATGAGCTGCTGAAGATCTACGCAGGTACCGAGGATATCGAAACCGGCCTGCAGAAGATGCAGGACATCGTGGATCAGGCCAGTGCGGGCTGAAAATGCAGCTTGGGAGGAACCAAATGAAAAGCACATCAAAGCTGGGCCGGGATGGGCGTTTCTGGGGGCTGGTCATGGTAGCTCCCACCATCCTCGGTCTGATGATCCTGAATATTATCCCGTTCTTCCAGACCATCTACATGAGTTTTTCCAAGACGAAAGCCTTTGGAGCCTATCAGTTCTGCGGTCTGGAAAACTACCTTGAAATGTTCCGCAATGCGGAATTCTGGAAGGCAAACTGGAACTCCATCTACTTCTGCATCCTCACTGTGCCGGTGGGCGTTTTTCTGGCGCTGATCGTGGCAGTGCTGCTGAACGCAAAGATCAAGGGCAAGACCGCTTTCCGCGCCATCTTCTTCCTGCCCATGGTGGTGGCTCCTGCTGCGGTTGCAATGGTCTGGAAGTGGATCTTCAATGCGGAGTATGGCATTCTGAATCAGGTCCTTGGCACGAACATCCGCTGGCTGACCGACCCCAAGATCGTTCTGGTCACCTGTGCTATCGTTTCCATCTGGAGCTCCATCGGCTACGATGCCGTGCTGCTGCTGTCCGGCATCCAGAACATTTCCCAGTCCCTGTACGAAGCCGCCGAGCTGGACGGTGCATCCAAGATCCGCCAGTTCTTCAGCATTACGCTGCCCATGGTGTCGCCCACCCTGTTTGTGGTGCTCATTATGCGCCTGATGGCTTCCCTGAAGGTCTACGATCTGATCTACATGATGGTGGAGCAGACGAACCCTGCGCTGACCAGCGCACAGAGCCTGATGTACCTGTTCTACCGCGAGAGCTTTGTTGCCGGCAATAAGGGCTACGCATCGGCCATTGTGGTGTGGACCGTGCTGCTGATCGGTCTGGTCACGCTGGTGCGGTTCATCGGTCAGAAGAAGTGGGTCAATTACGAGGTGTAAACTATGAATGCCAGTCTGAAAACCAGAAAGAATGTCGTAACGTTCTTTACCTATCTGGTCTTGATCCTCGGCAGCATCAGCATGATCTTTCCCTTTGTATGGATGGTGCTCACCAGCTTCAAGACGCAGGCCGAGTCTATGGCGATCCCGCCGCAGATCCTTCCCTCCCATTGGAATCTGGACAGCTTTGTCAAGGCATTGCAGAGCCTGCCCTTTACCAACCTCTACCTCAATACGGGTCTGCTGATCCTGTTCCGCGTGATCTTTGCAGTGGTGTTCAGCTCCATGGCAGGCTATGCCTTTGCCAAGCTGGAATTTCCCTGCAAAAAACTGCTGTTCGGTCTGGTGCTGATCCAGATGATGCTGCCGAGCCAGATCTTCATTATTCCGCAGTACCAGATGCTGGCAAAGATGGGGGCCACCAACTCCATTTTCGCGCTGGTATTCCCCGGTCTGGTCAGCGCCTTCGGCACCTTCTTTTTGCGGCAGGCGTATCTGGGCATCCCCAACGAGATCGCAGAGGCAGCGTATCTGGACGGCTGCAACAAGTGGCAGACCTTCGTCAAGGTCATGCTGCCGCTGACCGGCCCCAGCATGGCAGCGCTGGCCATCTTTACGGCGGTGTTCGCTTATGCCGACCTGATGTGGCCTCTGATCTGTAACACCGATCTGAACATGATGACCCTGTCTGCCGGCCTTTCTACCCTGAACGGTCAGTACACCACCAACTTCCCGGTGCTGATGGCAGGCAGCCTGCTGGCCATGATCCCCATGGTGATCTTGTACCTGATCTTCCAAAAGCAGTTTATTCAGGGCATTGCCATGACCGGCGGTAAATAAGCAATTCACATTTCTCCTTCATCATAGCCGACAGGCGGGTAGCCGTTCCAATACGACCGCCTGTCTGTCGGCATTTTTGTTGGAAATAATTCTTTGAGGTGTTGAACCAATGAGCATTCGATTTGATTCTGACTCCCGCATTTTTGTATTGGAGACCGCCCATACCAGCTACCACATGAAGGTGGATGCGCTGGGACATCTTCTGCACCTGTATTATGGTAAAAAAATCGGTGCAGGCGATCTGATGCAGCTGTATCCCCGCACAGACCGGGGATTCTCGCCGGATTACTACGCTTACCGTACCCACCGGGGCATTTCCCCGGATCTGCTCCCGCAGGAGTATACCGGCTGCAACGTGGGCGATTTCCGTCTGTCCTGCCTGACGGTGGCTGACAGCCGTGGTGCCTTTGGCGCAGACTTTACCTATGTGAGCCACACGGTGGAGGCGAGCAAATATCAGCTGACCGGTCTACCCTGTGCCCACGCAGAGGAAAACGATGCCGAGACCCTGATCGTCCGAATGCAGGACGAGACCACCGGTCTGACGCTGGAACTGCTGTACGGCGTGTTTGCACAGCAGGATGTCATCACCCGTGCGGCGCGGCTGACAAACCACGGAGATAACCCGCTGCGGCTGGACAAGGCGGCATCTGCCTGTCTGGATCTGCCTTTTGGCAGATGGGATCTGCTGCATTTCCACGGCAGACACGCCATGGAACGGCAGCTGGAGCGAGAAGCTGTGGGCACCAATATCCAGACCATTTCTTCGGTGCGGGGCAGCTCCAGCCACCACAATAACCCCTTCCTGATCCTCTGCCAGCAGGATGCAACGGAGACCAGCGGTGCCTGCTACGGGGTGATGATGGTCTATTCCGGCAGCTACCAGATGGACGTGGAGCGCTCTCAGACCGGGCTTGTCCGGGTAGTGAGCGGCATTCAGGAGGAACGCTTTGCGTGGAACCTGAAGCCGGGCGAGACCTTTGATACCCCGGAGGTGATCCTCTCCTTTGCGGCAGAGGGTCTGACCCCGCTTTCCCAGCAGTACCACCGCTTTTTGCGGCGCAACATCTGCCGCGGCCCATGGAAGGACAAGCGCCGCCCGGTGCTGATCAACAACTGGGAGGCCACCTATTTTGATTTCAACACCGAAAAGATCGTAAAGATCGCTGAAAAAGCGGCCTCTCTCGGCGTGGAGATGATGGTGCTGGACGATGGCTGGTTTGGTACCCGGAATGACGACAATCAGGGTCTGGGTGACTGGACTGTGAACTGCGAAAAGCTGCCCGGCGGACTGGACCCGCTGATCGGGCAGATCAATGCGCTGGGTATGAAATTCGGCCTGTGGATTGAGCCGGAAATGGTCAACGAGAACTCCCAGCTGTACCGCACCCATCCGGACTGGGCGCTGACCCTGCCCGGACGCAAGCCCGCCATGGGGCGCAACCAGCTGGTGCTGGATCTCTCCCGCCCGGAGGTGGTAGACTATCTGGCAGAGGCGATCGGTAAGCTGCTGCGGGAGCATCACATCGAGTATATCAAGTGGGATATGAACCGCAGCATGAGCGATGTGTACAGCCGTGCGTTCCCTGCCGAGCAGCAGGGTGAGATCATGCACCGCTATATGCTGGGCGTTTATGCGCTGGCAGAACGGCTGACGCAGGGCTTCCCGGAGGTGCTGTTCGAGGGCTGCGCAGGCGGCGGCGGACGCTTTGATGCCGGAATGCTGTGCTACTACCCCCAGATCTGGTGCAGTGATGATACCGATGCCATTGAACGGTTGACGATCCAGCACGGCACCTCCTTTGGCTATCCGGTCTGCACCATGGGTGCCCATGTTTCAGCCTGCCCCAACCACCAGACCGGCCGCACTACGCCCATTGACACCCGCGCTGTGGTGGCGATGAGCGGCACCTTTGGCTACGAGCTGGATCTGGGCAAATTAAAGCGCGCCGAGTGCACCGCAGTGAAAAACCAGATCAAGCGGTTCAAGCGGCTGAACGACCTGATCCGCACCGGCGATTATTACCGGCTGACCGACCCGGCAGAAAACGCATATTTCACGGCTTGGCAGTTTGCCGCAGAGGACGGCAGCGAGGCACTGCTGAATCTGGTGGTGACTCATCCGCAGGCGAATCCCTTGCCCATCCACCTGTGCTTCCGTGGGCTGGAAGAAGATGCTGTGTATGAGTTGGACGGCATCGACTATTTCGGCTCTCAGTATGCCCACGACGTAGAGGACGGCATTCACAAAGGGATGCGGTTCAGCGGCAGCACCCTGCTGTATGCGGGACTTGTCCTGCCGCAGCTGTTTGGCGATTACCCCAGCGTGCAGCTTCATCTTACACGAAAAGGATAAAGAAAGATGACAAGTCAAGATAATTTTGCAGTCCGGTTTGCCAAGCACAAGGACGAGCTGGAATGACTGTTCATGGAACTGTACCACAACCGGGAAGGGTTGGAGGTTCTGGAGCGGGAGATGGCAGAAGCCTACAACGCCCGCAGTGCCGAGCTGAAAGCACCGGACAAGGCACGTTCTGCTGATCTCTGCAAGTGAGCATGACGAAAATGATCCTCCATATCAAGCTTCTGCTAACAATGTTAATACGTCCTAACATCGGTGAAAACCATTGAAAAAGTCCGAAAGCGTGCTACAATACAGAGATAAAGAGCCTGCCCCGCTCAAGGGGATGGGCGCTCAGATAGGAAACACAGAAACGAGGGGTAAATATGTTTGATACAAAAAAGCTTGCACTGTTTTTGGGTGGTGTGGTGTTCGGCTCTGCCGGCTTCAAGGTGCTGTCCAGCAAGGACGCCAAAAAGGTCTACACCCAGACCACCGCTGCGGTGCTGCGGATGAAGGACTGCACCATGCAGACTGTGAACAAGGTGCAGGAAGAGGCCGGTGACATCCTTGCCGATGCAAAGGCCATCAACGAGAGCCGCGCCGCCGAGGCTGCACAGGAGGTTATCGAGGATACGGCTGAACAGCCCGCAGAGCAGTCCGCAGAGTGATATGTCGCAACGGAGCCGCCGCTTTAGGCGGCTCTTTTTTACGCAGAGGGGTAAGAAAAGCAATGAAATGTACGATCTTACATGAAGGTAAGGGACGGATGCGGGTGCACGTCTGCGCCGTGCAGATGACCCTGCACCGGGCAGATGTGCTGGAAGCCTACCTGAACGGGCAGGACAACATTCAAAAAGCCACCGTTTACGAGCGCACCGGAGATGTGGTGCTGACCTACCGGGGCAGTCGGAAGGATGCTGCCGCCCTGCTGGCAGCCTACCGCTTTGACAACGAAGAATTAGAGGTGCTGGTCACTTCCCACGACAGCCGGAAAATCAATCAGGAATATCAGGAGAAGATGGTCAACCTTGTGGCGGGCCGGGTGTTCCGCAAGGTGTTCCTGCCCGCGCCCATCGCGGCGGCATATACGGTGTGGCGCTCCATCGCCTTTGTCTGGAAAGGCATCCGCTGCCTGCTGCACCGCAAGCTGGAAGTTGAGGTGCTGGATGCGCTCAGCATCACCGCCTCCCTCCTGCGGGGGGATTACAGCACCGCAGGGTCGGTGATGTTCCTGCTGACGGTGGGCAGTCTGCTGGAGGAGTGGACGCGGAAAAAGAGCTTGGACGACCTGGCCCGCAGCATGGCGCTGAACGTGGATAAGGTCTGGGTGCGCACCCCGCAGGGCGAGGTGTTGGTACCGCTGACCCGTGTCCACGCCGGGGACGAAGTGGTGGTGCGCTCCGGCAACATGATCCCGCTGGACGGCATGGTGCTGGAAGGCGAAGCCATGGTGAACCAAGCTGCCCTGACCGGCGAATCTATGCCGGTGCGCAAGACCACCGGTGCCACCGTTTACGCCGGAACAGTGGTGGAAGAGGGCGAATGCGTCCTTGTGGCCAAGGCAGAGGGCGGTGCCAACCGCTACGATAAGATCGTGGCGATGATCGAGGAATCGGAAAAGCTCAAGTCCGGCACCGAAAATCGGGCTTTGCTGCTGGCCGACCGTCTGGTGCCGTGGTGCCTTGCCGGTACGGTGGCTACCTATGCCTTTACCCGCAACGTCACCCGGGCCATCTCAATCTTGATGGTGGACTTCTCCTGTGCGCTGAAGCTTTCCATGCCGCTGGCGGTGCTCTCTGCCATGCGGGAGTGCGGGGAATACCACATCACCGTAAAGGGCGGCAAGTATCTGGAAGCGTTGGCAAAGGCGGACACCATCGTGTTCGATAAGACCGGCACCCTCACCCGTGCCACCCCGCAGGTGGTGCAGGTGGTGCCTTTCTCCGGCTGCGGGGAGCAGGAGGTATTGCAGCTTGCCGCCTGTCTGGAAGAGCATTTCCCCCATTCCATGGCAAACGCCGTCGTCCGTGCTGCCAAGGAGCGGGGAATCTCTCACGAAGAGATGCACTCCGAGGTGGAGTACATCGTGGCCCATGGCATTGCCAGCCGGGTAGGGGGCAAGCGGGTGGTCATCGGCAGCGCTCACTTTATTTTCGAGGACGAGGGCTGCACCATCCCGGCGGGGGAACAGGCAAAGTTTGATGGGCTGGATCCGCAGTATTCCCACCTGTATCTGGCAGCATCCGGGGTGCTGGTGGGGGTTATCTGCATCGCAGACCCCCTGCGCCCGGAGGCGGCACAGGTGCTGCGCCAGCTCCAAAAGCTGGGCATCACTCAGACCGTCATGATGACCGGCGACAGTGACCGCACTGCCCGCGCCATTGCGGCGCAGGTGGGGGTAGACCGCTGCTTTGCGGAGGTGCTGCCGGAGGATAAGGCCGCCTTTGTCCGCGATGCAAAAGCCGAGGGACATACAGTTGTGATGATCGGCGACGGCATCAACGATTCGCCCGCTTTGTCGGCGGCAGATATCGGCATCGCCATCCATTCCGGTGCCGCCATCGCCCGGGAGATTGCCGATGTGACCATCCGCGCCGACAGTCTGGAAGAGCTGGTGACCTTAAAAGCCATTGCCAACGCCCTGCAAAAGCGGGTGGGCAGCAATTACCGCTTTGTGCTCAGCTTCAACTCGGCCCTCATCCTTCTGGGGGCTCTGGGCATCCTGCCCCCTGCCACCAGCGCCATGCTGCATAACCTTTCCACCCTTGGCATCAGCCTGCGCAGCATGACAGACCTGTTGGAGCAGAAGTCTTCCCTGTAAAAATGGTACGCCGGAGCGTCCGCAGATGCTCCGGCGTACCGAAATGATAGCTCTTCCCACAGAAAGCAGTGCATTTTCTACAAGAAACTGCTGGATGCTGGGATGACGTAAAGCAAAAACGATTACTTCCCCAGATGCCAGATGTCGCGGTCATACTCGGCAATGGTGCGGTCGGAGGAGAACATCCCAGCTTTGGCAATGTTCACCAGACACTTGCGCCGCCAGCCCATGGGGTCGCAGGCGTAATCGCTGAGGGCCTGCCCTTTGCGGACGACATAGGCGTTGAAGTCCGGCAGGGTCTGGAACCAGTCCTTGTGGATCAGCTCATTGTGCAGGCGGGTCAGGTTTTCGGCATGGCCGGCAGCCAGCATCTCCGGGCCGGTGAGGAAGCTGATGGCGCGGCGGATGTTGGCATCACCCTCCACCCACTGGGCCGGGTCGTAATCGCCCACGGCGTAGCGGTGGATGACCTGATCGGAGGTCTGGCCGAAGATATAAATGTTCTCTTCGCCCACCTGCTGGCTGATCTCCACATTGGCACCATCCATGGTGCCCAGCGTCAGCGCACCGTTCAGCATGAACTTCATGTTGCCGGTGCCGGAGGCCTCCTTGGAGGCAAGGCTGATCTGCTCGGACAGGTCACAGGCAGGGATGAGCTTTTCGGCAGCGGTGACGTTGTAATTTTCCACAAATACCACCTGCAGCCACTTGGACACCTCCGGGTCTGCGGCGATGACCTTGGAGAGGGTCAGCAGGGCATGGATGATGTCCTTGGCAATGGTGTAGGCAGGAGCAGCCTTGGCACCAAAGATGCTCACCAGCGGCATGGCAGGCAGATGCCCTGCCTTGATCTCGTAATACTGATGGATGAGGTACAGCAGGTTCAGCTGCTGACGCTTATACTCGTGCAGCCGCTTGGACTGGATATCGAACATGGCATCGGGATTCACTGCCACCTTCTGAGTGCGCAGCAGCCAGTCTGCCAGCGCTGCCTTGTTGGCCTTTTTCACGGCGGTCAACTCGCCCAGCACGGCTTCGTCGTCGGCGAAGGCCAGCAGCTTCTCCAACTCGGCAGCGTCCTTGCGGAAGCCGGAACCGATGTGCTTTTCCAGCGTGGCGGTCAGGCGCGGGTCACATTCCAGCAGCCAGCGGCGGAAGGTGATACCGTTGGTCTTGTTGTTGAACTTTTCCGGGTACAGCTCATAGAAGCCGTGCAGCTCGGAATTTTTCAGGATCTCGGTGTGCAGCGCTGCCACGCCGTTGGTGGAATGGGTGAAGTGGATGTCCATGTGGGCCATGTGTACCCGGTCGTCCTTGTCGATGATGGCAAGGCTCTCGTCCTCGGTGCGGGTGCGGGCCAGTGCGTCCAGCTTTTCAATGATGGGCATCAGCTGGGGCACCACTGCATCCAGATAGGCGCGGGGCCACTTTTCCAGTGCCTCGGCCAGAATGGTGTGGTTGGTGTAGGCACAGGTCTTGGTAACGATCTCCACAGCTTCCTCAAACTCAATGCCCCGCTGCCCCAGCAGCCGGATCAGCTCCGGGATGACCATGCTGGGGTGGGTGTCGTTGATCTGGATGGCGGCGTAGTCGGCCAGATCGTGGTAATTGCAGCCCCGGGCAGCGCACTCTGCCAGAATGAGCTGGGCACCGGCAGAAACCATGAGGTACTGCTGATACACCCGCAGACGGCGGCCTGCCTCATCGGAGTCGTCCGGGTAGAGGAACAGGGTCAGGTTCTTGTCGATGGCGGTCTTGTCAAAGGCAATGCCGTCATGGACGATGCTCTCGTCGATGGTATCCAGATCGAACAGATTCAGGGTGTTGGTGCGGCCCTCGTAACCGGTGACAGCCAGCTTGTACAGCCGGGCAGTGTATTCCTTGCCCGCCAGCTCCACCGGGTAGGTCACATCGGTCTTTTCGGCCCAGCTGTGGGCGGTGAGCCAGGGGTCGGGCTTTTCGTTCTGCACACCATCCTCAAAGGACTGGTGGAACAGGCCAAAGTGATACCGCAGGCCCACGCCGTCGCCGGGCAGGTTCAGCGTTGCCAGCGAATCCAGGAAGCAGGCAGCCAGACGGCCCAGACCGCCGTTGCCGAGAGAAGGCTCCGGCTCCACCTCTTCAATGTCCGAAAGGCGCTTTCCGGCAGCGGCCAGTGCATCCCGGGCTTCTTCGTACAACCCCAGATTGATGAGGTTGTTGGACAGCAGCTTGCCGATGAGGAATTCGGCGCTGATATAATACAGCTTGCGTCCGGTGACGGGCTGCACGTGGTCGGCACTCTTCTGCCGCACCAGCTCCAGCAGTGCCAGATACAGCTCCTGATCGGTGCAGTCCGCCAGCAGCTTGCCGGTGATACTCTGTAATGTTTCGGTAAAGCTCATAATGGCTCCTCCTTTGCTACGGAAAACAGGTTTGACATCTATAATGCAAGATATACCAGATAAAACAATCGAAATCTTGCCTTAAAAGTGCAAATTGTGGTACAATCCTATCATCTGGAGGTGAGAAGATGCAAAATCAGGCATCATTGCAGGAAACCAAGCAGCACGGTGCCGTGCGGTTCCCCTTCAATCTGTATCCCTGCACCATTCCGGGAGATTTTCCGCAGGTGGCACTCCACTGGCAGGAGAGCATGGAGCTGGTCTTTGTCAAGCGGGGCGCGGGGCTGGTGCAGGTGGGTGCGGTGTCCTGCCCGGCCTACCAGGGGGATATCTTTATTTTTACGCCCGGCACCCTCCACGCCCTGCGGCAGGCAGAGGGGCGGCGGATGGAATATGAGAATATCATCTTTGAGCTGGAGCTTCTGGGCGGTGCGGAGGACCTTTGCGCCGAAAAATACCTGCTTCCGCTGCAAAGCGGACGGCTGCTGCTGCCTGTGCGGCTGACACCCAACGACCTGTGTTATCTCCAGGCCGCCGCCTGCCTGCGGGAGGTGGAGGAAGCCAACCGCGCCAAGCTTCCCGGCTATGAGCTGCTGGTCAAAGGAGCACTGCTGCGCTTCCTCTCCCTGCTCATTGCGCAGGGAAAACAGCAGCTCCCCGTGGAAACTGCCGATACCCAGCGGCTGAAAGCCGTTCTGCAATGGATCTCTGCCCATTATGCCGAAGGGCTTCGGGTCGCCGATGCCGCCGGGGTCTGTTCCTTCAGTTCCAGCCACTTCATGCGCTGGTTCCGGCAGATGACCGGGCAGAGCTTTGTTGCCTTTCTGAACGAATACCGGCTGAATGCCGCCGCCGAAGCGCTGCATGCTACGGACGAGACAGTGCTGACGATCGCTTCCCGGTGCGGGTTTGAAAACCTCTCCTATTTTAACCGGGCATTCAAGGCGCATTTTGGCATGACTCCGCGGGAGTACCGGAAAAAATAAACAAAATGAGGCCGTTCCGCTTCTCTGAGAAAGAGAGGGAACGGCCTCATTGTTTTGAGTAGCTTGAGCGAGCGACAACCACCAGCTCCGCTGGTGGAAAAGAAAATACTTTAGCTATAAGATTCGAGCGAAGCGAGATGACAAAGAAATTGTCATCTTAGAAGATGCACTTTATGATACTGCTCGTTAGAGCAGTAGGGCAGGTAATGCAGATGAAAGATGCTTGCTCGTGGCCCCTTGCAGGGGCTTTGCTAGTAAGGAGCCCTTCTAGGGCTTACTCAAGCCACCGGCTCAGCCGGTGGTTTTGACTTCTGGATCAGTGGCAGCCGGATGGCAGCAGACTCCGATTCATTCAAACCAGACTTTCAATGATCTCCGCGCACTTTTCAATGCCGATGACACCGCTATCCAACGCAATATGATAATTGGCGGCATCACCCCATTTCATATCGGTGTAGAAACGGTAATAGGCGGCACGGCGCTTGTCCTTCTCCTTTAGCCGGGCTTCGGGAGAGTTCTCTCGCTCCCCATAGACCCGCACGATGCGGTCTGCCCGGAACTTCATGTCGGCATGGATGAATCCCCTCAGGCAGTCGGCACGATCACGAAGAATGTAGTCTGCGCAGCGGCCAACGATCACGCAGGGCTCCTTTTCGGCAAGGTCCCGGATAATCTGATATTGCATCTTCCAAAGACGATCTTCATTGGTGGGGCCAAAGCTGCGGTCGGTGAAGGCAGAGGCAAGAAAGCCGCCGGGGGCATACTCTCCGGCTTCTTTGATGTAACTCTCGTCAAAGCCGCTTTGCACGGCGAGCTTTTGGATCAATTCAGCATCGTAGCACTTGATGTTCAGGTGCTCGGCAACCAGTTTGCCGATGGTCCTGCCGCCGCTGCCAAATTCGCGGCTGATGGTAATGATCCGTTTTTCCATTAGGATTCTCCTTTCGTATTCAGTTCATGGTAGGTCTTGTGAATCAGATAGCCTGCGATCAGGAAGGTCAGGATATCCGACAGCGGCATGGAGTACAGCACACCATCCAGCCCGAAAAACCGGGGCAGCAGCAGGGCAAAGCCCACGCCGAACACCACCTCACGCACCATGGAAAGGGCGGTGGATTCTGCTGCCTTGCCCATGGCCTGCAGGAAGATGAAGCAGGCTTTGTTGACACAGGCCAGAATGATCATGCACAGGTAGATGCGGAAGGACTTCACGGCAAAATCGGTGTAGTACACGCTCTCATTGGCGGCACCGAACAGGGCGATGAGCTGCCGGGGAAGCAGCTCCACCAGCACCAGTGCGACCACACCGACAGCGGCTTCTGCCAGCAGCAGTTTCGTGAACAGCTCCTTCACACGGGCGGGCTTTTTTGCACCCATGTTGAAGCCCACCACGGGGATGCAGCCGGCTGCCATGCCTACCACGATGGAGATGACGATCTGGAAGAACTTCATCACGATGCCCACCACCGCCATGGGGATCTGGGCGTACTGCTCCTGCCCGAACACCGCATCCAGTGCGCCGTATTTGCGGATCATGTTGTTGATGGCTGCCATGGCTGCAACAAGGCTGATCTGAGAAAGAAAGCTGGTCATGCCAAGGGTCAGGGTGCGGCCGCAGATGGAACCCTTCAGCCGAAGGTCAGCCCACGCCGGGCGAATGATCTTCATGTGCAGCAGATACCATACCGCCAGCGCAGCAGTGACCACCTGACCGATCACGGTAGCCACCGCCGCGCCCATCATGCCCCAGCGGAAGCCGAAAATGAAGATGGGGTCCAGAATGATGTTCAGCGCCGCACCCGCAAGGGTGGACACCATGGCAAACCGGGGGCTGCCGTCGGCACGGATGATGGGGTTCATGGCCTGCCCGAACATATAAAAGGGGATACCCAGCGTGATGTAGAAGAAATATTCCTGGGAATGATGATAGGTCTCGGCGTTGACCGTTCCGCCGAACATGGCGAGAATGGTATTTGCAAAGATCAGATACACAGCGGTCAGAACGATGCTGCTGACAAGACACATCACCACCGCGTTGCCAACGCTCCGCCTTGCCTTGGAAACTTCGTTCTGGCCAAGGCTGATGCTGACAAAGGCGCAGCAGCCGTCACCGATCATCACGGCAATGGCCAGCGCCACCACCGTAAGCGGGAACACGACCGTATTGGCGGCGTTGCCGTAGGAACCCAGATAACTGGCGTTTGCAATAAAGATCTGGTCCACGATGTTGTACAGTGCGCCGACCAGCAGAGAAATAATGCACGGGATCGCATACTTCTGCATCAGTTTTTCGATGCGTTCCGTGCCGAGAAATTCATTGGAACTTTCCATGGGATTCACCTTACCTTTCCATTTTAGGACAAACAAAAAAACAAGTGGCACTCATGCAACCGGTCTTACGCATGAGTGCCACTCGTTGTACGAAATCATTATACCGATTCTCTGCCCAATTTGCAAAGGTACTTTTGCACAAGAAATCTGCGGGTCATTCTGCGCATATTGCACGATGCAAACTTTGTGGAAAATCACCTTTGAAGCCATGGAGTTGTTTGTGTTATAATGGAAAAGAACGAAAACGCGCTGGAAAGTCTGTTTTGCACAGTCTGTTCCACTTGGATGAAAGAGGAGCAATATGGTAAAGTATCAAGCAGGAACGCTCATGTTGTGATTTTTGACAATGACACGCCATGCTTTTTTTTGTGAAGAACAGCCTTTGCGTTTGGCAGATTTACCACTGGTTAAAATGTACTCGGTCATCCTCATAGCGGCTCTCACGCGGGGCAGTAAGGTCTGCTTCCGGGTAGCCAAGGGCGATGATGGAGTGGGGCACAATGGTCTCCGGCAGAGCAAACAGCTTTTGCTGGGCCTCTACCCGGTCCATCTGGGGCCAGGTGCCCAGCCAGACTGCGCCAAGCCCCAGCTCCTGTGCAGCCAGGCAGATGTTCTGGGCGGCAATGGCTCCGTCAATGACCCAGTAGTCCTTTGCAAAGCGGAACGCACGGTCAAGGTCGCCGCAGACGAGGATACCGGCGGCAGCTTTCCGCAGCGGCTCAGCAGGGCGGCCATTGGCATCGGCCATCTGTGCCAGCTTTTCCGGGTCTGTCACCACCACGAAGGACCAATCCCGCGCATTGACGCAGCTGGGTCCGCTCATGGCCGCTTCCAGCAGCTGGTGCAGTGTTTCGCTTTTGATGGGCTTGTCGGTGAATTCCCGGCAGCTGCGCCGGGTGAGAATGGCATCCAGAGTGTTCATAGATCAGTGCCTCCTGTTTTGATTTGCCCCAGTATAGCACCGTGATCATTCCTCGGTTTCTGCCTTTGCAGTTTCAAGGAAGGCCCGGATCTTATCCACCTGGATCTGTGCCACGGCCCGGCCGGTCTCGTAGACGCGGCGCAGCTGGTCGGGGTCACGCTCCATGGCACCGATCTCCAGCGGGATGGGCGGGCGGATAACGTAATCCTTGCCGGACTGCTCCAGCATGGAGATGTAGCTCAGGGTTTCGTTGTAGCGCTCATGGCGGTCGGCCACAGCCTCCACAAAGGCAGGATAGCGCAGATACCGTGCCCGGATGGCGGGCAGCATGGGATTCTTCTTTTTCACAAACCCCTTGGGCTGGGTCAGGATGATGAGGTTCCGCTTGTAGCCGATGGACTCAAAGAAGCGGATGGGGATGGAATCGGCAACGCCGCCGTCCAGCAGGCCGTAATGGCCGATCCTGACGATCTTTGCGGCCAGCGGCATGGAAGCCGAGGCTTCCATCCAGAGCACATCCTCCGCATCACCGGTGCGGCACTTATGATAGATGGGGTCGCCGGTGCGGACATCGGTGCAGACTACAAAGTAATCCATGGGGGATTCCCGGAAAGCCTTGTCATCGAACGGGTCGAGCTTTTCGGGCACCTCGTGGTAGCAGAAATCCTCGCTGTACAGGTTGCCGGTGCGCAGCAGGTTGCGGAAGCTGGCATAGCGTTTGTCCTTGCAATAGGTGGTGTTGTAGCGGATGGTCCGCCCGATCTGGTGGGATTTGTAGTTGCAGCCGAACACTGCTCCCGCCGAAACACCTACCATGCCGTCTACCGTGATGCCCTGCTCCATCAGAACATCCAGAACACCGGCAGTGAACATGCCCCGCATGGCACCGCCTTCCAGGATCAATCCGGTCTTCATACGCGTGATACTCCTTCTCCTCACAATGCATCCCGCCCGAACAGGCGGCAGGATGCAGAAAACGGGCACCTCTCCCTGTGCCCGGAGCGCCCCGGAAATCCACCCGGAGCCGTTGCTTCCAGTATACTCAAATTTTGCTGAAAAACAAGAGAGAAAATGCCAAAAGACCTTGAAAACAGGGGGGCAAATCCGGTATACTAGGTAAAATCAAAATGCAGTACCAAAGCTTGGAGGAAGAGACGGATATGAAACTGCTGGAAGAACGCATTCAGAGAGACGGGATCGTGCGCGAGGGCAATGTGCTGAAGGTGGATAGCTTCATCAACCACCAGATGGATATCCCCCTGTTCCGCGAGATGGCAAAGGAGTGGAAGCGCCTGTTTGCAGGTAAGCCCGTCAACAAGGTGCTGACCATTGAGGCCAGCGGCATCGGCATTGCCGCTGTGGTTGCCAGCGAGTTCAATGTTCCTGTGGTGTTTGCCAAAAAGTCCATGAGCATCAACCTGGATTACGACAACTATGAGACCAAGATCCAGTCCTTCACCCACAAGAAGATTTACAATGTCATCGTCTCCAAAAAGTTCCTCACCGCAGAGGACCATGTCCTGATCATCGATGACTTCCTGGCAAACGGCTGTGCCCTGATGGGCCTGCTGGATCTGGCCAAGGAGGCCGGAGCCACGGTCGAGGGCATTGGCATTGCTGTGGAGAAGGGCTTCCAGCAGGGCGGCGAGCTCATCCGCAGCAAGGGTATCCAGCTGGAGAGCCTTGCCATTGTGGAATCCATGAACAGCGAGACCGGCGAGATCAAGTTCCGCGAGCAGCCGCACCAGAACTGAAAACAAGCAATTCAAGACCGCTTCGGCGGTCTTTTTTGCTGCCCGTTTTCAGGCCCCGTCAAAACTGTCGCCGTCAGCAGGGAGGTCGGCGGCGGTCTCTGCTGTGGAGGCAGCCGGGGCTTCCGTGGCGCGGGGCACGCCCCTGTACACCAGCGTCTGCTCCAGCACTTCGGCACAGACCGGGGCCGACAGGCTGCCGCCTGCGGTCGTCCAGCTGTGGGGTTCGTCCAGGCAGACCAGGCAGAGAAACTGCGGATCGTCGATGGGAGCCACCGCCACAAAGCTGGCAATGCGGGCTTTTTCGTCGGCGCTGTCCAGCTTCTGGCTGGTGCCGCTTTTTCCGCCTACCCGGTAACCCGGGATCTGGGCGTTCCGTCCACCGCCGTAGAGCACCACGGCCTCCATCATCTCCCGCATGGTCTGGCTGGTCTCTGCCTTGAGCACCTGCCGTTTGCAGACAGGGGAGAGCTGCTCAATGGTACTGCCGTCCGGGGCCAGGATCTCTGAGACGACGTAGGGCTGCATCAGCTTTCCTCCGTTGACCACGGCGCAGACTGCCGCCGCCATTTCCAGATAGGAGATCTTGCTGCTCTGCCCAAAGGCACAGGAGGCCAGCTCCACCGGGCCCATCCGGTCGGCGGTATAGTACAGGCTCTTTTTCGGCTCGGCGGGCAGGTCGATGCCGGTGGGCTCCCGCAGGCCGAAGGAGGCAAAATAATCGCAGAAGGCCTCCCTGCCCAGCCGGCCCCCGATCTGGATGAAGCTCTGGTTGCAGGAATTTTCCAGCGCCTGGGTCACGCTCTGGGCCCCATGGCGCTTGTGGTTGGCACAGTGGAAGCGGGTGCCTGCCACCGAGATGGATTCCCCGCAGTAGAAGCTGGAATGCTTTGTGATGGCTCCGGCATCCAGCGCCGCCGCGCAGGTGATGAGCTTGAACACGCTGCCCGGCTCGTACAGGTCGCTGACAGCTTTGTTCCGCCACTGGGTCTGCTGGGCCAGCTGCAAAGCGGCCTTGCGCGCATCACCGGTCAGGGCTTCCACGGTGTTCCGGGCGGCGGTGTCGGCAATGACGCGGGGCTCGTTGGGGTCGTAGGAGGGCGTGGTGGACATGGCCAGCACGGCCCCGGTGTTCACATCCATGACGATCCCCACGGCCCGCGCCGCCACATGGTGCTCCTGTACGGCGTAGGACAGCGCGTTTTCAAGGTAGTGCTGGATACAGCTGTCGATGGTGAGCCGCAGGCCGTCCCCCTCGGTGGGAAAACGCTCGGTCTCGTAGCTCTGTTCCAGCGTGTAGCCCCAGGCGTTGACAGCCGTGAGCACCACGCCGTTTTCCCCGGTGAGCAGTTCGTCATATTTCAGTTCCAGCCCGGCCACCCCTGCGTTGTCCACATTGGTGAACCCCAGCACCGAAGCCAGAAACGCTCCCTGCGGATACCAGCGCTTGCTGTCCTGATTGATGCGGATGCCGGTGATGCTGTTTTCCTCGCAGAAGTCCCGCACAGCATCGGCTGCGGCACGGTCCACCCGGTAGCGGAGCAGGCAGTCGTTGGAGCGGCGGTCGCTGAATTTTTCCAGCAGGGCCGCTTCGTCCAGCGCTAAGATCTCCGCAAGGCCGTGGGCGGCAAGGGTGAGCTTTTCTTCCGGCATCTCCCGGGGTGAGGCCCGCAGGGTCCAGCAGCTGCTGTTGGCGGCCAGCAAAAGGCCGTCGGCACTGTAAATGCGCCCCCGGTCCGCTGGAACCACAGTATCCCGCAGCTGCTGGCCCTGCGCACGGTCGGCATAAAAGCCGTCGGTGCGCACCTGCAGAAAAAAGAGCCGCACAGCCAGCCCCAGGCAGACGGCACAAAACAGCACCGCCACGGCCCGTGCCCGGCGGCGGAATCCCCGCTCGGGCAGGGTGCGGAGAACTTTGGGCATGATGTCACCCCCTTTAACGGGCTCACCCTCTCCGTCATCGCTGACGCGATGCCACCTCTCCCGAAGGGAGAGGCCTTGGCATTCGATACAAAGTTTATGATTTTGTCAAAAGCTCCCCCTTTGGGGGAGCTGGCGCAAAGCGCCTGAGAGGGTGAGCTAGTGTACAAGATATGCACAACGTCACGATAATATCCGTATAGCCAACAGCAGCATGGCGTACAATAGTAAAACTGGGGGGTGACGACATGAAACTGACTGCCTTGGCAGGCGGGCGGCACAAGGCACCGCTGCAGCCGCTGCCGGCCATGGACCTGCCGTTTCTGGTGCTGGTACTCACGCTGGTGGGGTTCGGGCTGGTGATGCTGGGCAGTGCATCGGGGGCGGTGGCCCTTTACCGGCGGGGCGATGCCTTTGCCTACCTGCGCCCCCAGCTGCTCTATGCCGCCATGGGCATTGCGGGGCTGTGGATGGCCAGCCGGGTGGACTATCACATCTTCCACAAATTGGCCTGGCCGCTGCTGGGGGTCTCGCTGGTGCTGCTTGCAGTGGTGCTTTTTATGCCGGAATACAACGGCTGCAAACGGTGGCTGGTGCTGCCGGGTGTGGGTACCCTGCAGCCAAGCGAGATCGCAAAATTTGCCGTGGTGCTGGTGTTTTCGCACATCATCTCGCTGAACCATGACAGGATGCACAGCTTTGCGGTGGGGGTGCTGCCCTTTGTGCTGGTGCTGGGGGTGGTGGCAGCGCTGATGCTGCTGGAGCCCCATCTTTCGGGCACTTTGCTGATCCTGGGCATCGGGGCAGTGCTGATGTTCGTGGGCGGCACAGGTCTGCGGTGGTTCGTGCTGGCAGGCCTGGGCGGGGCGGCCGCCATCGGGGCGGCGGTGGTCGTTATGCCGGACCTTGTGCCCTACGCTGCCGACCGCCTGCGCTCCTGGCAGGACCCCTTTGCCGACCCGCTGGGGGACGGCCACCAGACCATCCAGAGCCTGTACGCCATCGGTTCCGGCGGAGCCACCGGGCTGGGGCTGGGGAACAGCCGCCAGAAGCATCTGTTTGTGCCCGAACCCCAGAACGACTTCATCTTCTCCATTGTCTGCGAGGAACTGGGCTTTGTGGGGGCCTGCGCCGTGGTGCTGCTGTTCGTGCTGCTGCTCTGGCGGGGCATTACCATTGCCGCCCATGCTCCCGACCGTTTTGGGGCGCTGCTGGTGGTGGGCTTTACCGTGCAGGTGGCCCTGCAGGCTGTCCTCAATGTGGCCGTGGTCACCAATACCATCCCCAACACCGGCATCAGCCTGCCCTTTTTCTCCTCCGGAGGAACGAGCTTGATGATGCTGCTGGGCGAAATGGGGATCGTGCTCTCGGTCTCGAGAGGGGAGACCTGACGGAATAGAAAACATAAAGTTGAATTGCCAAAGGCTCTCCCTTTGGGAGCAACGACGACGACCACCGCCTGCGGCGGAATGAGGGAGGAGTTGTTGGGGCCGCGGCCAGCAGGACGCAAGCACAAGGGTTTGCGCGAAGCGGATGCTGGGAGCCGCAACCCGGTGCTGGCGCAAAGCGCCTGAGAGGGCGAGGATGCCATAAATTACAAAACAAACTTGTCCGCCTCACACTCCGGCCCTGTTTTGCATACGGTGGGGTATCTTTTGCGGAATGGGGGCACGGACATGGAGGAACGGATCGTGGTGACAGGGGGCCGCCCGCTGAACGGAAGCGTGAAAATTCCGGCGGCGAAAAACAGCGTTCTGCCGCTTTTTGCGGCATCGCTGCTCTGCACGGGAGAGGTGCGGCTCCAGGCTGTGCCCCGCCTTGCGGATGTGGAACACTGCATGGCGCTTTTGCGGGGCGTGGGCTGTTCCGCCCGGTGGGAGGGCAGTGATGCAGTACTCTCCGGTCCGCCTGCCAACAGCACCCTGCCGGGGCAAACAGCGGGACAAATGCGGGCCTCCATTCTGTTCTGCGCACCCCTGCTGGCAAGGCTGGGCCGCGCCGAGACCAGCCTGCCCGGCGGGTGCCGCATCGGGGCCCGGCCCATCGACCTGCATCTGGCGGGGCTGGCAAAAATGGGGGCGGTGGAGCTGGAAGCTGGGGAAGGGCGCCTGGTGCTGACGGCTCCCTCCGGCCTGCACGGGGCCGAGATCACCCTGCGTTTTCCCAGCGTGGGGGCCACCGAGACGCTTCTGCTGGCCGCTGCCTGTGCCAAGGGCAGGACCATCCTGCGGGGGGCGGCCCGGGAACCGGAGATCGCCGACCTTGCCGCTTTTCTGAACCGATGCGGCGGCTGCATCGAGGGGGCAGGCAGCTCCACGATCCGCATCGAAGGGCGGCGGGGGCTTTCCGGGTGCTGTTTTTCGCCCCTGCCCGACCGTATTTTTGCTTCCACGCTGGCCTGCGGCTGTGCGGCGGCGGGCGGCCGGGTGGAACTGACCGGCTGCGCCCCTGCGCTCTATGCGCCGGTGCTGGAAATTCTGGGACAAATGGGGTGCCGGGTGGAACCGGCAGGGGATACGGTGCGAATTTCCCGCTTTGGGCGGCTGCACGGGGCAGGCCGGGTGTTCACCGGAGCCTATCCGGCCCTTGCCACCGATGCTGCCCCGCTGCTGGCGGCGGCAATGCTCTGTGCCGACAGCGAGAGCAGCATTGAGGACGTGATCTTTGAGCGCCGGTTCGGCTGTGCCGAGGGTTTTTGCCGCCTGGGTGCACAGGCCGAAACGGCGGGCAGGGTGCTGACCATTGCGCCGGGCGGCCATTTGTGCGGCACCGTGGTGGAGGCCCCCGACCTGCGGGGCGGGGCGGCACTGGTGCTGGCGGGGGCTTCGGGCCGGGGGACCACGGGCATCACCCCCCCCGCGCATATCGACCGGGGCTATGCCGGATTTACAGAGATTTTGGCCGGTTTGGGGGCGCAAATTCGGCGGGAATCGGCCCCGGGAAACGGGTCGGCCAAAAAAACCTCTGCAAAAAAACAAATTTGTCTTGCAATCGGGGCAAAAAGATGATACGATACAGTTATATAAGTATAGTATCGAACTCTTCTTGTGCGAAAAGCGCAGGTTTACGATAACATATCCGATGGAGGACAAAAGTTATGGCACTCATGCTCGACGAAGAAATGGATGAAAACGTTACGACGATCAAGGTCATTGGTGTGGGCGGCGGCGGCGGCAACGCAGTCAACCGCATGGTCAGCGACGGTCTGCAGGGCGTAGAATTTATTGCAATGAACACCGACCAGCAGGCGCTGGCCAAGAACCATGCTGCCACCAAGGTGCAGCTGGGCTCCAAGCTCACCAAGGGCCGCGGCGCGGGCGCTGATCCCGAGATCGGCCAGCGTGCTGCCGAGGAAAGCAAGGACGAGATCGCAAATGCCCTGAAGGGCTCCCAGATGGTCTTTATCACCGCCGGTATGGGCGGCGGCACCGGCACGGGTGCGGCTCCTGTTGTGGCTGAGGTGGCACACGATCTGGGCATCCTGACCGTGGGCATCGTCACCAAGCCCTTCTCCTTTGAGGGCAAGCGCAAGATGGGCCTGGCAGAGCAGGGCATTGCAAACCTGCTCATGCACGTTGACAGCCTGATCGTTATCCCGAACGAGCGCCTGAAGATGATCAGCCAGGAAAAGATCACCCTGATGAACGCCTTCCAGGCCGCCGATAATGTGCTGCGTCAGGGCGTGGAATCCATCTCTGCTCTGATCAATGTGCCCGCCTTCATCAACCTGGACTTCGCAGACGTGCGCTCCATTATGAAGGATGCCGGTTACGCCCACATGGGCGTGGGCAGCGCCAAGGGCGCAGGTAAGGCAGAGAACGCCGCCAAGGCTGCAATCTCCTCTCCGCTGCTGGAAACCAGCATTGCCGGTGCACACGGCGTGATCATCAACATCACCTCCAGCCCCGATATCGGCCTGGAGGATGTTGAGACTGCTGCCGGCCTCATCACCCAGAGCGCTCACCCCGATGCAAACATCATCTGGGGTACTGCGTTCGATGAGAACCTGTCCGATGAGATGCGCGTTACCGTTGTGGCCACCGGCTTTGACAACAAGGCCGCCGATGGCCTGCGCAGCAGCCTGAACAACGCCGCCGGTGCCGGTGCTTCCACCCCCAGCGCAGTGTTCAGCTCTGATGTGTCCGGCGCGGGTGCCGCAAAGCAGCAGCCTGCTGCCGCCGCAAACAGCGCCGCAAAGCCGGTGGAGGAAGAGAGCAGCGACAACCGTTACTACGATGAGCTGCTGGCGATCCTGAATAAGCGCAAGTAAGTTTGTAAGTTACAGTGTGAACCGCCCGGGAGGGGGCGTGGTCTCTTGCGCGCGTGAGCGGGAGGAGCAGAGATGGTACCAAACGACATCTGGCTGCGCACCGAATGGCTGAGCTGCCGCAGGACCAGTGTGCTGCGCTGTGTGGAGCGTTATTGTGCCGCCGCTGCCCGTGAATACCGCCGCGCTCTGCGCAGGGTGCAGGAAGTGGAGGAAAAGATGGCGCAGGTCGAACCGGAAACCGGGAGACGGCTCCCGAGCCAGCCCGCTCAGGCGGAGCTGTTGAACCGCCGTCTTGCCGCTGCCAATGCGGAGATCCGCCGTTACCAGACCCGGCTTTACGCCTGTGAGCGGGAGATGGTGGCACTGCGGCAGGAGAACGCCGAGCTGGAAGCTCTGTGTGAGCAGGCGCGGGCAAACAGTTTGCTGCCGCCCGTGCCCCCGCAGCCCAAGGTGCTGGAACAGCCCGGCCTGCCGGTGATCGTGTTCCACCCGGCGGCGGATGCCCCCAAGGCAGAGCAGCCCCAGCCGGATGCTGTACCGGAGCAGGAGCCTGCCCCGCAGGCCGCACCGCCGGAACCGGAGGAAGAACGCCGCCCCTTTGCGCAGCCGGACTGGAAGCCCACCACGGCACTCGACCATCAGGCGGTGGATCTGGTACATCAGCTGGAAAGCTTAATGACTGTGTAACAAAAAGACGATGCACAAACGCTGTGCATCGTCTTTTTTGCGTCTTGGGGATGTTACCGCACGGCGCTGGTGCGGTGTTCCATGAGGTAGGTGGCCTTCAGGTCGGCAATGTGGAGCTTGACGGCAAGCGGGTATTTGTCGTAGGCTTCCGAGATGGCGAAGCAGCCGCCCTTGGCCGCATCGTCAAAGCCGCCCATGTGCCAGCGGATGGCTACCGCTTCCTCGACCTTCAGCTTCATAAACCGCTCGATCAGGAACACGCTCTTTTCGCCGTGGCCATAGGGGAACAGATCCTCCACGCTGTAGCTGGGCACCTTTTCCCACTGGCCGGTGGCATCGTTCTTTACATTGCGGGTGCCCTTTTTGTAGTAGTTGGCCTTGCACAGATCGTGCAGCAGAGCACAGATGGCATAGCTCTCCTCACTCTCGCCCTCGGTGAAAAAGCCGTCGTGGAGGGCATGGTAGACGTTCAGGCTGTGCATACACAGGCCGCCGTCACAGGCCCCGTGGAACCGGGTGGAGGCCGGAGCCGAGAAGAAATCCGTCTTGTTGTCCAGCCAGTCCAGCAGCTTTTCGCTGCCCGGGCGGGAGACATGCTGGTGCCAGATCTGCAAAAACTCCTCGCGGTAGTCCATCTTACAGCTCCAGATCTTCCAGAATGCCCTTGAGGATGGCCAGCTCTTCGCCGCTCAGGGAAATGCCCTTGCCCATGCGGGTACCGTCCGGGGACCAATCACGGATGTCGTACTTGGGTTCGCCGTCATTCCAGCTGATGAGGTTGAGCTGGCGCTCCCAGCCGCGGGGCCGCTGAGACAGCACTGCAATGCGCTGGACCACTTCGTATTTGATTTCTGCCATGTTTCCTTACCTGCCTTTGCTTTGTTTGTTATCATAATATAAGAACGCGGCGAAGATTTCAACAGGTAATTGGAAAATAATTTGAAAATTTTAAATTTACTTGCAGGAGCCGGATGTGATATCCGCAAAACGGAACGTCCTGCCAAAGGCTCCCCCGCCGGGGAAACTGGCGCGCAGGGTGTGACGGAGGGGGTCAACCATAAGGCTCCTCTTCCCGCAGGCGAACCAGTTCTTTTACCGCCTCCGGGTCATCCGGTGCGGGCTGGCGGCTGTTTCGCTTCTGCTCCGTGCTGAACAGCCCGGGGGCATACTGCGCCATTACTCCGGGTGTATTTCCTGCCAGAAATTCCTTGGCGTTTTTCTGCATACAGGCTGCCGGTGTGCCGTCCGTCATGGGGACCGCCTGGATCGGCGGCAGATCCGGTTCCGGCGGCGGCAGCTGCACCTCCGGGCTGTCCGGCTGGCTGGGCAGCGCCCCCAGCGGCGGGCTCACCCGGCTGGATGTGGGGCCGACATGCTTTTGCTTGTGGGACATAAGAAACACCTCCGCACTTAATGTGTGCGGAGGTGTGGTCGTTTATGCGGGAAAGGGGTGAAACCCCTCAGTCAATGCTTCGCATTGCCAGCCCCCCTAGTAGTGGGGCCTCTGGCGTTGCATGGAGTTTGGTGAGTTCCCCTTTGTGCGCAGGCTGAACCGCTCTGCCAAGGCCTCCCCTACCAGGGGAGGTGGCAAAGCCGATAGGCTTTGTCGGTGGGGTTACGTCACAATCTCCACCCAGCTGCCCCCGCTCCGCTCCTTATGCACGACCACCTGCCGGTCGATGCGGTCCTTCAGGGCGGCGACATGGGAGATGATGCCCACCAGCCGGTCGCCTTCGGTCAGGCCGGAGAGCACCCGGATGGCCTGCTCCAGCGATTCCTCATCCAGCGAGCCGAAGCCCTCATCGAGGAAGAGGGTGTCCAGCCGGATGCCGCCCGCGGTGCTCTGGACTTCATCGGAAAGACCCAGGGCCAGCGCCAGCGAGGCCTTAAAGCTCTCGCCGCCGGACAGGGTCTTGACACTGCGGCGGGTGCCGTTGTAGTGGTCGATGACTCCCAGGTCAAGGCCCGATTGGCTGCGCTGGTTCTCGGCACCGATGCGCTCCAGCTCGTACTGGCCCGCCGTCATCTGCATCAGGCGGGTGTTGGCGTGGACAAGGATGCGGTCGAGGTAATTCATCTGGATGTAGGCCTCCAGCCGGATCTTCTGCTTGCTGCTCAAGGTGCCGCCTGCCGTGGAGGCCAGTGCGTTTACCCACTGCCAGCGGGCATCCAGCGCGTCCCGCTGGTCGGAAAGCTTCCGGTGATCGGCCAGCGCCCTCCGGTTGGGGAGCAGCCGGGCGTTCAGGTCTTTCTCCTGTGCGGCAAGGGCTTTGCGCCGGGTCAGCAGCTCGTTCTGCTCTGCCTTGAGCGCCGCGATCTTCTGGGGCTGCGCGATCTGCTCCGCAGCCTGCCGGGCTTCCAGTGTCTGCACCGCAGCCTGGGCGGCGGCAGAAGCCTGCTGGGCTGCCGTCACCTGCGCTTCCAGAGCGGTGCGCTGTTCTGCCTGTGCTTTGCGCTGGGCTTCCAGCTCTTTTTTGCGGCGGCAGTCGGTATGGTTTTTGGTCTGGCGCTGCTTCAGGTCAGTCTGTACAGTGTGCAGAGCATCGTTCTCCTCGGCCAGTGCAGTCTTGAGCAGGCTCACGGTCAGGGGCACCGGCCCCTCGGGCGAAGTGAACCGCTCAGGCAGAAGCGCTTCGGCATCCTTCCGCAGCTGGGCGCGGCCCTCCTGCTCCCGCGTCAGTGCTTCCCGCGCGGCGGCACTGGCCTCCTGTGCAGCACTGTCGGCCTGGGCGGCGGCCTGCTTGGCTTGGTTCACCTGCACTTCAGTGGGGGCGGTGCGGGGCAGGTGGGCTTTGGCCGGGTGGTGGGTGCTGCCGCAGACAGGGCAGGCGGCTCCCTCTTCCAGCGTCTGAGCCAGCAGGCCCGCCTGCGCATCCAGAAAAGCACGCTCCAGTGTGTCACGGGCAGAATGGGCCTCGGTCTGTCTGCCCGCCGCCTGTCGGTAGGCCTCCTGCGCGGTGCGTGCGGCTGTGTTCCGGTGCTGGCACTCTGTCAGGCTCCGGGCCAGCTCGTTCAGCGCGGTTTCCCGCTGGGCAAGACGGGCCGCTTCTGCCTCCAGCTCCACCCGGCGGGTGTCGGCATCGGCCAGAGTGGCAAGCTCTGCTTCAGAGGCCGTGAGTGCCGCATCCAGTGCTTCCAGCGTTTTGCGCCGGGTGCTGGCCTTGGCGGATTCCAGCTGGGCGGTGCTTCGGGCCTTGGTCAGCTCTCCGGCAACCTCCTGCCGCTGGCGCTCTGCCTGCTCTGCTGCGCCCAGCGTGGTCTGTAACCTGCTCAATTGCCTGTCCAGCGCAGCCAGCGCGTCTGCAGCCTGTGCGGCGGCGGCTTCCTGCCGGGCGGTCAGTCCCTTCAGCAGGGTGGCCACTGCATCCGGCGGCATCTGCGCCGAGAGCGCCCCCAGTGCTTCGGCCTCCGGGTCTGCGGCATCATACGAGATGCCCGCAAGCACTGCGTCCAGCTTTGCATTCAGGGCGGCGCGTCGGGCTGTGAGGGCAGAATTTTCCTCGGCCAGCGCCTCCTGCAGTTTCTGGTAGCGCTGGGTGCGGAACAGCTTCCGGAAGATCTTGCTCCGTTCCTCAGTGGTGGCGTTGAGCAGCCGGGTGAACTGCCCCTGCGCGATCATGGCGATCTGGGAAAACTGGTTGTAGTCCAGCCCGATGATATCAATGACAGCGGCAGTCACCTCCTTGGCTTTGGTCACAGGCGGGCGGCCGTCGGCATAGGTCAGGGCGGCATCTGCCTTTTCAGTGGTGAATCCCTCGCCCCGGGCCTTGGGGCGCAGATACTCCGGGTTGCGCCGGACGGTGTACCGCTGCCCCCGCACCTCAAATTCCAGCTCCACAAAGGTGGGGGTGCCGGGGTCTGCATATTTGCTGCGGAGCATGGCCCCATCCCGCACGCCGCCACTGGAATGATCGTACAGGGCGTAGGTGATGGCATCGAACAGGGTGGTCTTGCCCGCGCCGGTGTCACCGGTGACAAGGTAGAGCCCGCCTCTGCCCAATTGCTCCAGCGGCAGGGTGGTGGTGCCTGCATAGGGGCCAAAGGCCGAGAGGGTCAGCTTGAGCGGTCTCATGCGTCCTCCTCCTTCCAGATGCTTTCAATGAGCTGCTGGCAGAATGCCGCCTGCTCATGGGTCAGGGGCTGGTTGTTCTGCAGCTGGTAAAAATCTGCAAAGTGTTCCAGCGGTGTTTTCTGTTCGGCCTTTGCAGGGGCATCCAGCTCCTGCCGGGTCTGGGTGCGGCGGTTGTCGTAATCCAGCCGCATCAGGTTGGGGTAGATGACCCGCAGGCGGGCCAGTGCCTCGGGGATGTCCTGCTCATCGGTCAGGGTGATGTGCAGGTAGTCGTCCACGGCGGTGCCCTCGTAATTGCGGCGGTCGGTCAGCTCCATATAGCTGCCGCGCAGCTCCCGCAGATCGTGCCGGGGCACCAGCGGTTCGGCGGCAATGGTCACGCTGCCCTTTTCGCCCAGCTCCACAAAGGTCACGCTCTTGTGCTGGCTGGCCTCCGAGAAGGAATACTTCAGCGGCGTTCCGCAGTAGCGCAGGGCATCCCGGCCCACCTTCTGGGGGCTGTGCAGATGCCCCAGCGCCACATAGTCGAACTTGTCGAACAGGGCGGCATCCACCCAGTCGATGCCGCCCACGCTGGGCTCCTCGCTCTCGCAGGAGGCAGCTCCTGCCACGAACTGGTGTGCCACCAGCACACTGCGGCGGGCCGGGTCAGGCGAACAGTGATCCAGCACGCAGGCAAGGGCATCGTTGTAGCTCTCAATGGGCGCGTCCGGCCAGACGTGCCGCACCATGGCGGGCTTCAAAAAGGGCAGTAAGTACAGATCGACCGGGCCGTGTGCGTCGGTGAGGGTGATGGGCTCCGGCGGCCCGGAAAACACCGGCGAAACGTAGACCCTGCTTTCGGCCAGCAGGGCAGAGCCAAAGGCCACCCGGTCGGCGGAATCGTGGTTGCCCGAGATGGCGAACACCGGCAGCTCCCGGTGGGAAAGCTCGGTGAGGAACCAGTCCAGCAGGCGGACCGCCTCGGCAGGCGGCACGGGTTTGTCGTACAGGTCACCGGCCAGCAGCACGGCATCCACGGGGCGGGAATCGAGCAGGGATAAGATCTGCTCTAAAATATAGCGTTGGTCATCCAGCATGGAGAACTCGCAGACCCGTTTGCCCAGGTGCAGGTCGGAGAGGTGGAGAAAACGCATGGGGAAGCCCCCTTTCTAAAAGGATGGCTCTATTATACCACGGAATGTTCTCTTTTGCGTGCCAAAAGAGAACCAGAAAAGCACCCGCTACTTTCGAAGCGCGGGAGGCACGAACTAGGGGCTGCTCGCCCCTAGTAACCCCAAAGCAGAGGGCTCCGAACAAAAATGCTGGAGATTCCCGCCTGTCGGCGTGAAGATCTCTTAACCGCATTTTTGCCCGGAGCCGATTGAAATTTTTAACGAGCGGGGAACAGCTTCTCCCAGGTGGCTTTACCCACAGCACCGTCAGCGTTCAGGCCGTTGTGGCGCTGGAACCGCTGAACAGCGGCGGCAGTCCGGGAGCCGAACTTTCCGTCCGTGCCGATCTTCTCCCCCAGCGTGTTGAGTTTCTGCTGGATGAGCCGGATGGTGCCGCCGGACATGCCGGTGCGCATCACGATGCCGGGATAGGGCACCGCCAGCCCGTGCTTTGCGGTGTACTTTGCGTAGAGGACGTTCCAGGTGTTTGCCCCGACTTTGCCGTCCATGTTCATATTGTTCCGGAGCTGGAATTCTTTCACGGCATTTTCGCTCTTGGTGCCAAAGCGGCCGTCTGTGGTCAGTGCGGGGTAATAGCTGCACTGGTCACGCACGCCGTTCAGCCAGGTCTGCACCAGGGCTTCGTCCGGGCCGTAGGAGCCCTTTTGGATCAACGAATAATAAGCGGGGATCGCCATTGTGGTCACACTCCTTCCACGACAGCGTATGCAGCGCTGTGGGGAGGTGTGCCATAGCGTTTTTGCCCTCTCCGTCTTTGCTTCGCGCCTGAGAGGGCGAGGCTGTTTCGACCAGCACCGTATCCTCCCGGCTTGCTGTCATCCGCTGCCACCACTCCACACACTTGAACCGCACCACATACGACCCACACACCAGATCGTTTTCCTCCGGCAGGGCGTAGGTGCCGCAGGCAGAGCGGCACAGCCCCGGGTAGAGCACGCACCACCAGTTTTTGCCGTGGCGGGCGTTGCCGCCCAGGTCGATGCGCAGAGCCAGATACCGCCCGGCGGGCAGGATGCCGGTGGAATAGCGGGTGGTATCAAAGTACATTTCCACCAGCTGTACCGTAACGGTGGAAAAGATCCCCCGCCTTGCCAGCACGGCCCGGGCCGTCAGCTCCAGTGCGGGCAGGTTCTCTGCCGCCCAGCGCAGGGCGGCAGGCTTGTCCTGTGCGGTGCAGTGGACATCGGCGTAGGCCAGAACAGCATCCCGCACGGCGAGCTTGACGGTCTGGTCGGCAGGGGAATCGCTGTCGGCCCGGATGTGGAAGCGCAGGGTGTCGGCACAGAGGAGGGCCCCGGTGTCCAGCTGTGCCTGCCCCCAGCGCAGGGCAGCAGGCAGGGCGCTCAGAAGCAGCGCAAGGGAAAGCACGGCGCACCCCAGCGCCATCTCACGGCGGGTGAGCGTGCGGGCAAAGAATGGCAGCATAAAAACAGGCCCCTTTTCTGGAAATGATAACCAGAGAATGGGCCTGTTTGACACATTTTATTCTGATACTTGATTTTTGCAGTGAAGCCTGACTGTAATGCCAAGGGCTCCCCCTTCGGGGGAGCTGGCAATGCGAAGCATTGACTGAGAGGGTTGTTCCTTTTAGTTCTTCAGAGACTGCATGGGAGCCGGCAGGCGGCCGCCGCGGTTGATGAACACCGAGGGGTCACGCTGATTGACCGGCATGATGGGACCATAGCCCAGCAGACCGCCGAAATCCAGGATCTCGCCTGCCTTGCGGCCGATGGCGGGAATGACGCGGACAGCGGTGGTCTTGCTGTTCACCATGCCAATGGCGGCTTCGTCGGCGATCAGGGCGCTGATGACAGCGGGGGTAGTGTCGCCGGGGATGATGACCATATCGATGCCCACCGAGCAGACAGCCGTCATGGCTTCCAGCTTTTCGATGGTCAGGCAGCCGCACTCGGCGGCGTGGATCATGCCGTCATCCTCGCTGACGGGGATAAAGGCACCGGAGAGGCCGCCCACATGGTTGGAGGCCATCACGCCGCCCTTCTTCACAGCATCGTTCAGCAGGGCCAAGCAGGCCGTGGTGCCGCAGCAGCCGCAGGTCTCAAGGCCCATCTCTTCCAGAATGTTGGCCACGCTGTCGCCCACAGCAGGGGTGGGGGCCAGCGAAAGGTCGATGATGCCCGCGGGCACGCCCAGAGCCTTGGAGGCCAGATTGGCCACCAGCTGGCCCACGCGGGTGATCTTGAAGGCGGTGCGCTTGACCAGCTCCGCCACCTCGTCGATGGGAGCATCCTTGGGCAGCTTTGCCAGCGCGGCGCGCACAGCGCCGGGGCCGGAAACGCCGACGTGGATCTCACAGTCGGGCTCGCCGGGGCCGTGGAATGCACCGGCCATGAAGGGATTGTCCTCGGGTGCGTTGCAGAATACCACCAGCTTTGCCGCGCCGATGCACTGGCGGTCGGCGGTCAGCTCGCTGGCCTTCTTCACGGCTTCGCCCATCAGCTTGATGGCATCCATGTTCAGGCCAGCCTTGGTGGCACCGATATTCACCGAGCTGCACACGATGTCGGTCTCGGCCAGTGCGCGGGGGATGGACTCGATCAGGCGGCGGTCACCGGCCGAGAATCCTTTGTGCACAAGGGCGGTGTAGCCGCCCACAAAGTTCACGCCCACCTTTTTGCCTGCGGCATCCAGTGCCTTGGCAAAGTCCACGGGGTCTGCATCGGGGCAGGCACCCAGCAGCATGGCAATGGGGGTGACGCTGATCCGCTTGTTGATGATGGGAATGCCGTACTCGGCGCTGATATGCTCCACGGCGGGCACCAGATCGGCTGCCTTGGTGGTGATCTTGTTGTAAATCTTTTCGCAGGCCTTCTTCGGGTCCGGATCAATGCAGTCCAGCAGGCTGATGCCCATGGTGACCGTGCGCACGTCCAGATTGTCCTGCGTGAACATCTCGATGGTCTCGAGGATGTCGCCGGTATTCATCATGCTCATAAGAGTATCCTTTCTGAACCTCTCCGTCATTGCTTCGCAATGCCGCCTCCATTAAGGAAGCTGGCGCAAAGCGTCTGAGAGGTTCTGTCTGTTAGATGGTATGCATCGCGTCAAAAACTTCCTGACGGGTCAGATTGATCTGCATCCCCATCTCCTTGGCCAGAGCATCGGTGCGGGTGTGCAGCTCCTCATGGCTGACGCTGCACTTGGAGATGTCCACCAGCATGATCATGGCAAACATGCCCTGCAGAACGCTCTGGGTCACATCCTCAATGTTGATGTTCAGCTCGCAGCAAAGGGCGGCCACTTTGGCAACAACGCCCACGGTATCGTGTCCGATGACAGTGATAAACGCTTTCATATTCCTTACCCCCATTGTTTCTGGTAAAAACCCCTCAGGCGCTTCGCGCCAGCCCCCCTGGTAGTGGGGCCTCTGGCGTTGCGTGGAGTTTTGCAAGTTCCCCGTTCCGCACAAACTGTATCATTCTGCCAAGGCCGCCCCTATTAGGGGAGGTGGCAAAGCCGTCAGGCTTTGACGGAGGGGTTTGACGGAAGAGTTCAATTCCAGTATAGCAGATTTGCCGATTTTTGAACACTCTTTTTGGAAAAAAGAGCAGTTTTCAGGCGGAAAAGACATTCTATACTGCTTTGATGTAAAAAACAAGATGCAAAGCGGCGATTCTTGTGCTATACTGAAAAATAACAGCGGGGCGGGTACGCCCACCCGCGCAAAACAAAGGAGAAACGACCATGGAACAGCTTTTGAAGATTCTGGAAGACAATGCGCGGCTGCCCATTGAGGACATTGCCACCATGCTGAATAAATCCCCCGCCGAGGTGGCGGCTATGATCGACCTGGCCCGGGCGCAGGGCATCATCAAGGGCTATAAGACCCTTGTGGACTGGGAAAAGGCCGGGGTGAACCGGGTGGAAGCAGTCATCGAGCTGAATGTCAGCCCCAAGAAGAGCCGCGGCTTTGATGAGATCGCAGCCACCATTGCCGCCTTTGACGAGGTGGAGAGCGTGCTGCTGATGAGCGGCGGCTACGACCTGCAGCTGGTCATCAAGGGCCAGACCTTCCAGGAGATCGCCCTGTTCGTGGCAAAGCGCCTGAGCCCGCTGGACGATGTGCTGTCCACTGCCACCCATTTTGTCCTGCGCACCTATAAAAAAGAGGGCCGCCTGTATCAGGACGAAGAGATCGATGAAAGAGAGTGCACGGTTCTGTGATGGATTACGATAAACTGATCGCGCCTGCCGCACGGGAGATGCGCCCCTCCGGCATCCGCAAATTCTTTGATCTGGCCGCTGATATGCCCGAGTGCATCAGTCTGGGCGTGGGCGAGCCGGATTTCAAAACACCGTGGGCTGTGCGGGAAGCAGGCATCGAGAGCCTGGAGCATGGCCGCACCCGCTACACCGCCAACGCAGGCCTGAAAGAGCTGCGGGCGGAGATCTGCAGATATCTGGAGCGCCGGATGCACCTGCACTACGACCCCCTGCGGGAGGTGCTGGTGACCGTGGGCGGCAGCGAAGCCATTGATATGTGCATCCGCGCCATTGTGCAGCCCGGGGATGAGGTGATCATCCCGGAGCCCTGCTTTGTCTGCTATGAGCCCATCACCACCCTGTCCGGCGGTGTGCCGGTGCATGTGCCCTGCCGCCAGGAGGATGAGTTCCGCCTCAGGCCCGAGGCCCTGAAAGCCGCCATCACCCCCAAGACCAAGCTCCTTATCATGCCGTTCCCCAACAACCCCACCGGTGCGGTGATGGAGCGGGAGGATCTGGAAGCCATTGCGGAGGTCCTGCGGGATACCAACGTCATGGTGCTTTCGGATGAGATCTACGCCGAGCTGAACTACGGCCTGCGGCCCCATGTCTCCATTGCCACCCTGCCCGGCATGGCCGAGCGGACCATTGTGGTGAATGGTTTTTCCAAGAGTTATGCCATGACCGGCTGGCGCTTGGGCTATGCCTGCGGCCCGGCTCCCATCATCAAAATTATGACCAAGATCCACCAGAGTGCCATTATGAGCGCCCCCACCACCAGCCAGTATGCGGCCATCACCGCCCTGCGGGAGTGCGACGGTGAGATCGACAAGATGCGGGATGAGTACAACATGCGCCGCCGCCTGGTGGTGCACGGCTTTAACTCTATGGGCCTGACCTGCTTTGAGCCGCGGGGTGCGTTCTACGCCTTCCCCTGCATCAAGAGCACCGGCATGACCAGCCAGGAGTTCTGCACAAAGCTGCTGGAGCAGAAGCATGTTGCGCTGGTGCCCGGCGATGCCTTTGGCGCATCCGGCGAGGGCTACTGCCGTGTTTCTTATGCTTACAGCGTGGAGCACCTGACCGAGGCTATGAAGCGCATCCGGGAGTTCCTGAAAGAAAACGGCATCAACAGCGGAGAGCAGTGAGGAGGAAGAACGATGGCAAAACTGAACTGCGTGACCGTTCTGGCCCCGGCCAAGCTGAATCTGGCACTGGATGTAGTGGGCATGCTGCCCAACGGCTACCATAACCTGGATATGACGATGCAGGCCATCACCCTGTACGAGCGGGTGGTGCTGCGCCGCAGCCAGAACCTGAGCCTGACCCTGCCGGGCAGCCCGGTGGCCGCCAACGATTCCAACACGGCCATCAAGGCGGCGCTGGCCTTCTTCCACTATACCGGCCTGCTGGTGGGTGTAGAAATCACCATTTACAAGAATGTGCCGGTGCGTGCCGGTATGGCGGGCGGCAGCGCCGATGCCGCCGGTGTGCTGGTGGGCCTGAACGTCCTTTACGGCGCAAAGCTCTCCATGAGTGAGCTCTGCGCGCTGGGGGCAAAGATCGGCGCGGACGTGCCCTTTGCCCTGATGGGCGGCACCTGCCGGGTGCAGGGCGTGGGCGATGTGATGAAAGCCCTGCCGCCCTGCCCGGACTGCTGGTTCACGGTGGTCATGCCCGATTACGGCGTTTCCACCCCGGAAGCCTTTGCCGCTTATGATAAAGTGGGCAGCAGCACCCACCCCGACTGCGAAGCCCAGGAAAAGGCGATCCGCGCCGGGGATCTGGCGGGTGTGTGTGCCGCCGCAGGCAACGCGCTGGAGGAATGCAGCGGTGCCAGAGACAACGAGGCCATCAAGACCGCGCTGAAAGAGAACGGCGCTGTCACTGCCCTGATGACCGGCAGCGGCGCGGCTGTGTTTGGCATCTTTGAGAGCGAAGAAGCTGCCCGAAGCGCTGCCGAGGCTGTCAGGGCGCAGTGGCCGCAGGTGTATGTGGCCCGGCCCGATCGGGGCGGCGCGCGGGTCATCAGCCCGAAGTGGATGTTGTAACATGCATAACCTCCTTTCCAATGGGGAAAACTGCCCAAAGGAAAGGAGGTCTTTTTGTGCAGACCTTTTATAAAGTGTGCCTGATCCTGATGATCATTGGCGGCATCAACTGGGGGCTTGTGGGCCTGTTCCAGTTTGACTTTGTGGGCTGGCTGCTGGGCGGCAGCAGCTCCATCTGGTCGCGCATCGTGTTTACGGTGGTGGGCGTGGCCGCTGTCTGCGGCATCCCGGGGCTGTTTGCAGAGGAAACGGAAGAATGAAAAACGGCTGCTGCACGGAAAATGTGCAGCAGCCGTTTTTGTGGATCATTCAGTTATCCCACCCCACCAGATCGGGCAGGGTAAGGGTCTCGTCCGAGCAGTGGGGGTCTGCGGGGCCGTCGGTGGGGGCGGTGGCCTTTTCCACAGCCCGCACGATCTCACTGATGGCGGCGCAGTCCTCGGGCAGGTCGGTCTGGCTGCGGCCCGAGTGGGTGAACAGGATCTTGCCCAGATGGCCCACCACCAGCGTCAGCGGCAGCAGCTGAGGGGCTTTGGTGTCGTAGTGGTAACCGGCATCTCTGGCGGCCTTGTAGATCTTCTGGGCCGCAAAGCTCCAGCTCAGCAGGCCACGGGTCTGCTCTACGCCCAGGTAGCCGTACAGTACGCCGGGGCCGTCGCAGATGACAGGAAAGGGGAAATCTGAGCCGTGGGTGGCTTTAGCCACCGCCTGCGCCGAGGAACGCACCACACAGACAAGCCGTGCCCCCTTGAGCTGGGGCAGCGTTTTCAGGTAACGGGTGATATATTCGCGGCTGACAGGGTGATCGAACCCGGGCAGGAAGATCATGCACAGCGGATGCTCCCCCTCGCACAGGGCGTAAAAATCATTGCCCGGCACCGTGGGGGTGTCGTAGGTGAAACGGGGGATGCTCGTCCCCACAAGATGTTCGCTTTTCATACCGCAATGCACATCCTTTCCATCATCACCAAAACCTCTCCGTCATTGCTGCGCAATGCCACCTCTCCTAATAGGAGAGGTGGCGCGTCAGCGCCTGAGAGGTTGTCCTATAAAAAAATCCACACACTGGCCTTGTGGCAGGCCAGCGGTGGATGCAATGCTATAAAAAGATCCCGCCCGGTCGTCTGCGGCAATCAAACCTACCCTTACGGACAGGTGGGTGCCCTGTCGCCGGATTCACGCTTCCTCATCGAACCTCCATGGTCGACCCATGGCGGGGAGGTCTGCAATCCGCCGGAGAACTCCGGGCTCCCGTTGAATGATTAGTAGGATCATATAAACCGCAACAAATCGCGCCGGGCAGGAAGTCTTGCCTGGGAATCTGTCTGTGCAGGGGAATTACTCGATCTCGAACTGGTCGCTCAGGCGCTGCTCAAACAGCTTGCTGACTTCCATCAGAGTCTCGTCATCCTCCACAACGTCCAGATATTCGCCTTCGCTGTCCTCGCCCACGCTCAGGATGACCAGCTGTGCGTCCTCGTTGACATCCTCTTCATCCTCTGCGTATTCGACAACTGCAAGGTAATGCACGCCCTTATGGTCCAGTGCATCGATCACTTCAAACGTGACCTCATTGCCGTCCTCATCCTCAAGAGTCATCAGATCGGGCTGATATTCCTCTTCGGTGTTCGGGTTCTTGATCTCTTCTGCCATAAGATACGTTCTCCTGTCTATCCAAACCCAATCAAAGGGATGGTACTCAAATAAAATTACGCACACAGCCCGGGATCTGCTGCGTTCCCGCCGTCCCTTGCTGTGCTTATAGTGTAGCGTTTTTTTGCCTGCTCGTCAAGATGTTTTTCGCACAGAAAATGCACGACAAATTTTCACGCATTTCCCTCTCGCTTCCCGGGCAGAAATATGCTATACTGAATTCTGCGTATCTCCCGCGTGCGGGGGAACTGCTATCAGAATATGAACGGAGGGATCTGTTTATGAATAAGACCCGTGTCCGGCTGGCGGCGCTGCTGCTGGCCGTGAGTTTTGCACTGTCCGGCTGCAGCCTTGTGAAAAACATCGGCGGCAGCAGCGGAGCCGGAACAAAGACCATCACCCGTCCGGCGGTGGAATCGGCCGAGCTGCAGTTCACCCACCCGGCAGCGGGGGAACCCGTGGCGGTGTTCGATACCACGGCAGGTGTGTTCAAGGCCGTGCTCTTCCCGGAGCAGGCCCCGCAGGCCTATGATAACTTTGTGGGTCTGGTGCAGGCGGGCTACTATAACGGCCTGACCGTGACCCGTGTGGAGCAGGACTTTGTGGTGGAGGCCGGTCAGGGTGCTGACGGCAAGGGCACCACCATCTGGAATGGCAGCCGCTACCCGGCTGAGGCCACCGACAAACTCCACCATTATTCCGGTGCCCTCTGCATGGCGGCGGACTCCTCCGGCCAGTGCGCCAGCGTCTTTTATATCATGTCCACTCTGCCCGGCGGGGATTCCATCACCCAGGAGCTTACCGACCAGATGAACAGTGCAGGCTACCGCGCTGAGGTCGTTTCGGCCTACCAGACCGTTGGCGGCGCACCCTACCTCGACTACACCGATACCGTGCTGGGCCAGGTGTACGAGGGGATGGACGTGGTGGACACCATCGCTCAGGCCGCCGTGGATGAGAACCAGAAGCCCACGGAAACGATCACCATCAACAGCGTCAGCATTGAAACATATCAGGCGCAGTAACAACTGAAAATGACAAAACCGGCTTTCCTGTGGCTGTGAACCTGCGCAAAGAAAAAAGCGCCCTGATGGTCTCGGTGACCGATCAGGGCAGCTGCATTACCGTGACATTACCCATATAAACGAAAAAGAGGCGCTGAAAAGCGTCTCTTTTTGCTTCCGGTTTACATTTCGCCGGGGTGCTCCTTGCGCCAGGCGAGGTAATCTTCCAGAATGACCGTGGCGCTGACGGAATCCAGAATGGCCTTGCGGTGGGCACCAAAAGTCCCCACCTCGTCCAGGATGTCAGCGGCTTCACAGGTGGACTGCCGCTCGTCCCACATCCGCACGGGCAGGCCGCTCCAGATCTGCAGGGTCTTGCCCAGCTTGCGGCTCTTCTCGGCGCGCTCGCCCTCGGTGCCGTCCATGTTGAGCGGCAGGCCCACCACAATGAGCTCTGCCTTCTGCTCCTGGGCAATGCGGCAGACCTCGGCGGCCACCTTGGGCCGGGCCTTCAGGGTGATCTGGGGGGTGATGGGCGTGGTCAGGAACTCGGTGGGGTCGCAGACCGCAAGCCCCGTGCGGCTGGCACCGTAATCAACTGCTAGAATCTTCATGGGGAAGTGCCCCTCCTGTTTTGCTGTTTTTCCTCAGTTTACCACAGAATAGATTTTTCTTCAATTTTGCGGTACAATAAACTCAATTATTATCCATTGCGCAGGGCTGACCCGATATGCCAAAGGCTCTCCCTTCGGGAGAGCTGGCAAAGCCGCAGGCTTTGACTGAGAGGGTGAGCTCGTTATAGAAAGTGAGAAAACAATGTTACAGCTACTTCTGGGTGGTTCCGGCAGCGGAAAAACAACGCTGCTGTACCAGCGCATCCGCGCCCGGGCCGAAAAAGGGGAAAAAAGCATCCTGCTGGTGCCGGAACAATTCACTTCCAGCACCGAGGGCCGTATCTACCGTGAGCTGGGGGATGCCCTGTCCGGCATGGTGGAGAGTTTTTCTTTTACCAGTCTGGCAGAAAAGATCCTTTCCACCGAGGGCGGCGCGGCGGTGCAGACCCTCTCTGATGCAGGCCGTGCCGTGCTGGTGCGCCGGGCGCTGGAGGAGCTGCAGGACAATGTCCACTATTATCACCGCCACCGGCGCAGTGCGGCCTTTTGCCAGATGGCGGCTCAGACCATCGATGAGCTGAAGAGCGCGGGCCTTTCCGGCCAGCAGCTGGCACAGCTGGCCGGTGCCTGCGGGGCCGAGAGCGGTAAGCTCAGTGAGCTGGCCCTCATCTTTCAGGGCTACGAGACCCTGCTGGCCCGCAGCGGCATGGACCCCTCTGACCGGCTGGAGCTGGCTGGAGCCCGGCTGGAGGAAGCACTGGCCCGGCACAGCCTGCCGGAGTTTCTGCGGGACCGGGCGGTGTTCATTGATGAGTTCGATACCTTCAACGCCCCCAAAAAGCGGCTGCTGGGGGCCATGCTGGCGGCGCTGCCCAGCGTGACGGTGGCCCTCTGCGATGATGGAGCCCCCTTGCTGCCCGGTGACCTGAGCCTGTTCTCCGGGGCCAAGCAGGTGGCGGCGCAGCTGCGCCAGCTGGCCCGGAAAAACGGGGCAGAGGTGGCCGTTCCGCAGCTGTTGCGCAAGGACCTGCGCCACCGGAACGCCCCGGGCCTTGCTGCAGTGGCAGAGCTGCTGGAGACCGGCAGCTGCACCGCGGATGCCCCGGCGGGCGAGGTGCGGCTTTTTGCCGCGCCCAGCCGGGAGGAGGAGGCCCGTGCCGCTGCCGGTGCCATCCGGCGGCTGATGCGGCAGGGTGTGCGGTGCGGAAAGATCGCTGTGGTCTGCCGCGATATCGCCAAGTATCGTGCCGCTGTCCGGTATGAATTCCGGATGGCGGAGATCCCCCTGTACTGCGATGAACCCAGCACCCCGGAATTCAGCGCCCCGGCCACGGCGGTGCGGGCCCTGCTGGAGATCGCCCGGGGAGCCGACCTGACCGAGAACCTGACCACCCTTGCCAAAACCGGCCTGTGTGCCCTGAGCGAGGAGCAGGTCTGTGCGCTGGAAAACTATGCCTACACCTGGGCCCCCACAGCGGCGGCCTGGCGGGAGAAGTTTGAGCGCAGCCCCAAGGGCTTTGGGGAACAGGAGCTGACCGAAGAGGACCTCCGCAACCGGGAGCGGGCAGAACATGCCCGTGCCCTGCTCGTGGGGGCAGTGGATGCATTCCGGGCCAAGGTGCGCGGGGTCAATGCCGAGGCCATCAGCCGGGCGGTGTATTTCTGCCTGAAAACGCTGGGGGCTGAGGAACAGCAGGCCGCTCAGGTAAAGGCCATCCGCGCGGGCCGGGGCATCCCGGCGGCGGAGGAAGCCGCCCGGGAGTGGAACGTGGTCATGGGGCTGCTGAACGAGATGGCCCATCTGCTGGGGGAGCAGACCGTGACCGTGGCCGAATACGAGGACCTGTTCGGGCTGCTGCTCCGCTCGTCCGACCTGGGGCACATCCCCCAGACTCTGGATGCGGTGGTGCTGGCCAGCGCAGGCAAGATGCGTCTGGACGCGCCGGACTATGTGTTTGTGCTGGGGCTGGCCGAGGGGGAATTCCCGGCCGCGCCCGGCGAGGTGGGTCTGCTGACCCACGCCGACCGCGATGCCCTGATGGCGCAGGAAATCGACCTGCCCGACTGCTTTGAGAACCGTGTGGTGCGTGAGCAGGTCTGCTTCTACAAGGCCCTGACTGCCCCTGCAAAGGGGCTGTGGTTCAGCTGGCCCAAGGGGCAGGGGCAGACCCTCTGCGCTGCGCTGGAACCCCTCGTGGAAGCACTGGCCCCCGCTGCCCCGGAGCTGGAACTGACGGACCTTGCGGCCACCCCTGCAGATGGGCTGGACTGTCTGGGCGGCGGCTGGCCCCTGACGGAGACCGAGCGTGCCAGCCTGACAGAAGCCCTGCACACCCCCGGCGAGACCGAGCCGCAGGGCCTTGCCCTGCTGCGCCGGATGGCCGACACTGCCCCCCGGCAGGTGCATGACCTGCCTGCGCTGGAAGCGCTGCTGGGGCGGAAGCTGCGCATTTCGCCCAGTCAGCTGGAAAAATATTATACCTGCCGCTACGGCTACTTTTTGCAGTATGTGCTGGGGCTCAGGCCCCGCCGCCGGGCCGAGCTTTCCGCCGACCAGAGCGGCACCCTGATGCACTGGGTGCTGCAGATGGCGCTGGACCCTCACCCCGGCCCGGACAACCCCATGGCGGCGCTGCAGCCCTTTATGGAGCTGGACGATGAGGCTATGGCGGGCCTTGCCGCGCTGCTGGTGGACGAGTACGCCAAGCGCTATCTGCCCGAGGATACCGCCCGCTTTGCCTATCTGCTCTCCCGCCTGAAAAAGAGCATGACGAGCCTGCTGCTCTACCTGCGGGATGAGCAGCGGCAGTCCAGCTTCAAGCCTGTGGCCTGTGAGCTGAAGATCGGCCGGGGCGAGGATGCCGTGCCCGCTCAGGTGTATCATCTGTCGGACGGGCGCACTGTCCAGCTGGTGGGCACCGTGGACCGTGCCGACGAGTGGGTGGAGGAGGACGGCACCCGCTGGGTGCGGGTGGTGGACTACAAGACCGGCACCAAAAAGCTGGACCTGAAGGAAGTCTACTGCGGTCTGGACTGCCAGATGCTGCTCTACCTGTTCAGCCTGACCCGGGATAAAAGCGGCCGCTTTACGGGGGCGGAACCGGCTGGCGTGCTCTACCTGCTGGCCGACCCGGCCCCTGAGACCACCACCCGCGAAAAGGCGGCCCACAGTGTGGAATACAAGCTGGACGGTCTGGTGCGGGACGAGCAGAAGCTGTTCGATGCCATGGATGCCGACGAGACCGGCAGATACCTGCCCTTCTCCTATTACAAAGGCGCGCCCAGCCCCTACCAGAAGGACAAGCGGGCAGACATCGCCAAGCTGAACCGCATCCAGCTGCATCTGGATGATCTTGTGACCCGGATGGGCCAGCAGCTCTATGAGGGGCAGATCGCCGCCGAGCCGCTGGTCACGGGCCGGAGCCCCTGCCAGTGGTGTGATTACGGCTTTGTCTGCTGCCACGAGACCGGCATCGGAGAGCGGGCGCTGGAGGCCCCCGCAAAGCCCTTTGAGGCTCCCGGGCAGCCCGAAGAGGGAGAGGAGGAACAGGAATGAGTGAACCCAAGTGGACCCCCGCCCAGCGGGCCGCCATCGAGGACCGGGGCGGCGCGCTGCTGGTGAGCGCGGCGGCGGGCAGCGGCAAAACGGCTGTTCTGACCGAGCGGGCTGTCCGGCTCATCACCGACCCGGAGCATCCTGTGGATGCGGACCGTCTGCTCATCGTCACCTTTACCAATGCGGCGGCGGCAGAGCTGCGGGCACGCATCGGGCAGGCGCTTCTGAAGCGCAGCCAGGCGGAACCCGGCAATGGCGCGCTGCGCCGCCAGCGGATGCTGCTGCAGCGCGCACCCATCTGCACCATCGATGCCTTCTGTCTGGACCTGCTGCGCAAGCACTTTCAGGCGCTGGATATCCCGCCGGACTTTTCCCCCGCAGACCCCGGCAGTGTGGAGCTCCTGCGGGCCTCTGCCCTGAGCGAGACGCTGGAAAATGCCTACCGCGACCCGGATTTCTGCGCCTTTGCCGACCTCTACGGCAAGGGCCGCACCGACCGCGCGGCGGGCGAGACGATCCTGCATGTCTACGATTTCCTGCGCGCCCTGCCCGATTACGACAAAAAGCTGGAGGAATTTCTGGCTCCGTGGCAGGAGGAAAACGGCTTTGCTGCCACCTGCTGGCATGATCTGCTGCTGGCCGAAGCCGCCCGCAGTGCCAGGGCAGCAGGGGAACTGTTCCGCGCCGCGCTGGCCGACTGCCCGGGCGACCGGGAGCAGGAGCTGGCCGATGCCGAGGAAAAGAAAACGCCCTCTGCCCGGGAAAAGGCAAAGAATGCCGTGCTGGAAAAATATACCGATGCCCAGGAACGGCTGGACAAGGCTGCCGCCCTGCTGGGCAGGGTGGAACAGCTGGCTGTGGCGGGGGAGTGGACTCCGCTTTACGATCTGCTGACCCCCTATGTGCTGGGCATGGAGGAACTGCCCGGCCTGAAAGGAATGAAAAAGCGGCTGAACGGCGAACACAAAAAAGTCATCCGCACCCGCGCCGATGAGGGCGCTGCCCTGTTTGCGCAGATCCTTGAGCTGATCCCCTGCAGTGAGGAGGAGGCTGAGGCAGACCGCAGGGCCGCAGAGCCCCGCCTGCGGGCGCTGTTCGTGGCGGTGCGGGATTTCGATGCCCGGTTCTCGGCCAAAAAGAGGGACCGGAAGCTGCTGGAGTTCAGTGACTTTGAGCATCAGGCCCTCCGTCTGCTCCGTGACCCGGACGGCACCCCCACTGCGCTGTGCGGGGTCATCCGGCAGAACTACGCCGCCGTGATGGTGGATGAATATCAGGACACCAACGCCCTGCAGGATGCCTTGTACCGGTGCCTTGCATCCCCGGCAGGGGACGACCTCTTTCTGGTGGGAGATCTGAAGCAGAGCATCTACCGCTTCCGGCAGGCAGACCCCAGCATCTTCCGGGAAAAACTGGACAGCTGGCCCGCCCTGCCCGGCGGAACGGCGCGGCCCCGCCCGGCAGAAGGTGCCCCCGGCACCGATGCCATGCTGGCGCTGGATGCCAACTTCCGCTCGGCTCCGCAGGTGGTGGAAGGGATCAACTTCCTGTTCGAGCGGCTCATGTCCCCGGAACTCGGCGACACGGCCTACGGCGACGGCCAGCGGCTGATCTGCGGGGCACCCGGGGAATACACGGGCAGCGTGGAGGCGCATTTCCTGCCCGATGACACCGCCGAAACGGACGCGGGCTGGATCGCCCGGCGCATCGAGGAGATGGTGCAGAGCGGTGAGCCGGTGCGGGATGGCAGTGCCACCCGCCCGGTGCAGTACGAAGACTGCTGCATCCTGCTGGCGGCGCGCATTGATTTTCCGGCCTATGTGGAAGCACTGACCGCCCGGGGCATCCCGGTGTATGCGGATGCCCGCGAAAACCTGCTGGATGCTCCCCACATCCGGCCCCTCATCGCCCTGCTGAAGGTCATTGACAACCCGGCGCAGGATATCTATCTTGCCGCCGCCATGCTGGGCCCGCTGTTTGACTTTACCGACGACGACCTTGTCCGCCTGCGGGCCAGAGCCGAAGAGATCCAGAAACAGCAGGGGGAAAACGCCCCCCAGCGCATCAGCCTCTACGGCGCGCTGCTGCTCACCGTGAACAGCGGGGAGGACACCCCTTTTACTGGAAAAGTCCGGGCGTTCTATGCCCGGCTGACCGAGCTGCGACGGATGGCCCGCAGTGCCCCGGCAGAACAGCTGCTGGAGGAGATCTTTGCTTCCACCGGCTACCTTGCCGCACTGGGCGTGATGGAAAACGGTGCCCGCCGCCGGGAGGATGCCCGACGGTTTGCCTCCTTCTGCGCCGGGGCAGGCTCCGGCGGCATCTCGGCGCTGGTGCGGGCCATTGACGCTGCGGCGCTGGCAGGCTCCACGGGGCAGGATACCGTGCCCGGCGGCTCCCGTCCCGGCTGTGTGACTGTGATGACCATCCACCGCTCCAAGGGCCTGCAGTTTCCGGTGGTGTTTGTGGCCGACACGGCCCGGCGCTTCAATGCAGCCGATACCCGTCAGCCGGTGCTCCTGCATCGGATGTATGGGGCGGGCCTGCGCCTGCGCCCCGAGGAGGGCGAGGGCGCTTACAAGACGGCGGCTTACACGGCGCTCTCCAATGTCCACGCCACCGAGATGCGCAGTGAGCAGATGCGCCTGCTCTATGTGGCGCTGACCCGCGCGCAGGATAAGCTCATCCTGACCGTGCCGCTGGGCATCGGGAAGACCTCCAACCCCTTTACCAGAGCGGCGGCCTTCCTTGAAGCCGGGGCGGGGCAGACGCTCTGCCGGCAGGCGAACAGCTTTGCCGACTGGCTCCGCGCGGCCCTGCTCGTCCACCCCAACGGCGGCCCTCTGCGCCGGCTGGCCGAGGATCTGGAACTGCCCTTTGCGGATACCGGGAGCACCATTGCCCTGACGGTGCAGCAGGCGCTGCCCGAGGGCGTGGAGCCGACCGACCCGGAACCTGAGGAAAGGCCGCTGATCCAGGCAGACCCGGCTTTGACCGAGGCACTGCGGCAGGGCTTTGCCTGGCAGTACCCGGCGGCAGAGCTGGCCGGAGTGCCCGCCAAGGTCAGTGTGACCGGCATCGTCCACAAGGCAGAGCAGACCACGCTGGAGCGACCGGGCTTTCTGGCAAAGGACGGCCTGACCGCCGCCGAGATGGGCACGGCCCTTCACGCCTTCCTGGAGCACGCCGATTTTGCGGCTCTTGCAGCGGCAAAACAGGCAGGCACGCTGGAAACGGCGATCCCCGCCGAGCGTGACCGGCAGGTGGAAGCAAAGCTCACCGCGTCCGAAATTGCGGAGAAGCTGGATGCAGGGCGCATCCGCCGCTTTGTGGAGAGCGAAGCCTTTGCGCGCATCTGCGCTGCGGACGAGGTGCTGCGGGAGCTGGACTTCATCACGGCCCTGCCTGCCGCCGAGGTGCTGACCGCCCAGGGCACTGCCCCCGCCGACAGCGCTGCCGTGGCACAGGCAAAGGTGCTGGTGCAGGGCATCGCTGACCTGGTGCTGGTGTTCCCGGACCACCTGGAGCTGCTGGATTACAAAACGGACCGCCGAAAATCCGAAGCGGACTTCCTTGCCGCCTATCGCGCCCAGCTTGACCTCTATGCCCTTGCCATCAGCAAGCGCTTTGCCCCGAAGCCGGTGACCTATAAGGGCATCTACTCGCTGGAACTGGGGAAGCTGATCGAGGTCAAGTAATGCTCTGTACGAATATTTTATTGCAAAATCGCGTAAAAGTGCTTGACAGGGCTTTGTGGGTGTGGTAAACTGTTCTGGTAAAGAAAGCAGCTACGGCCTGTGCCGCGCTCGCCTTGTGGGGTCGGAATCCCCGGGCTATACCCAAACACGGTTCGATTCTTTGAACGAACTGCGCTTTTGTGTGAAATTTCGCGCGGCTGTCCTGCAAATGGGCGGCCGCGTTTTCTATGCCAAATATTGCAACACTATGGATTATTGTTTGGAGGTGCATTCATTATCGCTACCGCTGGAAAGTCGAAGGAACTGGAGATCAACGGTCAGATCCGTGATCGTGAAGTTCGCCTGATCGGTGCCGATGGCGAGCAGAAGGGCGTTGTGTCCATTCAGGTGGCCATGCGCGCTGCAGAAGAAGCCGGGCTCGATCTGGTCAAGATCGCACCGCAGGCTACCCCGCCTGTGTGCAAGGTGCTGGATTACGGCAAATACCGTTTTGAACAGCAGAAGAAGGAGAAGGAAGCCAAGAAGAACCAGAAAGTGGTCGAGGTCAAGGAGACCCGCCTTTCGCTCAATATTGACACCAACGACTTCAACACCAAGTTGAACCAGACCGCCAAGTTCCTGGCCGCTGGTCACAAGGTGAAGGCTTCGATCCGCTTCCGCGGCCGTGAGATGGCGCACAGTGCTCTGGGTGCTGACGTGCTGAAACGCTTTGCCGAGGCTCTGCCCCAGGCAAGCATGGATAAGCCGCCGGTGCTCGAGGGCCGCACGATGTCCATTCTGCTGATCCCGAAACCCAATAAGGACTAATTTTAGGAGGAAACTAAAATGGCTAAGATGAAACTGAAGACGCATTCCGGCGCTAAGAAGCGCTTTAAGCTGACCAAGAACGGCAAGATCAAGCGCGGTCACGCATTCCGCAGCCACATCCTGACCAAGAAGACCACCAAGCTGACCCGTGGCTACCGTCAGCCCAACTACGTTGACAAGACCAACGCCGCTACCATCAAGAGCATGCTGCCCTACGCCTAAGTGCGAGCCGCAGGCAAAGACATTCTAAGAGATAACTAAAGGAGATATAAAAAATGGCACGTATCAAGGGCGCAACCATGACTCACAAACGTCGTAAGAAGATGCTGAAGCTGGCTAAGGGCTTCTATGGCTGCAAGAGCAAGCACTTTAAGATGGCCAAGCAGCAGGTCATGAAGAGCGGCAACTACGCTCTGGCTGGCCGCCGCATGAAGAAGCGCCAGTTCCGCAACCTGTGGATCTGCCGCATCAACAACGCAGTTCGTCCTCTGGGCATGAACTACTCCACCTTCATGGCTGGCCTGAAGAAGGCAGGCATCGAGCTGAACCGCAAGATGCTGAGCGAGATGGCCATCAACGATCCTCAGAGCTTTGCTGCTCTGGTCGAGACCGTGAAAAACGCCTGATAAAGACCTGAAAGACGCCCGCGCGTAGTAAATACGCGGGCGTCCTTTTTGTATATTTTAGTATCTTCTGGAGGACCGCATGGAAAAGATCACCAGCCGGGAAAACGCAAAGATCAAATATGCCTGCCGCCTTGCTTCCAGCGGGGCGTTCCGGCGCAGTGAGGGGAAATTTCTGGCCGAGGGCCGCAAGCTCTGCCCGGAGCTCTGCCGCGGCGCGGCGCTGGAGACCCTGTTCTGCACCGAGGCAGCGCTGGAAAAGTGCCCGGAGCTGGCCGGGCTGCCCGGGGAACACTATCTGGTGGAGGACCATGTGGCCGATAAGCTGGCCGATGTGGGCACCCATCAGGGCGTGTTCGGCATCTTCCGCACCCCGGTGCACACGCTGGACGAGGCAAAGACCGGCGGGCGGTATCTGGCGCTTGAGCGGGTGCAGGACCCCGGCAACGTGGGCACGCTGCTGCGCTCTGCCGCCGCGTTCGGCTTTGACGGCGTGCTGCTGAGCGATGGCTGTGCCAGCGTGTTTGCCCCCAAGACCCTGCGGGCCTCCATGGGGGCCGCCGTGCGGGTGCCGGTGATGGAGGTGGGGGCAATGCCTGCCGCCATTGCCGCCCTGCGGGCAAAGAACATCACCTGCCTTGCGGCGGCACTCTACCAGAGCCAGCCCCTGAGCGCGGCCCGGCCCGGTTACCCGGGCGGTGTCTGCGTAGTCATCGGCAGTGAGGGCCAGGGCCTGACGGAAGAGACCATTGCTGCCTGCAGCGGCACCGTGCGCATCCCCATGACCGACCGGGTGGAAAGCCTGAACGCCGGCATTGCGGGCAGCATCCTGCTGTGGCATTTCCGGGAGGAGAGCCTGTGACCGGGCCCGGCTTCGGCCAGACCAGTCTTTTCCCGCCCGAACCGGCCCCCGACCCGCTGCTCTGCTGGCTCTGGCTGGCAAACACGCTGGGCGCGGGCAGCAGCCATGCAGGCCGGGTGCTGGATGTGTTCGGCGGGGCGCAGGAGGCCTGGGAGAACCGGGATTCCGATGCGTTCCGCAAAGCGGTGGGCAGCCCGGCCTTTGCCCGGGCCAACCTGCCCGACAACACCCCGGCGCATTACCGGGCCTTTGCGCGGCGGTGCGCGGCGCGGAATATCCGCATCCTGCCCTATGATGACCCGGATTACCCGCTGGCGTTTTCCCGCATTCCCGATATGCCGCTGGTGCTCTACTGCACCGGCGACCCCCTCTGGCTCAATGAGCCGGGGGCTGTGGGGATGGTGGGCAGCCGCAGGCCCACCGAGTACGGCCTGCAGGCGGCGGCAGACCTGGGCAGCGGGCTGGCCAAAAACGGGGCCATCATCGTCAGCGGTCTGGCCGATGGGCTGGACAGCGCCGGGCACCGGGCCGCAGTGAAGGAAAACTGCCCCACCATCGGGGTGCTGGGCGTGCCCATTGACCGCACCTACCCGGCCTCCAACCGGGAGCTGCGGAAAAAGATCGAGCAAAAGGGCTGCGTGATCAGTGAGTACCCGCCCGAGAGCGGCCCCGTTGGCCCCAATGGCTTTTTGCAGCGCAACCGGCTCATTGCGGCGCTGTCCTCGGCGCTGGTGGTGGTGGAAGCGCAGGAAAAGAGCGGCACCATGTCCACAGTCAACCATGCCGAGCGGTATGGCAAGCCGGTGTTCGTGGTGCCGGGCAGCATCTACTCGCCCAACTCAGCAGGCACCAACGCCCTGCTGCGGGAGGGCCGTGCCAAAGCCGTCTGCAAACCCGACGACCTGTTCGGGGTGCTGGGCCTGCGGGGCGCGGCGGCTCCGGCGGCGGTGCGCTCTGTGCCCGACCCCATGAGCGAGACTGAGCGCAGGGTGCTGGCCTGTATCGGCCCCAAGGCAAAGGGCGTGGAGGAGCTGGGCGCGGCAAGCGGCCTGCCCACCGGCCTGCTGCTGGGCACCCTGATGAAGCTGGAGCTGGCGGGCCGTGTGACCTGCCTGCCCGGCAAGCGGTATATTCTGCGCTGAACTGCGCAATTTAAGTTGAATGAAACCTCTCAGTCTCGCTGACGCTCGCCAGCTCCCCTAATAAGGGAGCCCTTGGCATTTCGTTGGGTTTTACTACCACCGTCAGGCTGGGAGTTTATAATATAGGAGAAGAGAACCATGGCAAAACTGGTAATCGTGGAGTCGCCGGCAAAGGCGAAGACCATTGGCAAATATCTGGGCAAGGATTACGAGGTCACGGCCAGCATGGGCCACATCCGGGACCTGCCTAAGTCCCAGCTGGGCATCGACGTGGAACATGACTACGCCCCCCAGTACATCAATATCAAGGATAAATCCAAGCTCATCAAGGAGCTCAAGGCAAAAGCCAAGCAGGCCGACGGCGTTCTGCTGGCAACCGACCCGGACCGTGAGGGCGAAGCCATCAGCTGGCATCTGGCCAATATCCTGGGGCTGGACCCCCACGAGCCCAACCGCGTGACCTTTGACGAGATCACCAAAAAGGGCGTGCAGAAGGGCATGGCCAATCCCCGTGCCATCGACGAGGATCTGTTCAACGCCCAGCAGGCCCGCCGCATCCTCGACCGTCTGGTGGGTTATAAGCTCAGCCCCTTTCTGTGGCGGAAGGTGCGCCGGGGCCTGTCGGCGGGCCGTGTCCAGAGCGTGGCGGTGCGGCTGATCGATGACCGCGAGAAGGAGATCGAAAACTTCAAGCCCGAGGAATACTGGAACGTGGATGCCACGCTGGGCACTGGCCACAAGAGCTTTACCGCCCGCCTGGCCTCTGACAGCACCGGCAAAAAGCTGCTGCCCAAAAACGAGGCAGAGGCCCGTGCCATCGAAAAGGGTCTGGAGGGTGCCGAGTACACCGTGGGCGAACTGAAAAAAGGCAAGCGGGCCAAGCAGCCCACCCCGGCCTTTATCACCAGTACCCTGCAGCAGGAGGCCTCCCGCCGTCTGGGCTTTACGGCTACCCGTACCATGCGTGCCGCCCAGACCCTGTACGAAGGCGTGGACATCGCGGGCCACGGCACCATGGGTCTGATCACCTATATGCGTACCGACAGCCTGCGCATTTCCGATGAGGCGGTCGCCGCTGCAAAGGAGTATATTGCGGACGCTTACGGCGAACAGTATATCTGCCCCTACAAGCGCACTTGGAAGACCAAAAGCGCGACCGCCGCGCAGGATGCCCACGAAGCCATCCGTCCCTCGGTGCCGGGGCTGACCCCTGACGAGGTGGACAAGAGCATCAGCGGCGATACCGCCAAGCTCTACAGGATGATCTGGAGCCGCTTTATGGCCAGCCAGATGGCAGACTGCCAGCAGGATACCGTGAGCGTGACCGTATATGCGGGGGACTACCGCTTCAAGGCCAGCGGCTACACCGTGACCTTTGACGGCTTTACCGTGCTGTACGAGGAAGCCACCGATGAAAAGGAAAAGAAGGAGACCAGCCTGCCCCCGCTGGAACAGGGGCAGCTGCTCAAGCTCAAGGAGCTGAAGAGTGAGCAGAAATTCACCCAGCCCCCCGCCCGCTACACCGAAGCGACCCTGATCAAGGCGCTGGAGGAAAATGGCATTGGCCGTCCCTCGACCTATGCGCCCATCATCACCACCATCATCGACCGCGGCTATGTGGAGCGGGAGCAGAAAAAGCTCAAGCCCACCCTGCTGGGCCGCGCCGTGGACGGCCTGATGCTGGAGCAGTTCCCCCATATCGTGGACGTGGATTTCTCGGCTGAGATGGAGAAGAACCTGGATAAGATCGAGAGCGGCAAGGCCGATTGGCACAAGACCGTGGATGATTTCTATCAGGGCTTTGCCGCCAGCCTGGAACAGGCCGAAAAGAACATGGAGGGCAAGAAGGTCAAGGTGCCGGACGAGCCTTCCAGCGAGGTCTGCGACCTCTGCGGCCGTCCCATGGTCATCAAGGTGGGCAAGTACGGCAAGTTCCTGGCCTGCTCCGGCTTCCCCGAGTGCCGGGGCACCAAGCGTCTGGTCAAGGACACCGGCGGTGTCTGCCCCAAGTGCGGCAAGGGCCGGATGCTGGAGCGCAAGAGCGCCAAGGGCCGCATCTACTACGGCTGCGAGCGCTACCCCGACTGCGACTTTATGACCTGGGATACCCCGGTGCCCACCAAGTGCGAAAAGTGCGGCTCCACCCTGTTCCGCAAGGGCTCCAAGCTCTACTGCGCAAAAGAGGGCTGCGGCTTTGAGATGCCGGTGCCGAAGAAGGATTGATCAAACCTCTCAGTCAATGCTTCGCATTGCCAGCTCCCCTAGTAGGGGAGCCCTTGGCAGGGCGGAAAGTTTTTCCTGACTGCTGGAAGTGCGAGATAAGATAAAGGGATACAACATGAGCAACTATAAAGTTACTGTACTGGGTGCCGGTCTGGCAGGCTGCGAGGCGGCGCTATGGCTGGCAGGCAAGGGCGTTCAGGTAACGCTCTACGAGCAGAAGCCCACCCACTTTTCCCCGGCTCACAAGAGCGCGGGCTTTGCGGAGCTGATCTGCTCCAACAGCCTGAAGGCCGAGCGTCTGGATTCCGCTTCCGGCCTGCTGAAAGAGGAGATGCGCCGGATGGGCAGCCAGCTGCTGGAAGCCGCCGAGGAGGCCCGTGTGGCCGCGGGCGGCGCATTGGCCGTGGACCGGGATGCATTCAGCGCCGCCGTGACCCGGCGGGTGGAGGAGTGCCCCAACATCACTGTGGTGCGGGAGCAGGTGGAGCACATCGATGAGAGTGCACCCATTCTGGTGGCCACCGGCCCCCTGACCGATGGTGCGCTGGCCGACGAGATCGGCCGCCTGACCGGCGATGAACGGCTCCATTTCTATGATGCCGTAGCTCCCATCGTCACGGCCGAGAGCCTGGATTACAACAAGGTGTTCGCCGCTTCCCGGTACGACCGGGGCGAGGCCGATTACCTGAACTGCCCCTTCAATAAGGCAGAGTATGAGGCTTTCCACGCCGCGCTGGCTTCGGCAGAGCGTGCCCCGCTCCATGCCTTCGATGCCGGTGCGGAGCAGGGCGCGCAGCCCGACCCCGATGCCCACGGCAAAAAGGCGGATACCGTCACGGTCTACGAGGGCTGTATGCCCATTGAGATCATGGCCGCCCGGGGTGCTGATACCATGCGCTTCGGCCCCCTGCGCCCGGTGGGTCTGGTGGACCCCAACACCGGCCACCGCCCCTGGGCCAATGTCCAGCTCCGCGCCGAGAACAAGGAGCGCACCCTCTATAATATCGTGGGCTTCCAGACCAACCTCAAGTGGGGTGAGCAGAAGCGGGTGTTCAGCATGATCCCGGGCCTGGAAAATGCCGAGTTCGTGCGGTACGGTGTCATGCACCGCAACACCTTCCTGGATGCGCCCCGTGTGCTGGACGCGGGGCTGTTCCTGAAGGAGCACCCCAACGTGTTCTTTGCGGGCCAGATCACCGGCTTTGAGGGCTATATGGAGAGCGCCGCCTGCGGTCTGCTGGCAGCCCGGAGCATCTACGCCCGGCTGGAGGGCAGGCAGCTGCCCCCGCCGCCGGTGGATACCATGTGCGGCGCGCTGATCCAGTATCTGACCACCGAGAACAAACATTTCCAGCCCATGGGCGCGAATATGGGCATCCTGCCCCCGCTGCCGGCCGAGAGCCGCCCCCGTGACAAACGCCTGCGTTACATGGCCGTGGCCGAGCGTGCCGTGGCCAGCTTCCAACAGTGGCTGGATGCAACTGGATTCTAAACGGGAAGCGGGCTTGCCCTCTCCGTCATTGCTTCGCAATGCCACCTCCCCCAAAGTGGGAGGTCTTGACATTTCTTGCAAAGTTTAGGGTTTTGTCAAAAGCTCCCCCCTCGGGGGAGCTGGACGCGAAGCGGCCTGAGAGGGTGAGGATGCTGACCGAGAAAGGACGATGTTTATGAAAATTATCGTTGATATGATGGGCGGCGACAACGCCCCGCTGGCTGTGCTGGAAGGCATCGCACAGGCTGTGAAGGAATACGGTGTGCAGGTCATCGGCGTGGGCAGCGAGGAGCTGGTGCGCAAGACGGCCGCCGAGCACAATATCCCGCTGGACGGCATCGAGCTGGTCAACTGCACCGAGACCATTGAGATGTGCGATGAGCCTGCAAGGGCCATCCGCAGCAAGAAGGATTCCTCCATCGTGGTGGGCCTGAACCTGCTGAAGGAGGGAAAGGGTGATGCCTTTGTCTCTGCCGGAAGCACCGGCGCGCTCCATGTGGGCGCAAGCCTCATCGTGCGCACCCTCAAGGGCGTAAAGCGCCCGGCCCTGGCCACCATGGTGCCGGCCAAAAACAAGGCCTATCTGCTGCTGGACTGCGGCGCGAACGTGGAGTGCCGCCCCGAGATGCTGGCAGCCTTTGCCGTGATGGGCAGCTGCTATGTCAACAAGGTGGAGGGCCGCACCGCCCCCACCGTGGCGCTGGCAAACAACGGTGCCGAGGAGAGCAAGGGCACCCCGATGCTCCGGGAAGCCCACCAGCTGCTCAAGGCAACACCGGGCATCCGGTTTGTGGGCAACATCGAGCCCCGTGACGTGCCCAACGGTGATGTGGATGTGGTGGTCTGCGACGGCTTTACCGGCAATGTCATCCTCAAGCTGACCGAGGGCGTGGCCAAGATGCTGCTGGGGATGCTCAAGGAGATGTTCCTGGCAAACCTTGGCGGCAAGATCGCCTACCTGCTGCTCAAGAGCGGCGTGGGAAGCCTCAAGCACCAGATGGACAGCGAGGAGTACGGCGGCGCACCCTTCCTGGGCGCAAAGCAGCCGGTCATCAAGGCCCACGGCTCCTCCAAGGCCAAGGGCATCAAGAACGCCATCCGGCAGGCCAAGATCTGCGTGGAGAACGACCTGTGCGGCACCATGCAGAGCGCGCTGGATGAGCTGACAACCTCTCAGGCCGACTGACATCGGCCAGCTCCCCTGGCAGGGGAGCCAAGAAAGAACGATTTTTGACATAAAGGGAGTAAGAAATCCATGAGCCATCAGTTGGAAACAATTATTGGTTACAAGTTCAAGAATCCGAAGCTGCTGGAGACGGCGCTCACCCACACCAGCTACGCCAACGAGAGCCGCACGCCGGTGCAGCACAACGAGCGGCTGGAATTTCTGGGCGACAGCGTGCTGCAGATCGTCTCGGCAGATTATCTGTTCCACGCCTACGCCGACCGGCCCGAGGGCGACCTGACCCGCATCCGTTCCAGCTTGGTCAGCGAGGGCGCATTGTTCCAGTTTGCGCAGGAGATCAATCTGGGCGAGTATCTGCGCCTGGGCCGGGGCGAGGAACGCTGCGGCGGCCGTACCCGCCCCAGCGTGGTGTCCGATGCCTTTGAGGCCGTCATCGCCGCCCTGTATCTGGACGGCGGCATGGAGGTGGCGAAGAGCTTCATCCTGCCCTTCATCACCGAGGGCAAGCACGCTGAGGCCGATTACAAGACCCGCCTGCAGGAGATCGTCCAGCAGAACCCCGAGGAGCGGCTGAGCTATGTGGTGGAGCAGGAATCCGGCCCCGACCACGACAAGCATTTCGTGGTGGCTGTCCGCTTCAACTCCGATAAGGTCGCCCGGGGCGAGGGCCGCAGCAAGAAGATGGCCGAACAGCACGCCGCCCGCGAAGCCCTCAAGCTCCTGGGCGTGATAAAGGAAAAGTAAATGGTATTCAAGGAACTGGAGATCCAGGGCTTCAAGAGCTTTCCCGATAAGGTCAAGATTACCTTTGACGAGGGCGTGACCGGCGTGGTGGGCCCCAACGGTTCGGGCAAGTCGAACCTGTCCGATGCCGTGCGCTGGGTGCTGGGCGAGACCAGCGCCCGCCAGCTGCGCGCCGCCGGAAAGATGGAGGATGTCATCTTTGGCGGCACCCGGCGGCGGGGGGCCATGGGCTTTGCTCAGGTGCGCCTGACGCTGGACAACAGCAGCCACGCACTGGATGTGGAAGCGGACGAGGTGACCATCGGCCGCAGGTATTACCGCTCCGGCGAGAGCGAGTACAGCATCAATGGGCAGATCTGCCGCCTGAAGGATGTGTATGAACTGCTGCTGGATACCGGCATCGGCCGCGATGGCTACTCGGTCATCGGGCAGGGCCGCATTGCCGAGATCGTGGCGGCCAAGAGCAGCGAGCGCAGGGAGATCTTTGAGGAAGCCTGCGGCATTGCCAAATACCGCTACCGCAAAAACGAGGCCGAGCGCCGCCTTGCCGCCGCCGCCGAAAATCTGGAACGCCTGCGGGATATCCTGGGCGAGCTGGAGGCCCGGGTGGGCCCGCTGGAAAAAGAGAGCGAAAAGGCCCGGAAGTTTCTGGAACTGAGCGCCCGGCGCAAAACGCTGGAGGTGACCCTGTGGACGGACGGCGTGCACCGGGCCAAGGAAGCCGTGCGCCGTCAGGTGCGGGATTACGAGACAGCCCAGGCCGATTATGAGCGGTTCGACCGCCAGACCAAAGCCGCCGAGAGCGAGGCTGAGGAGATCCGGATGCAGGCACAACAGCTGACTATTGCGGTCGAGCGCCTGAATGGGGATATCCGCAGCATCACCGAGCAGATCAGCGGCAGCGAGAGCCGGATCGCCGTGCTGGAAAACGACATTGCCCGCAACGAGGAAAGCGCCGCAGACCTGCGGGCAGAGATCGCCGCCGGGCAGCAGGACAGCACCGAGGCCGCCGCCGCGCTGGAACGCCACCGCGCCGTGGCAAAGAGCATGGAGCTGGCGGGCCGGAAACTGGCCGCAGAGCTGGATGCCCTGAACGATGAGCTGGTGCGCCTGACCCGGGAAAACGACCAGAGCGGTGCCCGCCGGGATACCCTGCGGGGCGAGGTGGCGGCCCTGACGGCCCGGCACACCGAAGCGCAGGTGGCTCAGGCCGCTGCCGAGGCTGCTGCCGAGACGGCCCTGAGCCGTCTGCCTGCGTTGGAAGAAGCTGCCGAGGTGCTGGCTGTCCAGCGGGACGACGCAAAGCAGGATCTGGAGGATACCGTGCGGTACCTCACCACGCTGGCCGAGAATGAGCAGCAGCTCAAAAATATCCGGGCCGGTCTGGAACTCAAGCTGAAGAGCCGCCGCGCCGCGCTGGAGGAAGCCGACCGTGCCGAACAGCAGCTGAACCGGGAGCTGGATGCCGCCCGTCAGCGGCTTTCCGTGCTGCGGGAGCTGGAAAAGAACATGGAAGGCTACCAGAACTCCGTCAAGACCGTGATGCGGGCGGCATCCGCCCGGCGGCTGCGGGGCATCATCGGGCCGGTGTCCTCCATCCTGCGGGTGGAGCCGGGCCGGGAGGTCGCCATTGAGACCGCGCTTGGCGGTGCCCTGCAGAACATCGTGGTGGAGAACGAAGCCGCCGCCAAGGCGGGCATCGCCCTGCTGCGGAGCGAGAACGCGGGCCGCGCCACCTTCCTGCCGCTGGACACAGTCCAGCCCGGCGTGTTCCGGGGAAAACTGTCCGGCTCGGCAAGGCTGGCAAGCAGCCTGGTCCAGGCCGATGCACGGTACAGCGACATCGTGTCCAATCTGCTGGGCCGCATCATCGTGGTGGATGATATCAACGAGGCCTCCCGTGTGGCCCGGGACAACGGTTTCCGCAGCAAGGTCGTCACGCTGGATGGTCAGGTGGTCAATGCGGGCGGCAGCTTTACCGGCGGCAGTGTCCAGCGCAGCGCGGGCTTGTTCACCCGCAAGCAGGAGCTGGAGGAGCTGCGGGTCAAGGCTGCGAAATTGCAGAAGGAATGCCTTGCCGCTCAGGAAAAGACCGACCAGTGCAAACAGCAGGCAGATGCTCTGAACGCAGAGCTGACCGCCGCCAGCAGTGAGCAGATCACTGCCGCCAACGACCGTGTGCGGGCCGAAGCAGAGCGCAAGCGGCTGGAAGCCGCCATGGAGCAGGCCGAGACGGCCCTTGCCGCGCGGCAGAAGGAAATCGACACCCTGAACGCCCAGCTGGCTGACAGCCGGGAAAAGGCCGCGCAGGCCGAAGCACAGGAAGCTGCGCTGGCCGGGGAGATCGAAGCAAAATCGGGCGAGCTGAACCGCATTGCCGAGGGAGACGATGCGTTCCTGACCCGGCAGCGGGCGCTGGCCGAGCAGGTGAGCGCCAAGCGGCTGGAACAGGTGAGCCGCCAGAAGGATGCCGAGCTGGCGCAGGCGCAGATCGAAGCGCTGGAACAGCGCACCCGGGATGCCGAGAGCCGACGGGCCTCTCTGGAGGAGAGCCTTGCCGCCCTTGCCGCCCGCAGTGATGCCTGCCGGGCCGAGATCGAGGCCATCCGCAAGGCCAAGACCGACAGCCGGGCGGAGATCGAAGCGAAAGAAGCCGAGATCCGGAAGGCCACCGAACAGCGGCTTTCCCGCCAGCAGGCCGAGACCGAGGCACTGGCCCGGGCCCGCACTGCTGCCGACAGCCGCGAGGAGATGGGCCGGGAGATGGCCCGTCTGGCCGAGCGGAAAGCAGCCGCTGAGAGCGAATACGATGCCACCGCCGCCAAGCTCTGGGATGAATACCAGCTGACGGTGAGCCAGGCCGAGGAGCTCTGCGTGGAGTTCGACAGCCTGCCCGCCCTGCGGGCGCAGGTGGCCGATCTGCGCAATCAGATCCGGGCGCTGGGCAATGTAAACGTCAGCGCCATTGAGGAATATCAGGAGGTCAGGGAGCGGTACGATGCCCTGAGCGCTCAGGTGGCCGATGTGGAAGGCAGCAGGAACGAGCTGACGCGGATGATCGCCAGCCTGTCCGGCCAGATGAAGGAGATCTTCACCGACAGCTTCCGGGCCATCAACGAAAATTTCGGACGCATCTTTGCCGAGCTGTTTGGCGGCGGCGAAGCCAGCCTTGTGCTGGAGGATGAAAGCGATGTGCTTTCCTGCGGCATTGGCATTCAGGTGGCACCGCCGGGCAAAGTCATCAAGAACCTGGAAGCCCTTTCCGGCGGCGAGCAGGCGCTGGTGGCCATCAGCATCTATTTTGCGATCCTGGCCGTCAACCCGGCACCGTTCTGCATCCTGGACGAGATCGAAGCCGCCCTGGATGATGCCAATGTCAGCCGCTTTGCACAGTATCTGCGCCGGGTGAGCGACAAGACCCAGTTCATCGTCATCACCCACCGCCGCGGCACCATGGAGGCCGCCAATGTCCTGTACGGTGTGACCATGCAGGAGGACGGCGTGTCGAAATTGCTCAAGCTGGATCTGGAACAGGTTGACGCGACGCTGGTTTCGTAGGTATAATAGATTAAACCTCTCAGTCTCGCTTCGCTCGCCAGCTCCCCTAGTAGGGGAGCCCTTGGCATACCGGGCAGCACTGAGCGCAAATCGTGAAATGGCGGGTTTTGCCATCACGGATAGAAACAGCAAAACAAAGGAGAGAACCAATGGGCCTCTTTGGATTTGGCAAAAGAGAAAAAGATAAGATGAAAGACGGCCTCGAAAAGACCCGCACGGGCTTCTGGGGCAACATTATGAATACCCTCACCGGCAGCAAGATCGATGATGATCTTTACGATGAGCTGGAAGAGCAGCTCATTCTGGCCGATGTGGGCGGTGAAGTGGCCATCAAACTGGTGGACAAGCTGCGGGACCGGGTGAACGAGAAGGGCCTGAAAACCGGTGAGCAGGCCAGCGATGAACTGCGCGACCTCATTGCCGATGAGATGCGCCCCGAAGCTGAGATGGACCTGAGCGGCACGCCTGCCGTCATTCTGGTCATCGGCGTGAACGGCGTGGGCAAGACCACCAGCATTGCCAAGCTGGCCGATTTCTATACCCGTCAGGGCAAAAAGGTCATGCTGGCTGCAGGCGATACCTTCCGTGCCGCCGCCAGCGAGCAGCTGGAGATCTGGGCCGACCGGGCGGGCGTGCCCCTTGTCAGGGCGGGCGAGGGCGCAGACCCCGCCGCTGTCATTTTTGACACGGTCAAGTCGGCCACCGCACGCGGCTATGATCTGGTCATTGCGGATACCGCAGGCCGCCTGCACAACAAGGCAAACCTGATGGCAGAGCTTTCCAAGATCAGCCGCAGCGTCAAAAAGGCCAGCCCCGAGGCCAGTCTGGAGACCCTGTTGGTGCTGGATGCCATCACGGGCCAGAACGCCATCAGCCAGGCCCGGGAGTTCTGCAAGGCGGCAAACGCCACCGGCATCATCCTGACCAAGCTGGACGGCACCGCCAAGGGCGGCTGTGTCGTGGCGGTCAAGCAGCGGCTGGGCCTGCCCGTGCGGTTCATCGGCGTGGGTGAGGGCATCGATGACCTGATCCCCTTCACCCCGGAGGGCTATGTGGAAGAGTTGCTGCCCCGGCAGTGGAAGCATTAAGTGTCGAATGGATCTGCAGTCAAACCTGTCAGGCCGCGCTTTGGTGCGTCCGGCTCCCCTGACAGGGGAGCAAAGTGTAGGAGTTCGACAGGGGCAGAGAGGAGAAAAACATGAAAATTTGTGCAGCGACCGGCAACGCCGGTAAGCTCCGTGAGCTGCGGCGCATTCTGGAAGCGCAGGGCCACGAGGTGGTCAGCCAGAAGGAGCTGGGCATCACCATTGAACCCGATGAGACCGGTACCACCTTTGAGGAAAACGCCCTCATCAAGGCCGAGACCATCTGCAAAGCCAGCGGCCTGCCCACCATCGCCGATGATTCGGGCCTCTGCGTGGACGCGCTGGAGGGTGCCCCCGGCGTGTACAGCGCCCGCTACTGCGGCCGCCACGGCGACGATGAGGCCAACAACGACAAGCTGCTGGAGAATATGCAGGATATTCCGGCGGAACAGCGCGGCGCAAAATTTGTGGCCGCTGTCTGCTTTATCCTGCCCACCGGCCGGCACCTGACCTGCCGGGGCGAGTGCCCGGGCAAGGTGGCCTTTGCGCGCCTGGCGGGCGATTACGGTTTTGGCTACGATCCGCTGTTCATCCCCGATGAATGCGGTGTGGGCAAAGCGGAAAAGCGCCCCAACACCGAGGGACGCAGCTATGCCCAGCTCACCCCGGACGAAAAGGATGCCATCAGCCACCGCGGTGTGGCGCTGGCAAAGCTGGAAAAAGAATTACCTGAATTTCTGAAATAAAAGGAGAAATAATTATGTTGACGAGCAAACAGCGCGCCATTCTGCGCGGCAAGGCAAACACCATGGACCCCGTTTTCATCGTGGGCAAGGGTGAGATCGACGAGACCATGATCCAGGGCGTGAAGGACTGCCTGGATGCCCGGGAGCTGATCAAGCTCAAGGTGCTGGAGAGCAGCATGTACAACGCCCGTGAAGCTTCTGTCAAGCTGGCAGAGGCCACCGGTGCCGACTGCGTGCAGGTCATCGGCTCCAAGTTCGTGCTCTATCTGCAGAAGAAAAAAGACAGCGCCTACGCTGACCTGCTGAAATGAGGCTTCTGCTGTACGGCGGCACCTTTGACCCGCCCCACAACGGCCACCTGAACAATCTGCGCGCCGCCGCTGCCCGGGTGCGCCCGGACAGAGTGGTGGTGATGCCTGCGGGGCTTTCCCCCTTCAAGCAGTCCACCGCCGCCCCCGGCAGCGCCCGGGTGGAGATGTGCGCGTGCTTCCGTGCACTGGAAGCGGAGGGGGCTGTCCCGGCGCTGTGCGTCAGCGGCTGGGAGGTGGAGCAGGCCGCGCTGGGCAGACGCAACTATACGGTGCTCACGCTGGAAATGCTGGCCCGCACCTATCCGGAAGCCGAGCTGTACATGGCCATGGGCAGCGATATGCTGCTGAGCTTTGACAGCTGGCACCGCTGGCAGGAGATCCTGCGGCTGGCCCGGCTGGTGGTCACGAGCCGGAATGTGGGCGATGCGCCGGAGCTTCACGCCAAGGCAAAGCAGATGGACCCCACCGGGGCACGCATCCTGTTTGCACAGGTCGAGGCTCTGCCCATGGCCAGCAGCAGCCTGCGTGCCCGCCTTGCAGCAGGGGAAGCGTGTGAAAATGAACTGCCCGCCCTCGTGCGCCGGGTCATCCGGCGGGAGGGGCTTTACCGGGCAGACAGAGGGGAAGGCAGAAACCATGAATCTGAAACAGGCAAAGGAGCTTGTGCGCGGCCGGTTGAGTGACAAGCGTTACGAGCATACCCTGAACGTGAGAAAAATGGCCGTCAAGCTGGCAAAGCGGTATGGCGTGGATGAGGACAAGGCCGCGCTGGCCGCCCTGCTGCACGATTCGGCCAAGGAGATCAGCAAGGACGAGATGCGCGCCATCATGCGGGCCCACCCGGAACTGGCCGAGGGCGGGGAAAAGCGCCCCACCCCGGTGTGGCACGGCATCTGCGCCGCCATCCTGGCCCGCACCGAGTGGGGCGTGGAGGATGAGGCTGTGCTTTCGGCCATTGCCTGCCACACCGCGGGCAAGCCCGGCATGAGTAGGCTGGATAAAATCGTCTATCTGGCGGATATGTCCAGCAAGGAGCGGGACTGGCCCGGGGTGAACAAGCTGCGCAAGCTGGAACTGAAGGATCTGGATCTGGCCATGCTGGCAGCCCTCAGGCAGACGAACGACTTTGTGCTCTCGCAGGGCAAGCCCCTGGACCCCATGTCCAAGGCGGCCTACGATGAGATCAAAGCAGAGGTGGATGTCCGGGCTGCAAAGGCCGGGTGAGCCTGTTTTTCTGCACACACCCTGCTCCGGAAAAGAATACCGATTGCAGATTGTGGGTAAGAATGTTATACTATGGAACATGACGACAGTCTCTGTCGGAATAAAAAAGCTGGAGGAACCGAACGAATGAGTCAAGGTCCGCGTCATATCAATACAGACCGCTCGCTGAACCGTCCCACGGAGCAGCGCCCCACGGAGGCCTCAGCCCTGCATCAGGTGTCGCTGTCCGGGCAGCCGGATTTCTTCCAGAACGAACAGCCCGCACCCCAGCGGCCGGAACCGCCCCGCCAGAGCGCAGGCGGCGGACGCGGCGGCAACGGCGGCAGTCAGCCGCCCCGGCACGCGGCCCCCGCTGATGCCCCCCGCCGCCGCAAAAAGAAGAAAAAGACCCCCGTGTGGCTGCCGATGGCTGTGACGCTGGCGGTGCTGGCCGTGATCTCGGGCGTGGTGGTCTACGCCGTGAACATGGTGAACAAGGTGGAGGATAATCTGAAGCCCGAGGAGAACGCGACCTCGCTGGTGGAGGAGATCCAGACGCTGGAGGAGTACAAGGGCGATGTGGTGAACATCCTTGTCTGTGGCATCGACTATGAGGAGGGCCGCGCCTATTCCTCGGACGGCAGCAACGACGGCATGACGGATATGATCCTGTACTGCCAGTTCGATATCAAGGGCGGTGCCCTGCGGATGCTGCAGATCCCCCGCAACAGCCTTGTTGCGACCCAGAACCGCAAGATCACCCTTTCCAACGGCAAGACCTACGCGGCTACCAACTATCAGATCAACTCGGTGGCCCTCTCCAACGGCGGCGACATTGCCGCGCTGGCGGAGGTCATCTATGACCAGTACAAACTGCCCATCGACTACTATGTGACCATTGATATGCAGGCACTGGTGGAAATGGTGGACAACTTCGGCGGCATCGAGGTGTATATCCCCCACGATATGTCCTTTGCGGGCAGTGTCCTGAAGCAGGGCTACCGCAACCTGGACGGCGCATCGGCAGAATTCTTTGTCCGCTGCCGCCACGGCGAGGGCTACGCCAACTCGGATATCGACCGCCTGAACATGCAGCGCTACTTCTATGCCGGCCTGTTCAAGCGGGTGCGCAGCATGGGCGTGACCGATGTCATTGCGCAGCTGCCCCTGATCTTCAACAACTATATCCACACGGATATGGATCTGACCACCATTGCCAAGATGCTGGTGTCCTTTACCCGCATCGACAGTGGGAACATCATGCTGGCCCAGACCCCTGTGTTCATGGGCGTGCCCAATGTGGGCAAGACCAGCAGCTTTGACGGATACTCCTGCGTGGTGCCGGATGCCGGTTCCATTGCAGAGCTGCTGAACACCTATTTCCGCAATTACACCGGCCCCGTGAGCGCCGAGGAAATGAACCTTGTGACCAACAACTGGCCCCACGGCACCGCTTCCACCAGCGCCAACGTCCAGTTCGTGGGACAGCTGGACAAGGAGTCCGATGATGCCATCCTGAGCGGCGATACCGACGTGGCAGGTGCGACCACCACCGACGGCCAGGCCGCAGGACAGTAACAAACCAGAGAGGAGACTTTTATGGAAAACAAGATCGACAGCAAGACCCTTGCCATTGAGATCGCAAAGATCCTGGATAAGAAAAAGGCCGTGGATGTCCGCGTGCTCAAAGTGGAGAGCCTGACCGTTCTGACCGATTACTTCGTCATTGCTTCCGGCACCTCCACCACCCAGGTGGGTGCTCTGGCCGACGAGGTGGAGTACGAGCTTTCTCAGAAGGGCATCGAGCCCTACACCACCGAGGGCTTCGACTCCAAGAACTGGGTGCTGCTGGATTATTCCAGCGTCATTGTGCACGTCTTTGTGCCCAACACCCGCACCTACTATGATCTGGAACATCTGTGGGCCGATGGTCAGCCCATGGATATCTCGGAATATCTGACCCCGGAAAACAGTCTGTAAGCTTCCCTGCCTGCAAGGGCGGCTGCCGAATATGAGGAGTGATTGAAAGCTATGAAGTATGATTACAAGGCCGTTGAGGCCAAGTGGCAGAAGGTGTGGGAGGACGAAAAGACCTTCCATGTCGAGATCGACCACAAAAAGCCCAAGTTCTATGCGCTGGTGGAGTTCCCGTATCCCTCGGGTGCGGGCCTGCATGTGGGCCACCCCCGCAGCTATACTGCCCTGGATGTGGTCAGCCGCAAGCGCCGCCAGAACGGCTACAACGTGCTGTACCCCATGGGCTGGGATGCCTTCGGTCTGCCCACCGAGAACTTTGCCATGAAGAACCACATCCACCCGGCCATCGTCACCAAAAAGAATGTGGATCACTTCCGTGAGCAGCTCAAGGCGCTGGGCTTCTCCTTTGACTGGGATCGCGAGATCAACACCACCGACCCCGAGTACTACAAGTGGACCCAGTGGATCTTCCTGCAGCTGTACAAGCACGGCCTGGCCTACAAGAAGGAAATGAACGTCAACTGGTGCACCGGCTGCAAGTGTGTGCTGGCAAACGAGGAAGTTGTCAACGGCGTGTGCGAGCGCTGCGGCAGCGAGGTCGTGCACAAGGTCAAAAGCCAGTGGATGCTCAAAATCACCGCTTACGCCGACAAGCTGATCGACGGCCTGGATGGTCTGGATTACATCGAGCGCGTTGCCACCCAGCAGAAGAACTGGATCGGCCGCAGCCATGGTGCAGAGGTGAACTTCGGTACCACCGCAGGCGATACCTTGACTGTTTACACCACCCGCTGTGATACCCTGTTCGGCGCTACCTACATGGTCGTCTCCCCGGAGCACGCCATGGTCAAGGAGTGGCTGGAAAAGGGCCTGCTCAAGAATGCGGATGCCGTTACGGCCTATCAGGCAGAGGCTGCCCGCAAGAGCGATTTCGAGCGCAGTGAGCTGAACAAGGAAAAGACCGGCGTGAAGCTGGAGGGCGTGATGGGCATCAACCCCGTCAACGACAAGCAGATCCCCATCTTTATCTCTGATTATGTCCTGTCTACCTACGGCACCGGTGCCATCATGGCTGTGCCCGCCCACGATACCCGCGACTGGGAGTTTGCCAAGAAGTTCGGCCTGCCCATCATCGAGGTGGTCAAGGGCAATACCGAGTCCAATCTGGACGAGGCTGCCTTTACCGATGTTGCCACCGGCACGCTGGTCAACTCCGGCTTCCTGAACGGCCTGTCTGTGACCGATGCCAAGAAAAAGATGATCGAGTGGCTGGAAGCCAACGGCAAGGGCTGCGATAAGGTGAACTACAAGCTGCGTGACTGGGTGTTCAGCCGTCAGCGCTACTGGGGCGAGCCGATCCCCATGGTCAAGTGTGAAAAGTGCGGCTGGCAGCCCCTGCCTGAGAGCAGCCTGCCCCTGACCCTGCCCGATATCACCGACTTTGAGCCGGGCCCCGATGGTGAGTCCCCGCTGGCCCGCCACACCGACTGGGTCAAGACCACCTGCCCCTGCTGCGGCGGTCCCGCCACCCGCGAGACCGACACCATGCCCCAGTGGGCCGGTTCCTCCTGGTACTTCCTGCGCTACATGGACCCCCACTGCAAGGACGCTCTGGCCTCCAAGGAGGCGCTGGAATACTGGTCTCCTGTGGACTGGTACAACGGCGGCATGGAGCACACCACCCTGCATCTGCTGTACAGCCGTTTCTGGCACAAGTTCCTGTACGATATCGGCGTGGTGCCCACTGCCGAGCCCTACCAGAAGCGCACCGCCCACGGCATGATCCTGGGCCTGAACCCCCACAGCTTTGTCAACCTGCCCGCTGACGAGCAGGAGAAGCTGCTGAAGGAGTACGGCAGCCAGAAGGCCGCCGAAAAGGCACTGGAAGAGAAGTATGGCGAGATGGCACGCCATCCCATCGTCAAGATGTCCAAGAGCCTGGGCAACGTCATCAACCCCGACGAGGTGGTGGACCAGTACGGTGCCGACACCATGCGTCTGTATGAGATGTTCATGGGCGACTTTGAGCAGGCCGCACCCTGGCAGACCTCTGCCATTGCCGGCTGCAACCGCTTCCTCGACCGCGTGTGGGCGCTGTCCGACAAGCTGGTGGAGGGCGAGGGCTATCGCCCCGCCATCGAGACCCTGATGCACCAGACCATCAAGAAGGTGGGCGCTGATATCGAGGGTCTGAAGATGAACACCGCCATCGCCCAGCTGATGACGCTGGTCAACGCCCTGTACGACAACGGCGGCGCGACCAAGGCCGAGCTGGAGACCGTTGTTCAGCTGCTGAACCCGTTTGCTCCCCATATGACCGAGGAGCTGTGGGAGAAGCTGGGCCACAGCCACAATGAGCAGCTGGCCTACTACCCCTGGCCTCAGTACGAAGAGGCCAAGTGCGTGGAGAGCACCGTGGAGATCGCCGTGCAGGTGAACGGCAAGGTGAAGGCCCGCCTGAAGGTGGCTGCCGACATCGATGCTGCCGCCGCCATTGCCGCCGCCAAGGCTGACCCCGCTGTTGCCGCCGCTCTGGAGGGCAAGCAGGTCGTCAAGGAGATCTACGTCAAGGGCCGTCTGGTCAACCTGGCTGTGAAGGGCTGATTATTCAGGCGCTTTGCCGGAGAGTTTTTTCAAAAAATCTTTCAAAAAAGGTTGACGAACGCATGAAAATGCGCTATACTGTCTACTGTTAGTTACCATGTAACAACGAAATTCCTGCCTCACGGTCCAAGGGAGGGAATAAGATGTCGGAAATTCGTGTTAAAGAGGGCGAGTCGCTGGAAAGCGCACTGCGTCGCTTCAAGCGCAGCACCGCTCGCAGCGGTGTGCTCGCAGAGGTTCGTAAGCGCGAGGCTTACGAGAAGCCGTCTGTTAAGCGCAAGAAGAAGTCCGAAGCAGCCCGCAAGCGCAAGTTCAAGTAATTAACTGCTTGAAATCGCACGTTGCTTTAGATTTCAAACGCGTTGCTAACGCCGATGTAGGAGAGCCTGAAACTCAGGCTCTCCTATTTTCATTTATGAAAAAGATAAACATCCTCGCCCTCTCCGTCATTGCTGCGCAATGCCACCTCTCCCAAGGGGAGAGGCTTTGGCAATCCGTGCAAAGTTATTGGTTTCGCCAGAGGCTCTCCCTTTGGGAGAGCTGGACGCGAAGCGGACTGAGAGGGTGAGCCTGTGAAAGGCAAAGAGAGGGTTCTGTATGTTAGTTACCCCCGAATATGTTTTTAAGGACGTTACCCATATCACGCCGGAGTGGCTGGCCCAAAAGGGCATCCGGGCGCTGGTGCTGGATATCGACAACACCCTGACCGCCGACCGCAGTCAGGAGCTGCCGGAAGAAGTGGCCGGGTGGCTGGAAACCATGCGCAGGGCGGGCGTAAAGCTGACCATCGTTTCCAACGGTGCCGAAAAGCGGGTGCGCCCCTTTGCGGAAAAGCTGGGCCTTGCCTACCTCTACCGCAGCGCCAAGCCCCTGCCCTTTGCGCTGGGAGTGGCCCGCCGCCGGATGCAGGTGAAGCGCCGGGAAATGGCCATGGTGGGCGACCAGCTCTATGCCGACCGGATGGCGGCGGCGCTCTATGGCATCCCGGGCCTGATGGTCATCCCCCGCGGACCGGATCTCGGGGCACAGGTGGTGCTCAAGCGCAAGTGGGAGAAAAAACACTGGCAGGAATACTACGACCGGGGAGGTAAGACCCTGTGAGTGAGTGGAAGATCCGGTTCGGCACTGCAGGCACCAGCGACAGTTTCACGGCCATGGGGTATAAGAACAGTCTGGACATTCCGGCCTATACCGAAAAAATGGGGCTGGATGCCTTTGAATACCAGTGCGGCCATGGAGTCCGGCTGGGGCTGGACAAGGCCCGGCAGATGGCTGACGATGCCGCCGCCCGGGGGATTCTGTTCAGCGTTCACGCGCCTTACTATATCAGTGCCTCCAGCCTGGATGAGGAAAAGCGGCTGAACAGCGTAAACTATCTGCTCCAGAGCGCGGCGCTCTGCAGGGCGCTGGGCGGCAGGCGGGTCATCTTCCACTCCGGCAGCTGCGGCAGGCAGAGCCGGGAAGCTGCTCTGGAAAAAGCGCTGGACACCCTGAAACGGGCGCAGGACGCGCTGGATGAAGCGGGCTTTGCCGAGATCATCCTCTGCCCTGAGACGATGGGAAAGATCGGCCAGCTGGGCACGCTGGAAGAAGTGCTGGCCCTCTGCGGGGTGGACAGACGCATCACCCCCTGCATCGACTTCGGCCACCTCAACGCCCGGACGCTGGGCGGCATCCGCTCCAAGGCGGATTATGCCGCTATCCTTGACCGCATCGGGGAGGCGCTGGGGGATGCGCGGGCCCGGCAGTTCCATGTCCACTTTTCCCGCATCGAGTATTCCAAGGGCGGTGAAAAGCGGCACTGGACCTTTGCCGAGACCCAGTTCGGCCCCGAACCCCAGCCCCTGATGGAGCTGCTGGCCGAGCGCGGGCTTGCACCTGTCATCATCTGTGAGAGCGCCGGTACGCAGGCGGAGGATGCGAAAACAATGAAGCGATTTTTTGAGGCTTGTCTTTGTACAACCTCTCAGTCGGGCTTGCGCCCGCCAGCTCCCCTTGTAGGGGAGCCTTTGGCATAAAGAGAAAGCTTCACCCGGCTGCCAAGGCCTCCCCTACTAGGGGAGGTGGCATCCCGAAGGGATGACGGAGAGGTTTGGTCCGTGTTTTTTTTTTCTGATTTTATCGTCTTTTTTGCTCAAACCCCTTGCCAAACCATGCGGGATTGAGTAAAATAAATAGAGATATGCGTTAAGCATCAATGAGATTTTACTAATGGAGGAATTCCTATGATTTCTGCAGGCGAGTTTCGCAACGGCGTGACCTTTGAGCAGGACGGCCAGGTTCTTCAGGTCGTTGAGTTCCAGCACGTGAAGCCCGGCAAGGGCGCTGCCTTTGTCCGCACCAAGACCAAGAACGTGATCACCGGCTCTGTGGTTGAGACCAGCTACAACCCGACCGCAAAGTTCCCTCAGGCTTTCATCGAGCGCAAGGACGTGACTTACAGCTATGAGGATGGCGATCTGTACCACTTCATGGACAACGAGACCTACGACGATATTCCCGTCAACGCTTCCGATGTGCCCGATAACTTCAAGTTCTGCAAGGAGAATGAGCCCTGCAAGCTGCTGAGCTATAAGGGCAAGGTCTTCAGCGTTGAGATCCCCAACTTTATCGAGCTGGAAGTCACCCAGACCGAGCCGGGTGTCAAGGGCAACACCGCCACCAACACCCTGAAGCCCGCTACTGTCGAGACCGGTGCTGAGATCCGCGTTCCTCTGTTCATCAACGAGGGCGACCACATCCGCATCGATACCCGCACCGGCGAGTATATGGAGCGCGTCTAATTTACCGACAGACCGGGCAGCGGGCAACCGTGTGCCCGGTTTTTGCTTCACAGGCTGAACCACCGTGCGGCGGAAAGTTTTCCGCTATGCCAAGGGCTCCCCTATTAGGGGAGCTGGCCGCGGAGCGGCCTGAGAGGTTATTTTAAATAGGAGGTCATTCTTATGAAGGAAAAGGCTGCATACCTGCGGGGCCTGATCGAGGGCCTGGGCATCGACGAGACCACCAAAGAGGGCAAGGTCATCAAGGCCATGAGCGAGCTGCTGGGCGAACTGGCAGAGGCTGTGGACGGCATCGATGAAGATGTGACCCGCGCCTACGACCAGATCAACGACCTGAGCGAGGAGCTGGAGGATCTGGAAGCCGACCTCTATGAGGACGATGAGGATGACGAGGAGCCCGAAGAAGAGGAAGAGGATACCGAAGAGGACGACAATGACGATGATATCGCCAGTGAGCCGTTCTATGAGGTGACCTGCCCCAACTGCGGCGAGACCGTTTACGTCAGCGAGGACGACCTGGACGCGGGCGAAGCAAACTGCGCCCACTGCGGCGTGACCTTTGAGGTCGCGCTGGAGGATGAGGACGAGGAGCAGGAGGAAGGCCCCGTGCAGTACGAGGTGACCTGCCCCGCCTGTGGTCAGACCACTGTGTTTGAGGAGGACGACCTGCTGGATGGCGCACCCAAGTGCCCCGGCTGCGGCAAGCCCCTGGACTTTGAAGTGACCGAAGAGTAAAGCACAACAAAAAGGACCGTCTCCTCAGCGGGAGACGGTCCTTTTTTATGCCGTTCAGCGGGTCTCGTTTGCCTTCTGCAGCCAGATGCTGCCAATGTCCAGTGCGTTGTACAGGCCATTCTTGGTGGTCTGGCGGAACACGCGGGCCTCAGGGGCCAGGCTGTCGTTGGTGGAAAAGACCTGAATGTGTACCTTATCGGCCACATCCATGCCGCCCACGGATTTGGTGCTCAGGATCTGCATCCGCAGCACATAGGGGTCGGTCATACGGCCGTAATACAGCTCGTTGTCCTTACGGACGAGGGGCTTGCCTTTATAAGTCAGTTTCGGTGTAAATGGCATCGTGAAAGCCTCCCTATCGTTTGATACACTTTAGTATAACACATCTGGCAGGATGGATGCAAGCCGCAGGGGCCGTACAGGCAGATTTTTCTTTGCGGACAGTTTCTGCTTGACAAACCACGGGCAGATGTGATATCTTTGACCCAGAAGAACGGGTTTGCCTGCTGACGGAACGTTGTGGAGCACCACAGTGCAGACAAAACCGGGTTTTGTTACGCCGACCGTCTGGGCAGCCTTGCGCTATTGGTGCGCAAAGCTGCCCTTTTTGCATTTCAGGGAGGATTTGAGCATGAAGTCTGATATCGAGATCGCACAGGAAGCCAAAATGAAGCCCATCACCGAGATCGCTGCCTCGCTGGGCCTTGCCGATGAGGATGTGATCCCCTATGGCCGCTACAAGGCCAAGATCAACCACCGCCTCATCCACAAGGCATCCAGGCAGGGCAAGATGGTCCTGGTCACGGCCATCAGCCCCACCCCGGCAGGCGAGGGCAAAACCACCACCAGCGTGGGCCTGGCCGATGCCATGAACGCTCTGGGCAAAAAGACCATGCTCTGCCTGCGTGAGCCCAGCCTTGGCCCCGTGTTCGGTGTCAAGGGCGGCGCGGCCGGCGGCGGTTATGCCCAGGTGGTGCCCATGGAGGATATCAACCTCCACTTTACCGGTGACCTGCATGCCATCGGCACCGCAAACAACCTGCTGGCTGCCATGATCGACAACAGCATCCAGCAGGGCAATCCCCTGAACATCGATCCCCGCCGCATCACCTGGAAGCGCTGCATGGATATGAACGACCGCCAGCTCCGCTTCATCGTGGATGGTCTGGGCGGCAAGGTCAACGGTACCCCCCGTGAGGACGGCTTTGATATCACCGTTGCCAGCGAGGTCATGGCGATCTTCTGCCTGGCCACCAGCATCTCCGACCTGAAGGAGCGGCTGTCGAAGATCGTTTGCGCCTACACCTACGAGGGCAAGCCCGTCACGGCTGGCGACATCGGTGCCGCCGGTGCCATGACCGCGCTGCTCAAGGATGCCCTTGACCCGAACCTCGTTCAGACGCTGGAAAACAACCCCGCCATCATCCACGGCGGCCCCTTTGCCAACATTGCCCACGGCTGCAACAGCGTCATGGCCACTAAGCTCAGCCTCTCGCTGGCCGATTACGTCATCACGGAGGCAGGCTTCGGTGCAGATCTGGGTGCCGAGAAGTTCCTGGATATCAAGTGCCGCTATGCCGGCATCGCCCCCAGCGCCTGCGTGCTGGTGGCCACTGTCCGTGCCCTCAAGAGCCACGGCGGCGTTGCCAAGGCTGACCTGAACCAGCCGAATCTCGAGGCTGTCAAGGCTGGTGCCTCCAACCTTGTGCGCCACATCGACAACCTGAAGAACGGCTTTGGCCTGCCTGTGGTGGTGGCCATCAATGCCTTCCCCACTGACACCCCGGAGGAGCAGGCATACGTTGAACAGGTCTGCGCCGAGCAGGGCGTGCCCTGCGTCCTGAGCGAGGTGTTCGCCAAGGGCGGCGAGGGCGGCAAGGCTCTGGCCGAGAAGGTGCTGGAGGTCATGGAGGATCGTCCCATCCAGTACGTCTACCCGCTGGAGATGCCCCTGAAGCAGAAGGTGGAAGCCATCGCCAAAAAAATCTACCGTGCCGATGGTGTGAATTTCAGCGCCGCCGCTTCCAAGACACTGGCCGAACTGACAGAACTGGGCTACGGCGACCTGCCGGTCTGTATCGCCAAGACCCAGTACAGTTTCAGCGATAACGCCAAGCTGACGGGTGCGCCCACCGGCTTTACCATGGAGGTGCGGGAAGTCCGCCTTGCCGCCGGTGCCGGTTTCGTGGTGGTCATCTGCGGCAACATTATGACCATGCCCGGCCTGCCCAAGAAGCCCGCCGCCGTCAATATCGACGTGGATGCTGAGGGAAAGATCACGGGGCTGTTCTGATTGAAAAAATATGAAGTCCCATGTCCGCACCGTTAAGGTGCTGGGTATGGGACTTTTTAGCTCAACAAATCGGAAGCGGTGGAGAAAAAGATGAAAGCTTACCACATGAGTCAGACACTGCAAGTTGGGGATAAATTAAAAGCTGGATACAAGAGAAATGAAATTCGTTGTAGAGAGGTTATCAGCACATTAGAACAATCTGAACAGTGTCTCGAAACAACGATTGCGTCGATGAAATTGCAAGGTGATGAATGGCGTGAATATGTAAAATGGTGTGTTGAAGGAATCTTTGAATTTGTAAGAGAAACCGAATTTTCTTTTCTTCCAAGCCGTTTAAATTGCAGCTACTATTTCGACAATATTGAATATTATAAAGTGTTATATGAAGCTGGCTGGGCTCAGAAATCGGAAGAAGAGAGAACGCAAATTCGACTTTTTGAGGTTGACCTTGAAGAAGAGAAACCTACAAAATATGATATGCTTCTTTTCGATGAAGCTTTTGATGTTATGTTGAACACAAAAAATATAAAGGGTGTAGTAGAATGCGCCCGAAAATATTTTTCTGGAGAATGTAGCAATAACCCTGTTTGGGAAATTATGAGTGACAAACCGGCGATAGCAACAAAAGATATAACGGAAATCTTACTTGATTGCCTTGGCCGGGTCAAACAATGAAAACATTTAGTTTTATTGTTTGGCAAATCAAAATACCATTCTATGAAATCCCTGTGTTAGGCCACTCTCCCTTTTCTATATACAAATCAACTATAAGATGTTATGCAGAAATTATTCTGAGGCTGAAAGTTTCCAGTGATCCGGAAGAATACAAAAACTCTATTATCACGATGTGGAGCATCAGCCAGAAACGCTTCCGTCGTCTTTTGCGTCAGAGTGAGATACTTTACAAAAAGGGATAAATGTGGTATCCTAAACATAGGATAAGAAAGGTATTTGAGGTGGTCAATTTCGTGGCAGCCACACGCCGATGGTAACGACAAGGGCTTAGGCTCTGAGAGATGCAGGAGAACGCCACGCCTGCCAAATACCAATCGATGGGGAACGGTTTAGATGCCGTTCCCCGTTCCTGTTTGTATGACAAAACCGCCCTTCCGGTTTGATACCGGAAGGGCGGTTTTTCTATACGAATATTCAGCTTAAGCCGTCTGTTGGCCCACGGTGTGGGTGGCGAGATATTCCACCCAGGCGGGGTAGCCCTCGGGCTTGATGTGGATGCCGTCGGGTTGGGCGTATTCGGCTTTCAGGTCACCATTGTCGTCGGCAAGGGCTTCCCACAGGTTCAGAAAAGCGCAGTTCTTTTCCAGCGCAATGGCAGCCAGCTCATTGTTGATCTCGCACAGCCGCTCTTTGTACAGGCCGGGATGGCTGCTGCGCACCTCGGGCCGGACAGGCGTAATGGACTGCACGTAGATCTGCGTGTTGGGCAAGGCCTGGGAGATCATATCCAGCATGAGCCGGTAGTAGGTGAGAAAGCTGGAATAATCCCCGTCCCGGTTGAGCACGTTGGTGCCCAGCAGGATATACAGCACGGGGGGCTGCCGGGCTGTCAGCACCTCCATGGGGACCTCGGTGCCGCCATCGGAGCGCTTGCAGGTGGTGCCATTGACCACGACGCTGGGGTTTGCGCCCCGGTAGGCGCAGAAAGAGGCCTCCGGCAGGCCGCTGGAATAGATCTGCATCCCCTGCGTCAGGCTGTCGCCCAGAAAACAGACGTTGGCAAAATAACTGCGGTCCACGGCGGTGGTGCGGTCCAGCGCGGCCAGCCGGAAATCCATGGCGGTGGACCCGGCAGAGGTGGTCTGCACGGTCAGCCGCCGCGCGGGCGTGTAGCTGATGGTGTTCCACTCGCTGCTCTGCAGCTCCTGCTGGAAGATGGTCGGGCCCTGCACGGCGGCAGGGCTCTGCTCCCGGTGGAGGCGCTTCCACAGCAGGCCCACGGCGCTGAGCAGGATGAGCAGCACCAGCAGCCCGGCAACGGCAAAATTCCTGCGCCAGCGCTTGCGCAGGATGCGGCGGCGGTATTCCTGATAATCGGCCATAAAAACACCCGGCTTTCTTTGTGTTTGTTACCCTCATTATACAGCACCCGGCGGGGCCGTGCAAGTGGGCCGTGCTACTTTACGGCGGCAGATGCTTTGTGGTATAATCATCATGGTTTAGTATGAAATCCTGTCGGCGGCGGGTGCCGCTGGCGTAACTGAGAAAGCAGGAATCAAAATTTATGCTGCAAAACCCTGAATTGCATTATCTGGACAACGCCGCTACCACCATCGTGGCCCCGGAAGTGGCGGATGTCATCAACAAGGCCATGCGGGAGCACTGGGCCAACCCGTCCAGCCTGTATGCCCCCGGTGCCCGGAGCGAGGAAGCCCTGAATGCCGCCCGCGCCGCCGTGGCCCGCACCCTGGGCTGCAAGAGCCGGGAGCTCTATTTTACCTCCTGCGGCAGCGAGAGCAACAACATGGCCCTGCTGGGCGCGGCCCTGACCCGCAGGTTCGGCAAGGGCATCGTGGTGTCCGGCTTTGAGCACCCCAGTGTGCAGAAGCCGCTGGAGCGTCTGGCCGCCATGGGCTATGATGTGACCGTGGTGGACCCCGGCCCGGACGGCACGTTGGACATCGACCGGATGCTGGACCATGTGGACAAAAACACCATCCTTGTGGCCTGCATGATGGTCAACAATGAGGTCGGCACCCGGAACGATGTGGAGCGTCTGGCCGCCGAGGTCAAGCGCCGCAACAGCCGCACCATCGTCCATGTGGATGCCGTGCAGGCCTGGATGCGGGTGCCCATCAAGCTGGCGAACATCGACACGCTGGCTGTCAGCGGCCACAAGATCCACGCACCCAAGGGCATTGGTGCGCTCTACCTGAGCGACAGCCTGTATCAGGCGTTCCAGGCTCCCTATCTGGGCGGTGAGCAGGAGCGGGAGAAGCGCCCCGGCACCGAGAACCTGCCCTATGCGCTGGGCCTTGCTGCCGCGGCCACCCGCCTGAACAAGACCATGAAGAGCCGGGATGCTGCTGTGCGCGCCCTGAACCAGCGCCTGCGGGAGGGGCTGAAAGCCTTTCCGGAAGTGGTCATCAACAGTCCGGACAATGCGGTGCCCGAGGTGCTGAACTTCAGCGAGAACTGCATCAAGAGCGAGACCATGCTGGCCCATCTGGCACAGCAGCAGGTCTATGTCTCCTCGGCCAGTGCCTGCGGCCGGGGGCAGCCCAGCCATACCCTTGCCGCCATGGGCAGGGACCCGCTGGCCATTGATACGGCCATCCGCGTGTCCTTCTGTGCGGACAACACCCCCGAGGATGTGGACGCGTTCCTCAACGCCTTCGAGGACGGAATGAAGCATTTGCAGAGAATCAAAAAGTAAAAGAGGAAAGCATCCTCACCCTCTCAGGTCGCTCCGCGTCCAGCTCCCCCAAAGGGGGAGCTCTTGACAAAACCGGAAACTTTGCGTGGAATGCCAAGGCCTCCCACTTTGGGGGAGGTGGCAGCGCGTCAGCGCTGACGGAGAGGGTGAGCCAGCGATAATTAAGGAGAACTCTATGCGTGAAATTATTATGGGCTATCAGGGCGAGATGTCCCTGAAGGGCCTGAACCGCAACCAGTTTGAGTCGGCTATGATGAAGATCCTGCGCTACCGGCTCAAGACCGTGGGCAAGTTCAAGGTGTACTGCACCCAGTCTACCTTTTATATGGAGCCCGAGGAAGAGGACGTGGACATGGATCTGGCCTTTGACCGGGTGCGCACCGTGTTCGGTCTGGCGGCGCTGAGCCGTGCCGTGGTCTGCGAAAAGGACTTTGATACCATCTGCCGGACTGCGGAGGAGTATCTGGGCGACAGCCTGCACGGCATCAAGACCTTCAAGGTGGAGGCCCGCCGTTCGGATAAGACCTACCCCATGACCAGCCCTGAGTTGATGCGGGAGCTGGGCGCTTACCTGCTGGGGCTGCACAACTACCTGCGGGTGGATGTGAAGAACCCCCAGTTTAAGGTCATTGTGGAGATTCGCGATTACGGCGCGTATATTCACGGCCCGAAAATACCCGGAGAGGGTGGCCTGCCCGTGGGTACCTCCGGCCGTGCCCTGAATATGCTCTCCGGCGGCATCGACAGCCCGGTGGCCGCTTACCGGATGGCAAAGCGCGGTCTGGCCCTGGATCACATCCATTTTGCGTCCCCTCCGTATACTTCTGAGCGCGCAAAACTGAAAGTTAAAGCTCTGGCCCAGAAGATCACCCCCTATACCGGCAGCTCCAACCTGTTTGTGGTGCCCTACACCAAGCCGCAGGAGTATATCCGGGACAATGCCCCCGATGTGCTGTTCACGGTGCTGATGCGCCGCAGCATGATGCGCATTGCCAATCGTATTGCCACCAGACAGGGCTGCGAGGCCCTCATCACCGGCGAGAGTCTGGCTCAGGTGGCAAGCCAGACCGTCAAGGCCCTGCAGTGCACCGATGCCGCCCAGGATCTGCCCATCCTGCGCCCGCTGATCGGCATGGACAAGACCGAGATCATCGAGACTTCCCGCCACATTGGCACCTACGAGACCAGCATCCTGCCCTATGAGGACTGCTGCACCATCTTCACCCCGCCGCACCCGAAGATCCGCCCCGAGCTGGCAGAGATCCTGGAGGCCGAAGCCGCCATGCCCGGTCTGGCAGAGCTGGAGGCCGAAGCTGCTGAGAACACCGAGCGGATCCGCATCCGCATTACGGACGAGATCGAGTTTGAGGGGTGAGCGGCATGACAGCGGAGATCATCAGTGTGGGCACCGAGCTGCTGCTCGGCAACATCCTCAACACCAACGCCCAGTACCTGAGCCGGGAGCTTGCTGAGCTGGGCATTACGGTCCAGCGGGAGAGCACCATCGGCGACAATCAGGGGCGGCTGGCGGACTTTGTCAACGAGGCAAAGAACCGCTGTGACCTGCTGGTATTCACCGGCGGTCTGGGCCCCACGGCAGACGACCTGACCAAGGAGACCGTTGCCGCCTGCTATGACGATACGCTGGTCTTTGACGAGAGCGAGTGGGAGAAGATCACCGATTATTTTGCCCGCTCCGGCCGGGTGACCACGCCCAACAACCGCAAGCAGGCCATGGTGCCTGTAAAGGGGCATAAGATCATCAACCACCACGGCACCGCCCCCGGTGCATGGTTTGAGCAGGAGGGCCGCTGTGCTGTCCTGATGCCGGGCGTGCCCAGCGAGATGAAGGCCATGTGGAACGAGAGCGTCCGCCCCCTGCTGATGAAGCGTCAGAACTGCACCCTGCACTCTGTCACCCTGCGGGTGCTGGGCGGCGAGAGCAGCCTGGAATATCAGGTGCGTGATCTGCTGGAAAACGCCAACCCGACTGCTGCCATCTACTGTAAGACCGGTGAGTGCGAGATCCGCATCACCGCCCGGGCTGCTTCCGATGCGGAAGGCGAAAAAATGTGCCGGGAATATGCCAAAAAGTTCTATGATCTGCTGGGTGATGCGGTGTATGATGAGGATGTGGCCGGGCTGGAGGAGACACTGGTGCGCACCTTAAAGGAAAAGGGGCTCACCCTCTCCACCGCCGAGAGCTGCACCGGCGGGCTGATCGCACAGCGTATCACCTCGGTGCCGGGCTCCAGTGAAGTGTTCGGCTACGGCTTTGTGACCTATTGGGAGGCTGCTAAGGCCAGGCTGGTGGGCGTGGAACCGGATGTCATTGCAAAGTACAATGTGGTGTCGGCCCCCGTGGCCGCCCAGATGGCGCTGGGGGCCGCCCAGGCCGCTGGTGCTGAGATCGGCATCAGCGTGACCGGCGTGGCCGGGCCGACCGGTGGAGATGCCCTCCGCCCGGTGGGCACGGTGTATCTGGGCGCGGCCCGGGGCGAGACGGTGTATGTAAAAAAGCTGTCCGTCTCCCGGCCCGACCGTGCATTGGTGCGTGCCCGCGCCGCGCAGGCTGCCCTGGAGTTGGCCTTGCGGCTGGCACAGGGAAAAGTTCCCGCAGGCACAGAGCCCCTTGCCCGGGACGCACAGCACAGCGCCGAAGCGCTGGACAAGCTGAACGAGGTGTTCCTGGGCCACTAAAAGGCAGGGGGAATGCAGGGTGACACAGCAACAGGAGACCGGGTGTGTGCTGCGGTTGTTCGGTGCGCAGTCCACAGCGGTGGGCAAAACGGTGGAAAACTTTCCGCCCCAGTGGCGGGCCGCAGCCCAGTGGAAGAGCCGGGGTGCGGAAACGCTGGTGGCCCTGCAGGCGCAGAGCTCTTCCGGGCTGAAAAAGGCCGCGCAGGCCCTGCGGCAGGCGTTTTCGGCAGACCTGTACGGGGCAGGGGAGACCACTCTGCCTGCCGCCGTGGTGGAGGCGCTGGAACGGCACGATAAGCTGCTCATCTGCGCGGATGCTGCCGCCGGTGCCCTGCTGGAAGCCCGGCTCGAGAACCTGCCCGGGGCCGAGAAGGTCTTTGATTTTGGTGCGGTGAGCTATGCCAACCCCAAGACCGGCCCGTTGATCGAAAAGCGTGCCCGCCTGCCCAAAGACTGCACTGACCCGCTCCGGCAGGCGCTGGCCCGGGCCCAGGCTGCCCGCCGCGTGGTGGGGGCGGATCTCTCCGCCGCCTGTGCCGAGCGGGAAAGTGACTGTGTGCTGGTGCTCAGCTGCAGGAAGGGCTGCTTTCTGCGCACCGTCCCGGCGGGGGAGAACCCCGCCCTCTGGCTGCTGGATATCATCCGGCGCACGGCGGCAAACAAGCCTCAGGCTGAGGGGACAGGCTTCCTGCCTGCCCGCAGGGCTGCAAAGAAGGACGTTTCGCCCGGCCCCCAGCCCAGGCGGCATCCCCTGCGCCGGGTGTGCATGACGCTGCTGGTGCTGGCTCTGCTGGCGGCTCTCGCCGCGGTGGGGGCGTGGAAATATACCAACGGCAATTTCTACGCTCTGCCGGAACAGCTGCACACCCTGCTGACGGAGCACGTTCCCCGCCCGGGGGCGACATTGGTATAGGACCGACCCTCTCCGTCATTGCTGCGCAATGCCGGAGAGGGTCTTTTTTTCTAAATTAACAGAAAGTTCACCCAAAAAACGGATAAAATCTATCCATCGGGTTTGACGGGTTTTCAGCTTTGGTGTATCATATAAACAGTATGTGGTTTTTCCGCTGTTGGGCGGCCTGCCGCCCCGATTTTTGATAGATGAGGTGTAACAATGTCCCTTGCTGAAAAACTCTTTGGCAGCTTCTCTGACCGGGAGCTGAAAAAGATCAATCCCATTACCAAAAAGGTGCTGGCACTGGAAACAAAGTATCAGCCGATGTCCGATGCCGAGCTGCAGGCGCAGACCCCGGCCCTGAAAGAGCGGCTGGCAAACGGCGAGACGCTGGATGATATCCTGCCCGATGCCTTTGCTGTCTGCCGCGAAGCTGCCTGGCGTGTGCTGGGCATGAAGCACTTCCCTGTGCAGATCATGGGCGGCATTGCCCTGCACCGCGGCTCCATTGCCGAGATGCAGACCGGTGAAGGCAAGACCCTGGTGGCCACCCTGCCCGCCTACCTGAACGCCCTGACCGGCGAGGGCGTGCACATCGTCACCGTCAACGATTACCTGGCCAAGCGCGACAGCGAGTGGATGGGCAAGCTCTACCGCTGGCTGGGCCTGAATGTCGGCCTGATCGTGCAGGGCATCGATGGCGATGCCCGCCGCCGCGCCTACAACGCCGATATCACCTACGGTACCAACAATGAGTACGGCTTCGACTACCTGCGCGACAACATGGTGACCTATAAGGACAACATGGTGCAGCGCGGCCACGCCTTTGCCATCGTCGATGAGGTGGACTCCATCCTGATCGATGAGGCCCGCACCCCTCTGATCATCTCCGGCAAGGGCGAGGATTCCTCCAGCCTGTACACTCAGGTGGATCGCTTCGTCCGCACCCTGCACAAGAGCGTGGTGGTCGAGCTGGAAGATAAGGTGGAGGCCGATGAGCAGACCGACGGCGATTATGTCGTGGATGAAAAGCACAAGACCTGCACCCTGACCGCCAAGGGCATCCAGAAGGCCGAGGAATACTTCAAGGTCGAGAATCTGGCCGCCGCAGAGAACATGACCCTGGCCCACCACATCGATCAGGCCATCAAGGCTTACGGCGTGATGCAGAAGGATATCGACTATGTCGTGAAGAACGGCGAGGTCATCATTGTGGACGAGTTCACCGGCCGCCTGATGATCGGCCGCCGCTACAACGAGGGCCTGCATCAGGCCATTGAGGCCAAGGAGGGCGTGAAGATCGCCGCCGAGAGCAAGACGCTGGCGACCATCACCTTCCAGAACTACTTCCGTATGTACAAGAAGCTGTCCGGTATGACCGGTACCGCCAAGACGGAAGCCACCGAGTTCACCGAGATCTACGGCCTGAACATCGTCACCGTGCCCACCAACCGCCCCAACATCCGCAAGGATTACCCGGACGCGGTCTACAAGACCGTCAACGGCAAGTACAAGGCTGTCATCGAGCAGGTGCTGGAATGCCACAAGAACGGCCAGCCGGTTCTGGTGGGTACCGTCAGCGTGGAAAAGAGCGAGACGCTGGCCAAAATGCTGCAGAAGTACACCCGCGATTTCAATGTCCTGAACGCCAAGAACCATGAGCGCGAGGCTGAGATCGTGGCGCAGGCCGGCAAAAAGGGTGCCATTACCATTGCCACCAACATGGCAGGCCGTGGTACCGATATCATGCTGGGCGGCAACGCCGAGTTCATGGCCAAGGCCCAGATGCGCAGGGAACACTTCTGTGAGAACCTGCTCGACCCCGAAAAGCCGCAGGATGCCGACCCGAATGCGGTGGAGCTCCTGCTGACCGAGGCCGACGGCCACGGCGACACCAACGATGAAAAGATCCTGGCGGTGCGGAAACGGTTTGAGGAGCTGTATGCCCAGTATAAGCCGGCCATCAGCGCCGAGGCAGAGGAAGTGCGCAAGGCCGGTGGTCTGTTCATCATCGGCACGGAGCGGCACGAGAGCCGCCGCATTGATAACCAGCTGCGCGGCCGTGCAGGCCGTCAGGGCGACCCCGGCGCGTCCCGCTTCTACCTGAGCCTGGAAGATGACCTGATGCGCCTGTTCGGCGGTGACCGCGTTTCCAACCTGATGGATACCCTCAAGCTGGACGAGGATACCCCCATTGAGAACCGGATGATCACCAGCACGCTGGAGAGCGCCCAGAAAAAGCTGGAGGGCCGCAACTTTGAGATCCGTAAGAACGTGCTGAAGTACGACGACGTGATGAATCAGCAACGCGAGATCATCTATGGCCAGCGCCGCAAGGTGCTGGACGGTGAGGATATCAGCACCGAGATGCACAACATGCTGCGGGAAAACATTGATTCCAGCTGCAAGCAGTTCCTGGCCGGAGATGTGAAGGACGAGTGGGACTTTGGTGCCCTGCGCCGCCACTATCAGGGCTGGCTGACCACCGATGCCGACTTCCACTACACTGTGGCCGATTACGACAGCCTCTCCCAGAAGGGCATCGCCGATCTGCTCTACGACCGCGGAATGCAGATCCTGCAGGCCAAAGAGGTGCGGTACGGCGCACCGGTCATGCGTGAGCTGGAGCGCATCTGCCTGCTCAAGTGCGTGGACCGGATGTGGATGGATCACATCGACAACATGGACCAGCTGCGTCAGGGCATCGCCCTCCGCGGCTACGGCCAGAAGGACCCCGTGGTGGAGTACCGCATCGAGGGCTTTGACATGTTCGACCAGATGGTGGATTCCATCCGTGAGTCCAGCATCAAGATGCTGCTGACCATCGAGGTGCGGCAGGCCGGTGCAGCCCCCAAACGGGAGCAGGTGGCCAAGCCCACCGGCGAGGGCTTTGTGCCCGGCAACGGCGCGCCCGGTGTCAAGGGTGCCCCCAAGGGCCAGCCTGTCCGGGTCATCAAGATCGGCCGCAATGACCCCTGCCCCTGCGGCAGCGGCCTCAAGTGGAAAAAGTGCACCTGCGCCCAGTATCACCCCGAAGGAAGCAACGGCGGGGAAAACTGAGTTGGTAACTAGAAATAGTTGCAAATAGAGAAAAACGTGCTATACTGGAAGTAGGATGAGGATATGGGGCAGAAAGAAAAGCTGATCGAGCGGCTGAAAGCCAAGCCAAAGACTTTTACCTTTGATGATGCCGAAAGCCTGCTGCGATATTTTGGGTATGAGCGCTCCAACAAGGGCCGTACCAGCGGTTCCCGCATTGTGTTCGTATCGGAACAGTATCCACCGATCTTGATGCATAAACCCCATCCCCGAAAAGAACTGCTGGAATATCAGGTCAAGCAATTGATTCAAATTCTGGAACAGGAGGGACTTCTGTGAATAACACGATGGAGTACAAGGGCTATGTTGGCAGTGTGGAGTTCTCGGAGGAAGATGGCCTGTTTTATGGCAAGGTCATGGGAATCCGGGCGCTGATCTCTTACGAGGGCAGCACCGCTACAGAGCTGGTAAATGATTTCCACGGTGCAGTGGATGATTATCTGGCATTGTGCGAGGAAAACCACACCGAACCGGAACGTGCCTATAAGGGGAGCTTCAATGTCCGCATTTCCCCGGAATTGCACAAGCAGGCGGTCATTTTTGCAATGGCCCACAATATGAGTCTGAACAGTCTGGTGGAAAATTCCATTGAACAGGCTGTCCATGCAGGCTGAAAATCAAACAGAACGGGAGCTGACTGAAATGTTGACTGCAAAAGAACTGCTGGGCCGTGCCCAGGCGCTGGAACCCCAGCTGGTGGAGTGGCGGCGCACCCTGCACCGTCACCCGGAGGTGGGCTTTGATCTGACCCAGACCAAGGCACTGGTGAAAAAGGCCCTGACCGAGATGGGCTACGAGCCCAAGGATTGCGGCAAGGCCGGTGTCATTGCGCTGGCAGGCGGCAAAAAGCCCGGCAAGACCATCCTGCTGCGGGGCGATATGGATGCCCTGCCCATTCAGGAGGAATCCGGCGTGGATTACGCTTCCGAGGTGCCGGGCAAGATGCACGGCTGCGGCCACGATATGCACACGGCAATGATGCTGGGTGCTGCCCAGCTGCTCAAGGAGCACGAGGATGAGATCGAGGGCACCGTCAAGCTGGAGTTCCAGCCCGCCGAGGAGATCTTCCAGGGCTCGCCCGATATGATCGCCAACGGCCTGCTGGAAAACCCCAGGGTGGATGCGGCAGTCATGTTCCATGTGCTGGGCGGAATGCCCATCCCCGCCGGTGTGGTGCTGGTGCCTGCCTGCGGCGGCATCACCATGGCAAGCTGTGAGCAGTATCACATCATCGTCCGCGGCAAGGGCGGCCACGGCTCCATGCCGGAAAAGTGCATCGACCCCATCACGGCGGCGGCGCACATCCACATTGCCCTGCAGGAGATCAACAGCCGGGAGCTGGATGCCCACAGCTTTGGCGTGTTCACCACCGGCCGCTTCCAGGCAGGCGCGGCCTCCAATGTCATCCCGGACAGCGCGGAGATGTGGGGCACCATCCGCACCACCGACCCCGAGGGCGCAGTGACGAAGCTGCTGCACAAGCGGATGACCGAGATCGTGCAGGGGGTGGCCACGGCCTACCGCTGCACCGCCGAGATCACCTTCAGTGATTACTGCCCCTGCATGGTGGTGGACAAGGAGCTTGCCGGCAACGCCCTGACCTATATGGGTGAGCTGCTGGGCAAGGGTGCAATGGATATGACCCCGATGACCGGCGGCAAGCCCGGCGGCGGCAGCGAGGATTTCGCGTTCGTCAGCCATGAGGTGCCCACCGTGAGCATGTTCCTGACGGCGGGCAACGCCAACGAGGGCTACACCTACGGCCAGCATCACCCCAAGGTGAAGTTTGATGACAGCGTCCTCTTTGAGGGCAGCGCGGCCTATGCCTATATGGCCCTGCGCTGGCTGCAGGAGCACAAGTGATCGGATAAAAACAAAGACCTCCTCTGGAAAACGGCCAGAGGAGGTCTTTCTATATTTTGGGCAAAAAGGCCGAGCAACGGAAAAGCCTTTGCCTTATGAATCTGTCTTGTCTGCCTGCTCGATCAGGCTTCCAGGAACACTTTGCGCAGGGAGGTGTTTGTCTCCACGATCTTCACCAGCAGCACGCCCAGCACGGTGCAGCTGATGAGTTCACCGATACCGACGGAGATGCCGTTGGTGATGCAGGCCAGCCACAGCGGAGCGGAGGAAGAGGGATCGGGGAACATGACGGCGATCTCAATGCCGATGATGACAGCGTTGAAGATCACAGGCGGCAGGGAAGGCACGATGGCCAGACCCTTGAAGCGGACGTTCCGCAGTTTGTAAGTCACAACACAGGCCAGCAGGGTGGCCAGGGTGCCAAAGATAACATCCACGATGGTGGAGCCCAGCAGGTTTGCCAGGAAGCAGCCCAGCACCACGCCCACGATGTACTCGGCACCGAACACGGGCAGCAGGCAGAGGGCCTCGGCAACACGCACCTGCACCGCACCGTAGGAGAACGGCTGCAGCGCCATGCAGAGCACCACATAGAGAGCTGCGACCACAGCGCAGCGGGCCAGTTTGCGGACAGTGAAATTCTGATTCATAACAATACTCCGGCGGATGAATTTTGACCGCACAGGGACCGCCAGCCCTATGGGTTTGGCCCGGCACGGTTCGAGACACGCCGGGGAGCCTAAAATCCTAAGTTGCTCTTTCAGGTTGCCGCGCAAAAGCACAGCAAAAGGGAGTATAGCATAAATTGCCGCAAAATGCAACGGCCTGCAAACAAAAAAGAACTGCCGCAGCGGGCAGTTCTCAGAAAAAACTCAGCGTGCGTGGCCAACATAGACCAAGGCAATGGTATCGGGGCCGGTGTTGGCGGAAACAACGCCGCCCAGCGGGAAGGTGATGAGCGGGTCTTTGCCGAACGCCTTGCGGCAGGCTTTGATCAGATCATCCTTCTGGGGGATGTTGGTGTGGCCGATCATATAATCAAAGTCCTCCACACCCTCGCTGCGCTTTTTGGCCAGCTCCACCATGGCGGGCACGACCTTGTCATCGCCGCGCACCTTGGCCTCCACTTTGGTCTTTCCGTCGATCAGGGTGATGATGGGGCGGATGCCCATCAGCTCGCCCATGACGGCGGCGGCGGCAGAGATGCGGCCGCTTTTCTTCATCTGCTTCAGGCTGTAAGGTCCGAGAACGATCTCCATCTTGTCCATCTGGGTCTCGAACTCCTGAATGACGTGGCTGATCTCCGCACCATTCTGCAGCTTGCGCGCCATCTCACAGACATACCAGCCAAAGGGCATGGAGTAGGTGTGCGGGTCCAGCAGGTGGATCCGCAGGTGGTGCTCCGGGCGCTCCTCCCGCAGCATCCCCTGGGCCATCACGGCGTTGTTGTAGGTGGAGGAGCCGCTGCGGTTGATGGGCACATGGATCACATCGGTGTAGCCCTCGTCCACATACTGGCAGTACTTTTCGCAGAACTGGATAGGGGTGATGGCAGCCGTGGAGGGAATGCCCTTGGCGGCGCGCATCTTTTCGTAGAACTCCTCATTGGTGCAGCTCTCACGCTCGATATAGTCTACATCATCCAGCAGGATGTGAAAGCTCATAATATCAATGCCGTACTTCTCGGCCAGCTCCTGCGGGATATCGCAGGAGGAATCGGTCAGGATCGCGATCTTGCTCATAATGTCCCTCATTTCCATTCGTATTCTCGCAGGCGGCCATGGTCCAGCAGCTCCGGGAAATCCCACTGGCGCAGGACCTCATACACACCCACAGCCACGCTGTTGGAAAGGTTCAGGCTGCGGCAGGTATCCCGCATGGGCATCCGGATGCAGTGCTCCTGATTGGCCGCCAGCAATGCCTCAGGCAGGCCGGCATCCTCCCGCCCGAACACAAGGTAGGCCCCGTCCGGGTACTGGATGTCGGTGTAGCGCTGGGGCGCTTTGGTGGTAAAGTAGTAGAACGGGCCTTTGTTCCGGGCAAAGAAATCCTCCAGCCCATCATAGTAATTGATGTCGAGGTAGTGCCAGTAGTCCAGCCCGGCATGCTTGAGCTTTTTGTCATCGATGGCAAAGCCCATGGGCCCCACCAGATGCAGGCGGCAGGCCGTGCAGGCACAGGTGCGGGCCACGTTGCCGGTGTTCTGGGGGATACGCGGCTCTACCAGAACGATGTTCAGGGTCGGTTTTTCGCTCATGGCGGCCTCCTCAGTCATTCCAGCTCACCGGGCAGAGCCGGGGCAGCAGGGGCTCGAACCAGACACCGTACCGGGTATCCTGATCGGCGGGGGTCTGCTGAATGGCCAGCGAGACGAACTCGGCGGCGTTGTCGGCAGCGGCGCTCAGGGCGTTGCCCTGGATCAGCGAGCCAATGAGCACGGCACCGTACAGATCGCCCGTGCCCGGGAAGCTGCGGCTGATGTGCAGTTTTTTGATGACGAAGCGCTCGCGGCCGGAGCCTGCGCAGCCGATGTACTTGCCCAGTGCGAGGCCGGTGACCACTGCGCTGGGGGCCAGCGTCAGCAGCTCGTCGGCCAGCGCCTGAGCGGAAGCGTCATCGAACGCGTCGGTCTGGGGCTCCCGCTCCAGCAGCAGGGCGGCCTCGGTGGCGTTGGGCAGGATCAGGTCTGCCCGGCGGCAGAGCCCGCGCATCCGGTCGATGAGAGCCGGGGTCACTGTGGAGTAGGCCTTGCCGTTGTCCCCCATCACAGGGTCCACCACCTTGCGGGCAGCAGGCCAGAGATCGAACGCCTTTTCGGCCAGCGCCACCTGCTCCTCGCCGCCTAAGTAGCCGGTGTAGATACAGTCAAACTCCACACCCAGCTCCCGGTAGTGCTTCAGAGCGGCCAGCCCGTAGGCGGCACCGTCCAGCCGTGCCGGTGTGCCCAGACCGCCCGTGTGGGTGGAGAGCACCACAGTGGGCAGGGCCACAGGCTGGCAGCCCATAACGGACAGCACCGGCAGGATGACCGCCAGGCTGCACCGGCCCATGCCGGAGAGGTCGTGAATGCAGAGAATTTTTTTCGGTTCAGTCGGTTTCAACAAAAAGGATCCTCCTTTGCGCCATCCACGGGCCGCACAGGGCCCAGTTTCTCAGCGTATGATACAGTATACCACATTTTGCGGGACAAAAAAAGCGCATACCGGATTCTTTACAGGAAATACTAGCCACAGCGGCAAAAAATCACACAGTGGAAAGGAGAGAGCCACATGAAAAACACAAATCGTCAGCCTTCCTCCGGCAGTGTTCTGCTGGGCATGGCGGCAGGCGCGGCCCTGGGGGCCGTGGGCACCATGGCAATGGCACAGAACCAGCGGCAGGTCAAGCGCACCGCACGCAAACTGGCCAAGGGCGCGGAACGCGCCATAAGCCAGCTGGACACCATGGTCACGGATCTCGTGGAGCGCAGGATGGATCTGTGAGGAAAAACAAAAAGGCAGGGCCCGCGGGCTCTGCCTTTTTGTTTGCCATTTACTTCTGGTTCCAGATACACATCCGGGCACTGGTGTTGATCTCGCCCAGGACCTGCAGGTCCATCTGAATGTTGCAGGTCACAAGGACGGATTTGTTTACATCGCTGCCGGTGAGCACCGAGGCGGGCAGGTTCTTGATGGTGAGCACCGCCGTGGCCTTGTTGAAATCACCGGTCAGGGTGCCGTCGTAGGTCACATCGCCGATGGTCAGGCCGGACAGATAGCCGGTGACACCCAGCTTGGATACCTGCATGACCGGCAGGGTCAGGGTGTAAGTGCCGTTGGCCTGCCGGGTGAGGGTGGCGGTGCGGTTGGAATCGATGCCGCTGTTGGCCATGGATTCCTTATCGGAGCGTTCCTTCCAGAATTTCACACCGACATTCTGGCTGCTGGCGGCACCGGCACTGACGGCCAGCACCAACAGCAGCACCAGCGAGATCAGCGCTGCGCCGGAGCGTTTGAATGTATTTTTCATAAAGATCAACCTTTCCTGGCCGCGCGTGTGCGGCCTGCTCTGGTGTCCTGTTGGGGCAGAACACAGGGTTTGTCAACGCTAAAATATCACGCCAGCGATAATATGTCAATCTGCTTCGTGAGCTTTTCACAAAAAAGTTTCACTTATGAAATTAAAACTAGAAAAAATATCCGCTCCCCTGTGCGGGAAGCGGATATTGTAAAACCTCTCAGGCGCTTTGCACCAGATCCCGTAATAGGGGAGGCAAGCCGCAGGTGACGGAGAGATTACAGCTCAAAATTGGGGTCGTCCTTCAGAACGTGGATCTCGCTCATATAGGGGCTCTGCTCAGGGTCAGTGAAGGGAGCTTCCTTCATATACTTGTTCAGCTGGATGGCGGTGCGTGCGGGGTCGGCAATGGTGCCTGCGCCGCCGATGCAGCCGCCGGGGCAGCCCATGCCCTCCAGCAGGTAGCCGTTGTACTTGCCGGCCTTGGCCAGCATCAGCAGCTTCTTGCACTCGGCCAGACCCTGTGCAGAGGCGATCTTCACCTCCATGTCGGGATGCCATTCCTTGATCTTGTTGGCAACGGCATTGGCAACGCCGCCGGACTGTGCAAAGCCGCGGCCTGCAGCAGAGGCGGAGCAGAGTGCTGCCTCGTTCTCATCCACTTCCAGCAGATCGATGTCCAGATCCTTGCCCTCGATGATACCGGCCAGCTCCTCAAAGGTCAGCACAAAGTCCACGTCAGAGCGGACGGTGCGGCGGGAAGCTTCCAGCTTCTTGGCGGCGCAGGGGCCGATGAAGCACATGCGGGCGGTGGGGTCTTTCTGCTTCATCATGCGGGCGGTGAACACCATGGGGGTCATGGTCATGGAGATGTTCTTGGCCAGAGCGGGGAAGGCGGTCTTTGCCATCATGCTCCATGCCGGGCAGCAGGAGGTGGCCATGAAGTCCAGCTTCCCGGGAACTTCCTCCAGGAAGTCGTGGGCCTCGTCCACGGTGCACAGGTCAGCACCGATGGCGACCTCCACGACATCGTAGAAGCCGATGGCCTTCAGGGCAGCCTTCAGCTTGCCGGTGGAAGCCAGAGAGGGGAACTGGTTGATAAAGGCGGGAGCGACCAGTGCATAGATGCGGTCGCCGCGGTTGAAGCCCTGGATCAGCTGATAAATCTGGCCCTTGTCGGCAATAGCACCGAAGGGGCAGTTCACCAGACACTGACCGCAGGATACGCACTTGCTGTAATCGATCTCGGCACGGCCCAGCTCGTCAGAGTGGATAGCACCCATGCCGCAGGCAGCGGCGCAGGGACGCTCGGTCTTGACGATGGCGTTGTAGGGGCAGACAGTGGCACAGCGGCCGCACTTGATGCACTTTTCCTGATCGATGGTGGAACGGCCGCTCTCCCAGGTGATGGCCTTCTTGGGGCAGACTTCCATACAAGGGTGGGCCAGACAGCCCTGGCACAGGTCAGAGACCTTGACCAGCTTCTCGGGGCAGCGGTTGCAGGCGAACTTGATCACATTCACCAGCGGGGGATCATAGTACTTATCGGCAATGGAAGCATCCTCCAGGCCGGAGACAACACTGTTGTGCTCATCCATGCGGCGGGTGGGCAGGCCCATGGCCAGACGGACACGCTCCTCGACGATGGCGCGCTCCAGGAAGATGTCCTTGCGCAGCTTGCCTTCCTCACCGGGGATGATGGTGTAGGGGATCTTGCGCATCAGGTGGTTGGCCTGCTCGCCCTTGACGTTGGCGTAAGCCATGCGGGCAACCTCGGTAAACACCTGACGGCGGATCTGAATGACGGTGGTATTGATTCCTCTAAAACTCATTCCAATCTCTCCTTGTTCAGAAACAGAAAACATCCCGTCCCACACTGGACTGCGGCAGGCGGAATTTGCTTTGCTCCGGGCCGGCTGGTACCGCACCACTGCAACCGGCGCTCCGACCCAGATATCCAGTTTTATTTTAACATAAACGGGCCTGCGTGAAAAGAGAAAACTTCAAATATGTTAAAGAATTAGCAAATAGTACAGGACGCACAAGATTTAACGAAGTTTTTTAGCAGAGTGCTGCACGGACGCGCTCGCCATCGTACTCGCCCAGCCTGACGTGAACGATCTCGCCGCTCTTGTGGCCGGGGGCAGAGACCACCACCGGGATGTACAGCCGGGTGTAGCCTGTGAACAGCGTCTCGGAGAGGGGCGTTTCCAGCAGGACCTCGTCCTCGGTGCCGACATGAGCGGCCAGTACCTCCCGGCGGATCTCCTCGGCCAGTGCGTTCATCTCGCGGCTGCGGGCCTGCTTCTCCCGCTCGTGCACCTGCGCCGGAAAATCATAAGCGGGTGTGCCGCTGCGGCGGGAGTAGGGGAACACATGGACTTTCAGGAAGCCAATCTTCTTGAGGAAGGCACAGCTTTCCTCAAAGTCGGCCTGGGTCTCACCGGGGAAGCCGCAGATGCAGTCGGTGGTAAAGCTGACAGGGCGCTCCCCATAGGCGGCGCGGATCTGGTCCACCACCTGGGCGTACTGCTCCGCGGTGTAGACCCGGCGCATCCGGCGCAGGGTGGAGGTGCAGCCGCTCTGCAGGCTGAGGTGGAACTGGGGACAGAGCTTTTTTACCGCTGCCAGCCGGGTGATGAACTCCGGGGTCAGCATGTCGGGGTCCAGGCTGCCCAGACGGATCCGCTCGATGCCCTCCACCTGAGCGCATTTTTCCACCAGCTCCACCAGATTGGTCCCGGTGTCCAGACCGTAGCTGGGCAGGGAAATGGCGCTGAGCACGACCTCGCGGTAGCCGGAGGCGGCCAGCTGGCGCAGCTCCTTCAGGATGCTGTCCTCGGCGCGGCTGCGCACCGGGCCGCGGGCGCGGGGGATGACGCAGTAGGCACACTGGCGGTTGCAGCCGTCCTCCACCTTGATAAACGCACGGGTGTGGGTCTCGAACCGCTCCACGGGCAGCTCCTCAAACAGCTCGCCCCGCTGGTGGGGTGTAACGGCAACGATGCGCTCGTGGCCGTCCAGCAGCTTGAGCACATTGTCCAGGATGGCCTTGCGGTCTCCGTTGCCGCAGACGAGGTCGGCCTCCATGAACTGGGCAGCTTCCTCGGGGAAAGCCTGAGGATAGCAGCCGGTGAGCACGGTCACGGCACCGGGATTTTCGCGCTTGGCGCGGCGCAGCCACTTGCGGCTCTTCTGGTCGCCGAAGTTGGTCACGGTGCAGCTGTTCACCACAAAAACATCCGCTTCTTCGCCCTCCGGCACGATGGTGAAGCCAGCGCCCCGGAACATCTGCTCCAGCGCGCCGGTCTCGTTCAGGTTGACCTTGCAGCCAAGGGTATAAAAACAAACTCGCATGAGAGATCCTTTCAAAGTTGCTCACCCTCTCAGTCTCGCTATCGCTCGCCAGCTCCCCCAAAGGGGGAGCCAATGGCTATCCCAGATTTAGCGGCATCTGTCCTCTGTGATGCGTTGCCTCTCCCTTTCGGGAGAGGTGGCATTGTGCAGCAATGACGGAGAGGGTAAATTTTTATAAACTATCTAATTATAGCAGATTTTCATCCCGTAGAAAAGGGCATTGACCCCTCTTTTTTTGCATAGAATGCAACCAGAGACTTTACGCGGGGAGGTACGAGGAATGGAACGGAGAAATTTGGCCCTGCTCTGCGCGGGGGTGCTCTGCTTCTGGCTGTTTGCGCTGGCTGTGGGTACGGCACAGGGGGCCGGGCTGCGGGTGGCCATTGGGGAAACGGGACCGGCAGTGCAGGCGGATGCCCCGGTGGTGCTGGCGGCGGCTCCGGCCAACAGCGGGCTGCAGCTGGAATGCCGGGCGGCAATCCTCATGGAGCCGGAAACGGGCCGGGTGCTCTACGAGAAAGCACCGGATGAGCGGATGCCCATTGCTTCCATCACCAAGCTGATGACCCTGCTGCTGACCTTTGAGGCTATCCGCGGTGGAAAACTGACCCTCGATACCCCCGTGCCGGTGAGCGAACACGCCTACCACATGGGCGGCAGTCAGATCTGGCTGGAGCCCGGAGAGCAGTTCACGCTGGACGAGATGCTGCGGGCCATCTGCGTTTCCTCGGCCAACGATGCCGCTGTGGCGGTGGCCGAGCTGGTGGGCGGCAGCGAGCCGGTGTTCGTGGAACAGATGAACGCCCGGGCGGCGGAGCTGGGGATGACCAACACCACCTTCCGGAACGCCTGTGGGCTGGACACCGAGGGCCATCTCTCCACGGCGCGGGATGTTGCCGTTCTGAGCCGGTACCTTCTCAATACCTGCCCGGAGCTGCTGCACTATACCGGCATCTGGACGGACAGCCTGCGGAACGGCCAGACCCAGCTGGTGAACACCAACAAGCTCCTGCGCCGGTACAGCGGCATCACCGGGCTCAAGACCGGCACCACCAGCGGGGCGGGGGTCTGCATCAGCGCCAGCGCCACCCGGGACGGCCTGACCCTGATCGCCGTGGTGCTGGGGTCACCCTCCAGCGCTGACCGGTTCCACTCCGCCACCACCCTGCTGGACTACGGTTTTGCCAACTATGCCGCCGCCCCGCTGCCCACCCTGCCGGAGCGCCCGCTGGCGTTGGCCGTAAAGGGCAGCGCCGAGGACAGCGTGCCGCTGGATTACGCCGCCCTGCCCGAGACGATCCTGATAGAGAAGGGAACGGCCTCTGCCCTGCGGGCTGAGCTGACCCTGCCCGAGGCGCTGGAAGCCCCCATAGAAAAGGGGCGGACGGTGGGAAAGGTGAGCATTTTTCAGGATGATACCTTATTGAATGAATACGAAGTAAAAGCGGCCGCGGATGCCCCGCTGCTGACCTTTGGCGGCGCGCTGGAGCTGCTGTGGCAGTGCCTGCTGGGAGCATAGCGGGCAAAAGAAACACATCACCGAATAAAAGCGGTTAGCAGAAACAAAGCGGCGTTGGCGGGCCTGAACAAAAGATGTCAGGACAGCCAAAAGAACACTATTAAAATTGTATGAAATCCGGGGATTTTGGCCTTGACTTTGCACGATTGGAACGGTACACTTATACTAACAAAACCCTCAGGGAGCACGTCCCGTAAAAACGTTTGGAGGTTCTGATAGAATGAGCGTCGTTCTGAATACAAAGCACCTCTCCAGTTTTATCAACGAAGAGGAATATAAGGCCATTTATCCTCAGGTGGAAGCGGCTCACAACCAGCTGGAAGCCAAGAATGGCCCCGGCAATGATTTCCTGGGCTGGATGTACCTGCCCCGCGATTACGACAAGGAAGAGTTTGCCCGCATCAAGGAAGCTGCCAAGAAGATCCGTGAGGACTCCGAGGTGCTGGTGGTTGCCGGCATCGGCGGCAGCTATCTGGGTGCCCGCGCTGTGATCGAGGCCGTCAAGGGCCTGTACCACAACGAGCTGGAGGATGGCCCCAAGATCTACTTCTGCGGCAACAGCATCAGCCCCAGCTATCTGAATGATATCATTGCTCTGTGCAAGGGCAAGAAGTTCTCCATCAATGTCATCTCCAAGTCCGGTACCACCACCGAGACCAGCCTGGCGTTCCGCGTTCTGCGCAAGCTGCTGGAGGATGAGATGGGTGTTGAGGAAGCCAACAAGCGCATCTATGCCACCACTGACCGTGCCAAGGGCACCCTGAAGCAGCTGGCTGACGCGCAGGGCTGGCCTACCTTCGTGGTTCCTGACGATGTGGGCGGCCGCTACTCCGTTCTCTCCGCTGTGGGCCTGCTGCCCATCGCTGCCGCCGGGATCAGCATCGACGAGCTGATGAAGGGCGCAGCCGATGCCATGGAGCGCTTCTCCGTGCTGAGCCCGGACAACGATGCTTACAAGTATGCCGCCATCCGCAACATCCTGTACCGCAAGGGCAAGGCTGTTGAGATCCTGGAGTGCTACGAGCCCAACTTCACCCTGATGAACGAGTGGTATAAGCAGCTGTTCGGCGAGAGCGAGGGCAAGGACAACAAGGGCCTGTTCCCCGCAAGCTGCATCTTCTCCACCGACCTGCACTCCATGGGTCAGTTCATCCAGGAAGGCTCCCGCATCATGTTCGAGACCATCGTGGATGTCAAAAAGCCTGCGCAGGATCTGTTCATCGAAGAGCTGAAAGGCAACTTCGACGGCCTGAACTTCCTGGCGGACCAGAATATGAGCGTGGTCAACCGCAAGGCCATGGAGGGCACCATCCTTGCCCACACCGACGGCGGCGTGCCTGAGGTACTGATCGAGGTGGACGACCTGACTGCTTATAATGTGGGCTACCTCATCTACTTCTTCTGGCGTGCCTGTGCATGCAGCGGCTACCTGCTGAGCGTGAACCCCTTCAACCAGCCGGGTGTCGAGAGCTACAAGAAGAACATGTTCGCTCTGCTGGGCAAGCCGGGTTACGAGAACCTGACCGCCGAGCTGGAAGCAAAGTTGAAGTAAGCAGGAAACAAAAAATGATCTCCCGCCGCAAGGCGTGGAAAATACAGGAGGACAGAACTATGATTAAACTGATTGTTGGTACCAAGGGCTCCGGCAAGACCAAGGCAATGATCGACCAGATCAATGACGCGGTCAAGACCTCCAAGGGCAACGTCGTCGTCGTGGAAAAAGGCATGAAGCTGACTTACGACATTGCCCCCGCTGCACGTCTGATCGATCTGGATGAGTATAAGATCGCCGGCGGCGAGATGCTGTACGGCTTTGTTGCCGGCCTGATGGCAAGCAACTACGATATCACCGACCTGTACATCGACGGCATCCTGAAGGTGCTGGATCACGATATCAACCGTCTGGGCGCTGTGCTGGACGAGATGGCCGCCATTGCAGGCGATTCCGTCAAGGTCACTGTTACTGTCAGTGCTGACGAGGCTGCTCTGCCCCACGACGTGAAAAAGTACCTGTAATTTTCTGAACTGAGCGCATTCCAACGGGCAGGAAACCGGAAAATCAAAATTTTTTCGGTTTTCTGCCTGTTTTGGTGTTGACAAAGGTTGGCTTTGGCGCTATACTAACAAAGCAGCCTTTTATGAGGTGTACTATGCAATTTGACCTGAGAAAGTTTATCGCAACCGGCACACAGCCTTACCATGCAGAGTTTCCCTGTGATTTGTCTGCACGGGACTTTGCCGGTGCAAGGATCGAACAGCCTGTGACCGCCAGCTTTACCGCTGAGCCGGACGGCGACGAGGTCCGGATGACACTGCGGGCAAAAGCATTGGTGCACGGAGAGTGCGCCCGCTGTCTGGACCCGGTTGAGCGGGAAGAGACAGTTGAAGCGGAGTGGACAGCAAAGGAGCGGGATCTGGATGACCCGGATTTCGAGCTTCCGCTGGACGAAAAAGGACATCTGGATGTGGATGAATGGCTTGCCCAGGAGTTTATGTTCCAGATCCCCACGGTGTTGCTTTGCAGCGCCGACTGCCCGGGGTTATGCCCCCGGTGCGGCAAGAAGAGGGCAGATTGTACCTGCCCGCCGGAGGAAGACAAAGCCGCTCCTGTTGACGCAAGGCTCGCGATCCTCAAATCACTGCTGAACTGAGAAACCCATCAAGGAGGTGCAAAAATATGGCAGTACCTAAGAGACATCTTTCCAAGGCCCGCCGCGACAAGCGTCGCAGCAATGTTTGGAAGCTGGAGGCCCCCGCACTGGTCAAGTGCAGCAACTGCGGCTCTCTGAAGCTCCCCCACCAGGCATGTGGCAACTGCGGTTACTACAAGGGCGAGGAAGTCATCAAGAAGGCCTAATTTGCGCAAAATTGGTGGCACATTGGTGTTATGTTGAGAAGGGGATGGCGCAATGCCTTCCCCTTCTTTCTTTGTCTGGAGGTGAAATGCAATGGCGATCAAGATCGACCGCATCGATGCGGGCAGTGAAGCCGAGGCGCTGGGCCTGCAGCCCGGCGATGAGCTGCTGAGCGTGGATGAAAATGAGCTGAACGATACGCTGGACTATGATTTTTATACCGACAGCAGCAGCTTTCACCTGAAGGCAAAGGTTGCCGACGGCATCCGGGAGTGGGATGTCCGGCGCGCGGAGCGCGGCCCCTTTGGCTGCGATTTCTCCACCTATCTGGGCGACCAGAAGCATTCCTGCTCCAACCACTGCATGTTCTGCTTCATCGACCAGCTGCCCCCCGGTATGCGCGAGAGCCTGTATTTCAAGGATGATGACGAGCGGCTGAGCTTTCTGTTCGGCAACTACATCACCATGACCAATATGCAGGATCACGAGATCGACCGCATCATCAAGATGCACATCTCGCCCATCAACATTTCGGTGCACACCACCAACCCCCAGCTCCGTGTCCGGATGCTGGCCAACAAGCGGGGCGGCGAGGTGCTCAAGTACCTGCCCCGTCTGGTGGAGGGCGGCATCGCCGTCAACTGTCAGCTGGTGCTCTGCCGGGGCATCAACGATGGTGAAGAGCTTCGCCGCACCCTGGGCGACCTGCTGGAACTGACCCCCATGGTGCAGAGCATTGCCGCTGTGCCCTGCGGTGTGACGGATTACCGCCAGAATCTGTTCAAGCAGACCCCCTATGATGCCGAGACCAGCGCCGCTGTCATCGACATTATGGAGGAGTTTGGCGATGAGTGCAAGCGCCGCCACGGCAAGCGCATCATCTACCCCAGCGATGAGTGGTATCTCAAGGCGGGGCGGCCCATCCCCCCGGCGGAGTTCTATGAGGACTTTGACCAGCTGGAAAACGGCGTGGGCATGATGCGCCTGTTCGAGGATGAATTCCGGGCAGAGCTGGACAGGCCCCACCGCATCTACGGCACCAAGCAGATCGATGTGGTCACCGGCACCATGGCAGGCCCCCTTATCACTGAGCTGATGGACGAGCTCCACCGCCAGTACCCCATGATCGGTGTAAAAGTTCACGTTGTCAAGAATAATTTCTTTGGCGGCAACGTGGGCGTGGCGGGGCTTGTCACCGCCACCGATATCATTGCCCAGTGTGAGGGAAAGCTGGAAAGCGGCACCCTGGGCATCCCCGCTGTCATGCTGCGGGAAGAAAAAGATACGTTCCTCGATGATATGACCATTGCCCAGCTGGGCGAACGGCTGGGGGTCAAGGTCGAGGTGCTGCCGGTGGGCGGCGGCGATGAGGCAAAAGCCCTGCTCCGCACCGGCCTGCATATTTCGAGAAGAAGAAGAGCATAACGAAAGGAGGAACCCCCTATGAGCAAACCCATCGTAGCAGTGGTCGGCCGCCCCAATGTGGGCAAGTCCACCCTGTTCAATAAGCTCTGCGGCCAGCGTCTGGCCATCGTGGAGGATACCCCGGGCATCACCCGCGACCGCATTTTTGCAAACTGCGAGTGGAGCGGCCACGAGTTCATGCTGGTGGACACCGGCGGCATCGAGCCCAAGGCGACCGAGGGTATTCTGGCCCACATGCGTGAGCAGGCAGAGATCGCCATTGACACCGCTGACTGCATCATCATGGTGGTGGATGTTCGCGACGGCCTGACCGCCGCCGACGAGGAAGTGGCCCACATGCTGCGCCGCAGCCACAAGCCCATCATCCTGGCTGTCAACAAGTGCGATAAGACCGGCGAGGCCCCCATGGAGCTATACGAGTTCTATAACCTGGGCTTTGACGAGGTGATGCCCATCTCGTCCGTGCACGGTCACGGCACCGGCGACCTGCTGGACGCTGTCTGCGCCCACCTCGATTTCAGCGAGACCGTGGTGGAGGAGGACCGCATCCCCGTTGCCATCATCGGCCGCCCCAATGTGGGCAAATCCAGCCTGACCAACCGCATTCTGGGCGAGAACCGGATGATCGTTGCCAACGAGGCTGGTACCACCCGTGATGCCATTGACACCCCCGTGGACAACGCCTACGGCAAGTTCATCTTTACCGATACCGCCGGTCTGCGCAAGCGCAGCAACATTTCTGACGGCCTTGAACGCTATATGGTCGTGCGCGCACTGGCCGCTGTGGAACGCAGCCGCGTGGCCCTGATCCTGGTGGATGCCACCGTCGGCTTCACCGAGCAGGACAGCAAGGTGGCCGGTTATGCCCACGAGCAGGGCAAGGCCTGCATCATCGTTGTCAACAAGTGGGATGCTGTGGAGGGCAAGGAGACCAACACCATGGAGCATCAGCGCCGGGATTACGCCGATTGCTTCAGCTTCATGGGATATGCGCCCATCATCTTTATTTCGGCCCAGACCGGCTATAATGTGAACAAGCTGATGCAGCTGATCCGTGACGTGGATGCCCAGAACGGTGCCCGCGTGCCCACCGGTGTCCTGAATGAGATGCTGGCCCGCGCTACCGCCCGGATGCAGCCGCCCAGTGACAAGGGCCGCCGCCTGAAGATCTTCTACCTGACCCAGGCTTCCACCCGTCCCCCGACGTTCGTGGCCTTCGTCAACTCCAAACAGCTGTTCCATTTCAGCTATCAGCGGTATCTGATCAACCAGATCCGGGAGAACTTTGGTCTGGAACACACGCCCATCCGCCTGGTGATCCGTGAGCGCGGCACCGGCAGTGTCGGCGCAAAAGATGTGTAACAGGGGAGGCGGCTGTTGATGATGACCTTCTTCATCGTTCTGGCTGCCGCTGCGCAGGCTTACCTGCTGGGCAGCGTGGACACCGGCATCCTGGTCAGCAAGTACCTGTACCACGATGATGTCCGCAATCACGGCAGCGGTGCGGCCGGTATGACCAACATGCTGCGCACCTTTGGCAAAAAGGCAGCGGCGCTCACCGCCGCAGGCGACGTGCTGAAAGGCGTTGCAGCTGTCTGCATCGGCCGCTGGCTCTTCGGGTTCCTGCCCGCAGATGCCGCCGTTTCGCCCTATCTGGGCGTGTATCTGACCGCCATTCTGGCCGTGGTGGGCCACACCAAGCCCATCTATTTCGGCTTCAAGGGCGGCAAGGGCGTGCTGGTGGCGGGAGGGGCCATCCTGGCGATCCAGCCCATCCTCCTGCCGGTGCTGACCGTCGTTTTTCTGCTCTGCCTTGTTCCCACCGGCATGGTGTCGCTGGGCAGCATTGCAATGGCGGCATCCTATCCGGTGCTGACCCTCATCTACGGCCTGCTCAAGGGCTTCGCCGCTGACGACCTCATCGTCTGCGTGGTGGGAGCTGCCATCATGGGCGGCATGGTCATCTGGATGCACCGGGCCAATATCCAGCGCATCCGTGAGGGCAAAGAGTACCGCTTTGGTTCCAAGCACAAGCAGTAACCGGAACAAAAATAACAGCGCATCCTTCGGGCAGAGCCTGCCTGCGGGATGCGCTGTTTTGCGTGGAGGGGGCTGTGCCCGGTCGATGTGCCTGCACGGTCCAGTTTACTGAAAAAACTTTGCAAAAAAGGTTGACAAAGGGCGGTGCAGCTGGTATAATAACACACGTCGCAGGACACAAACTGAATATGTGGGGGATTAGCTCAGCTGGGAGAGCGCTTGCATGGCATGCAAGAGGTCAGCGGTTCGATCCCGCTATTCTCCACCAAAAAAGCACTGTACTTCGTAGGAAGTATGGTGCTTTTCTTTTTCTCAGCCGCAAAAAATGGGGGCTGCACTGCCTTGTCTGCATCGTTTTCAGATGTTTTGCAGGCGGTTCAGTGCAGCCCCCGAGTCATTGGTGCTTCGGCAGGTCAGAGGATGCCGGTTCAGCTGACGATTTCCAGCATCTGATCGAACACCTCTTCCATCTGGCGCACCAGTGTGAACTGGGTGCGGGCGCGGTCAAGGTTGTGGTCGGGGCGGGCGGTGTGGAAATAGTGATCGCCCTCCAGATAGTCGGTCAGAAAGCGGATGCCGCACTCCAGCGTCATCAGCTTGGCACCCCAGGCAAGGCTCTTTTTCTCCGCAGGGCTCATGGAAGCCCCGGCGGTGGAGAGATACCCCTTGGCGAACACCTCGTACAGGTGCAGGTCAAAGTGGACCTTGCTCTGGTCGGGCTCGTCCTCGGCGCAGTCGTTGGCACCGGTGCGGATGGAGTCGCCGAAATCGTAGGCCGACAGGCCCGGCATCACAGTGTCAAGGTCAATGACACAGATGCCTTTTCCGGTGGCAGCATCGATCAGGACGTTGTTGATCTTGGTGTCGTTGTGGGTAACACGCAGCGGGATCTCACCAGCCGCCAGCAGATCCAGCAGGACATGGCAATCTTTTTCCCGCGCGTGGATGAAGGCGACCTCCGGTGCAATGTCCTTGGCCCGGCCCAGCGCATCGGCGGCAAGGGCTTTTTCAAAGTTTGCATAGCGGTTGGGCGTGTCGTGGAAGCGTGCAATGGTTTCGTGGAGGGTGGAGGCCGGATAATCTGCCAGCTGGTTCTGGAATTTGCCCAGGGTCTCGGCAACGGTGCGGAAGTCGGCCTCGCTGCCCACCTGCTGCAGGCAGATGGTGTCCTCTACAAAGTCGTAGGCACGCCACGCGCCGCCCTCGGCATCCAGATGGCAGGTCGCACCGGACAGGGTGGGGATCACGTTCAGGGTCTCCCGTGCCGGGTCGCCGCCTGCGGCAAGGATCTTCTCCCGCAGATGCCGGGTCACGCCGCAGATATTCTCCATCAGGCCAACCGGGTCGGTAAAGGTGTCGGTGTTGATGCGCTGCAGGATAAAGCGCTTGGAGTGATCCGCCCGCCAGACCACGAAGGTATCGTTGATGTGGCCTTCGCCGTAGTGACGGGCATCGTAGACCACCGGCCCGCCAAAATCAAAGGCATTTGCGGCGGCGCGGAGAATGGATTCGGTAACAGGTTTCATTTTGGGTTCCTCATTTCTTATCCTTCATGCCGTTTGGCAGGTGCAGGGCGTTGTCCCTGCCGCACCTGACGGCGGTATTCGTTGGGGGTCAGGCCTTCCGCCTTGCGGAAGCACTGCGAAAAGTAGCTGGGGGAGGAAAATCCCATCAGCTCGCTGATCTGCGCCAGACTGTAGCCGGTGTTGCCCAGCATATATTTGCTCTCCTCAATGCGGCGGCGGTTCAGGTAGGTGATGGGAGAAATGCCGTACGCCTTCTGGAAGGTGTGGGCCAGATAATACTTGTTGATGTGGGCGACCTCAGCAAGGGTATCAAGGGAGATGTCCTCCCGGTAGTTGTTGTCCAGATACCGCTTGATCTCCACGCATTCCCGGTTGTCAGAGCGGGGGGATTCCTCCACCTGCAAAGAGAGGGTGGTGCACCGCACCAGCCAGATGAGCAGGACTTCCAGCAGGTCCTGGCAGACGGTCTCGCAGCCGTCCAGGCTACGGTCTGCCTCAGCCAGCAGCATGTGCAGCAGCGTTACCATCCGCTCCCGGTTCTCCCGGCAGTTGAAGATGGCGTAGGTGGAATCGGCTTTGCCGAACAGGATCTCGATGCCCGAAACACCCAGCACGATGTATTCCAGAGGCGAGGCATTCAGGCTCAGTTCGGTATGCTCCACCTGCGGGTTGACGATGACCATATCGTCCGGTTTGACCGGGAACAGCTGCCCGCTGAGCAGAAACTGCCCCTCGCCGCTGAGGCAGTAGAACAGCTCCGTGCAGGAATGGGTGTGGACCGTGCTGTTCCAGTCGCCGCCAAATCTGCTCTTGCTGATGTACAGCAGCCGGAAGGATTCCCGTGGAGCGGGAGCGTGGCGGATATCAAAGCGCTCGGTACTCATAAAAGGCTCCTTTTGAAGCAGGCACAAAAAATATAAAAATAAAAGCAAGATACTAAAAATAAAATGCGAAAAACGCCGCACTGCTTCGTGCATTTTTTCCCATTATAGGGGCAAATAAGAAAAAAAGCAAGTCCTGTTTTTAGGTATGGTAAATATTTTCCTCTGCACAGAAAGACGGAAATGTGTCAAATTGGTTACAAGCAGGGAAAATGTACCAAAACAATGCTGCAAAATTTAGTGCTTTTGCTGAAGAAAATGATAAAAGAACAATATTTCTAAAAAATGAAACAACAAAGACCTTGTTGAAAACTGTAAAAACCTCTATATTGGGATCAGAAAAAAACACAGCCCCGCGGGCAAAACCTGTTTGCTCCGGCTGTGCATGAATGGAACTTTATGATGGAGGACACATTATGAAACGTATTTCTCGTCGCAATTTCCTGAAAGTGGCCGGTGTGGGTGCCGCTGCACTGGGTCTGGCTGCCTGCGGCGGTTCTTCCAGCTCCACAGCTTCCAGCACGGCTTCTTCCGCTGCTGCATCTGCCGCTGCTGCTGAGGACGTGACCATCAAGGTCGCCGCCATCGAGACCGGCTATGGCGCTGATATGTGGAAGAAGGTCACTGAGGCCTTTACCGCCCAGACCGGCATCAAGGTGGAGCTGACCACCGACAAGAAGCTGGAGGATGTCATCGGACCTTCCATGCAGGGCGGCGATTACCCCGACGTGATCCACCTGGCTACCGGCCGTGAGGCTGCCCTGACCGAGCAGTTCATCAAGGGCAACTTGATCGCGGATATCACCGATGTGCTGAGCATGACCGTGCCCGGCGAGAGCAAGAAGGTGAGCGAGAAGATCGCAGGCGGCTTTACCGACACCTCCCTGACCAACCCCTACGGCGACGGCAAGACCTATCTGGCTCCCATGTTCTACAGCCCCTGCGGCCTGTTCTACAACGCCGGTTTCCTGAAGGAAAAGGGCTGGGACGTGCCCACCACCTGGGACGAGATGTGGGAACTGGGCGACAAGGCTGCCGCTGAGGGTACCTACCTGTTCACCTACCCCACCACCGGCTACTTTGATGCGTTCTTCTACGCACTGATGTATGCCGCCGGCGGCCCGGAGTTCTTCAACAAAGCCACCCACTATGAGGAAGGCATCTGGGATACCCCGGAGGCAAAGACCTGCTTTGACATCGTCAACAAGCTGGCTTCCTACACCAACCCCATTACCCCCGCACAGGCCAACGATCAGGACTTTACCCAGAACCAGCAGCTGGTGCTGGATAACAAGGCTCTGTTCATGCCCAACGGCACCTGGATCGTGGGCGAGATGGCCGAGGCTCCCCGTGCGGATGGCTTTGAGTGGGGCATGACCGCCCTGCCCGCTGTCAAGGTCGGCGGCGACCAGTACAGCTACACCTGGTTCGAGCAGGCATGGATCCCGGCTGGTGCCGAGCATCTGGATGCCGCCAAGCAGTTCGTGGCTTACCTGTACAGCGACGAGGCCTGCAAGCTGTTTGCCGAGAGCGGTGCCATCCAGCCTGTGCTGGGCATCGCCGATGATCTGGAAGGCGACAACAAGATGTTCTACTCCATCTACGACAACGGCGCAAAGGCCGCTATGGGCAACTTTGCCTCCTTCAGCGCCATCCCCGGCGTGGAGGTCCGCACCGTGTTCTTTGACCCCGTCAACTCTCTGGTGTCCGGCAGCATGACCGAGCAGCAGTGGATCGACGGCATCAAGTCCGCCAGCGACCAGATGCGTGCCAATATCATCGAATAATTGAACCCTGCCCAGCGGGGGCGGTTTTGACCGCCTCCGCTTTTTGTGGTTTTCGGGTTCCGACAGAAAGGAGCGGTTTGTCTATGAGATCTGACAAAAGCCGCAGACGGTTCGTCTTTCTCTGCGTGGCACCGGCCACGATCCTGTTCTTTCTCTTTATGATCCTGCCCACCCTCAACGTGTTCCGCATGAGCCTGTACGAGCGCGGTGCCTACTCGCCCAACGAGACCTTTGTGGGCCTGAAGAATTTCCAGCACCTGCTCAATGACACCCAGTTCATCCGCTCCATGCAGAATATGATCCTGCTGGTGGTAGTGGTGACCATCGTCACCTTTGCCTTTGCGCTGGTGTTTGCGGCCATCCTGACCCGGGAAAAGATCAAGGGGCAGAATTTCTTCCGGGTCATCTTCTACATCCCCAACATCCTGTCGGTGGTCGTCATCTCCGGCATCTTCTCGGCCATCTATAAGCCGGAAAACGGTATGCTGAACAGCATCATCGGCCTGTTCCGGGATATGACAGACCCCATCCTCTGGAAGGGCGAAAAGCTGGTCATCCCCTCCATCATCATCGCCATGGTCTGGCAGGCCGTGGGCTATTACATGGTCATGTATATGGCTTCCATGTCCTCGGTGCCCGCCAGCCTGTACGAGAGCGCCAATCTGGACGGTGCGGGCCGCCTGACCCAGTTCTTCCAGATCACCATCCCCCTCATCTGGACCAACATCCGCACCACCCTGACCTTCTTCATCATCTCCACCATCAACATGGCCTTCCTCTTTGTCAAGGCAATGACCAGCGGCGGGCCCAACGGCGCTTCGGATGTGGCGCTGAGCTATATGTACAGCCAGAAGGACGCGGGCCTGTATGGCTACAGCATGGCCATTGGCGTGGTCATTTTCCTGTTCTCGTTTGCACTGTCCGCCTGTGTCAACAAGGCCACCGACCGCGATCCGCTGGAATTCTAAGGAGGGAAGAAGATGCAGAATACCACCGAAAGATCTTCCCGCTCGGCGGAAGGTCTCTACAAGTTCTTTATCTATTTTGTGCTGGTCCTGCTGGCGGTGATCATCATCGTGCCGGTGGCATGGGTATTCATGGCCTCCATCAAGCAGAACGCGGAGTTTTACGGCAACCCGTGGGCGCTGCCTGCCGGGTTCTACTGGCAGAACTTTGTCAATGCGTGGAACGGAGCCAAGATGGGCGAGTATATGCTCAACTCGGTCATCGTGACCGCATTGGCGCTGGTGCTGCTGCTGGTCATTGCGCTGCCTGCCGCCTACTGCCTGTCCCGCTTCCGGTTCAAGGGCCGTAAACTGCTGAACACCCTGTTCATGGCGGGCCTGTTCATCAATGTCAACTACATCGTGGTGCCCATCTTCCTGATGCTGCGGGACGGCGATGTCTGGCTGAAGAGCCACTTTGGCAGCAGCTTCCTGCTGAACAATCTGGTGGTGCTGGCGGTGGTGTATGCAGCCACAGCCCTGCCTTTTACCATCTATCTGCTTTCGGGCTATTTTGCCACCCTGCCCCATGATTTTGAAGAGGCTGCCTACATCGACGGTGCAAGTTACTTCTCCACCATGACCCGTATCATCTTCCCCATGGCAAAGCCCTCCATCATCACCATCATCCTGTTCAACTTCCTGTCCTTCTGGAACGAGTACATCATTTCCATGACGCTGATGAGCTCCACCAGCGCGCCCCGAACCCTGCCGGTGGGCCTTTTGAATCTGATGCAGGCCCAGCAGAGCGCGGCCCAGTACGGCACCATGTATGCCGGTCTGGTGCTGGTGATGCTGCCCACCCTGATCCTGTACATCTGCGTGCAGAAGCAGCTGACACAGGGTATGACCGTGGGCGGTCTGAAAGGGTAAGGTGACAAACGATGAAAGCATTCTGGAAAAATCATCCCGCCCTGCGCATTTTGCTGATGCTGGTGCTGTTTGTGCTGTCCATCGCGCTGGTGACAGCAGGCTGGAAAATGACCGGGCAGCTGGCTGGTCTTGGCATCATGCTTTTGGGGGTGGCGCTGCTGCTGGCCGTGCTGGCGGTTTATAACGCCCCCTATCAGGATTGAGGAGAAGAGAGGTAAAGGAGAATTCCCATGGAAGAAAATAGAATGACCGGGCGCGTAACGATCCCGACCGATCTGGACGTGGTGCCCGAAACGCTGGAGATCCTGAAAAAGTGGGGCGCGGATGCCATCCGCGACTGCGACGGCACCGACTTTCCGCAGGAGCTGAAGGATGCCGACGCAAAGATCTACTCCACCTATTACACCACCCGCAAGGACAACGCGTGGGCCAAAGCGAACCCGGACGAGGTGCAGCAGTGCTACATTATGACCGGCTTCTACACCGCCCCCGGTGACACCGTGACCATTCCGCTGATGAAGGGCATCAGCCCGGAGTTGATGCAGGTGAACACCAACGACGACATCACCCGCTGGTGGGAGGTCATGGACCGAACCACCGGTCAGCCGGTGCCCCCGGAGCTGTGGAGCTATGCTGACGGCAGCGTGACGGTGCAGGCCGTGCCGTTCCATGAGTATACGGTCAGCTTCCTGGCCTACCTGATCTGGGACCCGGTGCACATGTACAATGCCACCACCAACGGCTGGACCAACTTCGAGCACCAGATCACCTTTGACGTGCGCCAGCCCAAGACCCACAAGTATTCCATGGAGCGCCTGCGCAAGTTCATTGCGGAGCACCCCTATGTCAACGTGATCCGCTACACCACCTTCTTCCACCAGTTCACCCTCATCTTCGATGAGCTGAAGCGGGAGAAGTTTGTGGACTGGTACGGCTATTCCGCCTCGGTCAGCCCCTATATCCTGAATCAGTTCGAGCAGGAGGTGGGCTATAAGTTCCGCCCGGAGTACATCATCGATCAGGGCTACTACAACAACCAGTACCGGGTGCCCAGCAAGGAATTCCGCGATTTTCAGGCATTCCAGCGCCGGGAGGTGGCAAAGCTTGCCAAGGAGATGGTGGACATCACCCACGAGTGCGGGTGCGAGGCCATGATGTTCCTGGGCGACCACTGGATCGGCACCGAGCCGTTCATGCCGGAGTTCAAGACCATCGGTCTGGATGCTGTGGTGGGCAGCGTGGGCAACGGTTCCACCCTGCGCCTGATCTCGGACATTGAGGGCGTGAAGTACACCGAGGGGCGCTTTTTGCCCTACTTCTTCCCGGACACCTTCCACGAGGGCGGCGACCCGGTGCGGGAGGCCAAGGAGAACTGGGTCACAGCCCGCCGCGCCATCCTGCGCAAGCCCATTGACCGCATTGGCTACGGCGGCTACCTGAAGCTGGCGCTGCAGTTCCCGGAGTTCGTGGACTATGTGGAGAGCGTCTGCAGCGAGTTCCGTGAGCTGTATGAGAACATCAAGGGCACCACGCCCTACTGCGTCAAGCGGGTGGCCGTGCTGAACTGCTGGGGCAAGATGCGGGCCTGGGGCTGCCACATGGTGCACCACGCCCTCTACTACAAGCAGAACTACAGCTACTCCGGTGTCATCGAAATGCTGTCCGGCGCGCCCTTTGACGTGAAGTTCATCAGCTTTGAGGACATCAAGAAGGACCCCGCCCTGCTGGACAGCCTCGATGTCATCATCAATGTGGGCGATGCCGACACCGCCCACACCGGCGGCATCTGGTGGGAGGACCCGGAGATCTCCTCCGCCATCCGGAAATTCGTCTGGAACGGCGGCGGCCTCATCGGCGTGGGTGAGCCCTCCGGTCATGCCTATCAGGGCCACATCCTCCAGCTTGCCAGCGTGCTGGGCGTGGAGGAAGAAAACGGCTTCACCCTCAACTACGACAAGTACAACTGGGAAGAGCACCCGGACCACTTCATCCTGCAGGATGCCGACCAGCCCATCGACTTTGGCGAGGGCAAGAAGAACATCTACGCCCTCGAGGGTACGGAGGTGCTGGTGCAGCGGAACCGGGAAGTGCAGATGGCGGCACACGACTTTGGTAAGGGCCGTGCAGTCTACATCAGCGGTGTGCCTTACAGCTTTGCCAACAGCCGCACCCTGTACCGTGCCATCCTGTGGAGCGCCCACAGCGAGGAGGAGCTGCACACCTGGTTCAGCTCCAACTACAACGTGGAAGTGCACGCCTACGTGAAAAATGGCAAGTACTGCGTGGTGAACAACACCTACGAGCCGCAGGACACCACGGTCTACACCACCGATGGAAACCATTTCGACCTGCATCTGGAAGCCAACGAGATCAAGTGGTATGAGATCTGAGTTCTCCGTTTTATAAGCAAACACCCCTCTGCATTCCGAAAGGAGCGCAGAGGGGTGTTTGTGTATCCGGGCGGCTCAGCGGGGCGAGCCCAGACGGTATTTGAAATCGTGGTAGCCGAAGCGGGCCAGCGGCTGGGTGGTGCCGTTTTCATGCAGTACCCAGATATCCGGCAGGGGCATCCCGTTGAAGGTGTTGTTCTTGCAGGTGGAATAGATGGCCATGTCGCCGAAGATGAGCCGGTCACCCTCGGTGAGGGGGGCGGCAAAGCTGTAATCGCCCACCACGTCCCCGGCAAGGCAGGTGGGGCCGCCCAGCCGGAAGGTGCAGGGCTTTTCCCCCGGCTCGCCCGCGTCCAGCAGGGGCGGGCGGTAGGGCATCTCGATGACATCCGGCGTGTGGCAGGCTGCGGACATGTCCAGAATGGCAAGATGTGTCTCGCCGTTCTGCAGGGTGTCCAGCACCGTAGTGACGAGGTAGCCTGCATTCAGCGCCCAGGCCTCGCCCGGTTCCAGATACACCTGCACGCCGTACTTTTCCTGCGTCCCGGTGATGCATTTTTCCAGCGTGGCAAGGTCGTAATCCGGGCGGGTGATGTGGTGCCCGCCGCCAAAGTTGAGCCACTTCATCCGGGGCAGCAGGTCACCGAATTTTGCCTCCAGTGCGGGCAGGGTGGCCGCCAGCGCGTCGGAATCCTGCTCGCACAGGGTGTGGAAGTGCAGGCCGTCCAGCAGGTCGGGCAGGTCAGGGTGCTGCGCCGCAGCGGCATCCCACTGGGCGCGGGTGGTGCCCAGACGGCTGCCCGGGGCGCAGGGGTCATAGATCTCGTGCCCCTCCTGGGTGGAGTGCTCGGGGTTCACCCGCAGGCCCACGCTCTTGCCCGCCGCCTTTGCGGCCGGGCCGAACTTTGCCAGCTGGTGGGGCGAGTTGAACACGATGTGGTCAGCGTATTGCAGCAGCTCCTCGAACTGGTCGGCCCGGTAGGCGGCGCAGAACACATGGTTCTCCTTCTCCGGCAGCTCCTCCCGGCCCAGACGGCTCTCGTACAGGCCGCTGGCCTCGGTGCCTGCCAGATAGGGAGCCAGCACCGGGTAGAGGTCGTAGTTGGAAAAGGCCTTCTGGGCCAGCAGGATCTTGCAGCCCGTCCGCTGCTGCACACCCAGCAGGATCTCGCCGTTGCGGCGCAGCCGGGCTTCATCCAGCAGGTAGCAGGGGGTGGGCAGGGCAGCCAGTGCAGCCTCAGAAAGGTTCGCCAGCCCCGCAAAGGGCGGGCGGGTGTCGGCCAGCCGCATCAGTCCACCAGAGCCGGGGCGTGGCTCTCGGAGCGGGGCAGGCCGTACTTGTCCAGAGCGTCCAGATACGGGTCCGGATCAAACTCTTCCACGGTGTGCACGCCCTTGGTGGTCCACTTACCGGTCAGCAGCATCAGTGCGCCGCACATGGCAGGCACACCGGTGGTGTAGCTGATGGCCTGAGAGCCGACCTCCTTGTAGCACTCCTGATGGTCGCAGACGTTGTAGATGTAGTAGGTCTTTTCCTTGCCGTCCTTCTTGCCGGTGAAGATGCAGCCGATGTTGGTCTTGCCCTTGGTGCGGGGGCCGAGGCTGGCGGGGTCGGGCAACAGGGCCTTAAGGAACTGGATGGGCACGATCTCCTGACCGTTGAAGTTGACCGGGGTGGTGGACAGCATCCCCACGTCCTCCAGACAGCGCATGTGGTCGAGGTAGCTCTGGCCAAAGGTCATAAAGAAGCGGATGCGCTTTGCCTCGGGGATGTTCTTGGCCAGAGACTCGATCTCCTCGTGGTGGAGCAGGTACATATCCTTCTGGCCCACCTGATCAAAGTTGTACTCCCGCTTGATGCTCATGGCCGGGATCTCGACCCAGTGGCCGTTCTCCCAGTAGCTGCCGGGGGCAGAGACCTCGCGCAGGTTGATCTCAGGGTTGAAGTTGGTGGCAAAGGCATAGCCGTGGTCGCCGCCGTTGCAGTCCAGAATGTCGATGGTGTCGATGGTGTCGAACTCGTGCTTCTTGGCGTAGGCGCAGTAAGCCTGGGTCACGCCCGGGTCAAAGCCGCTGCCCAGCAGGGCAGTCAGGCCGGCCTCCTCAAACTTCTTGGCGTAGGCCCACTGCCAGCTGTAATCAAAGTAGGCGGAGAAACCGGCCTCCTTGCAGCGCTTCTCGTAGATGGCACGCCACTCCGGGTCATCGGTGTTCTCCGGCTCGTAGTTGGCGGTGTCCATGTAGTTCACGCCGCAGGCCAGGCAGGCATCCATGATGGTCAGATCCTGATAGGGCAGGGCGATGTTCATCACCAGATCGGGCTGGTAGCTCTTGATGAGGGCGATGACCTCCTCCACATGGTCGGCATCCACCTGTGCGGTGGTGATCTTGGTGGTGGTCTTGGGGGCCAGCTCGGCGGCCAGTTTGTCGCACTTTGCCTTGGTGCGGCTGGCGATGCAGATCTCGGTGAACACCTCGGGGACCTGGCAGCACTTGTGGATGGCAACGGAGGCCACGCCGCCGCAGCCGATGATCAGAACTTTGCTCATATCGGTTACTCCTTTATCTGTAAAGTTGTCTTTTTACGGTCTGTCCTTATACCTGAAAGCCCGGCCAGCCCTTGTCCAGCGCAATCAGCAGCTCCCGCAGGACCTTGCAGGCTGTGGCCGTGGAAACGCCGGTGGTATCCAGCGTGGGGGCCAGTTCGTTGAGGTCCGCACCCACGATGTTGGCCTTGGTCACGGTGCGGATGGCTTCCAGCAGCTGCAAAAAGCTCACGCCGCCGGCCTCCGGGGTGCCGGTGCCGGGGAAGCAGGAGGGGTCCAGGCAGTCGAGGTCAATGGTCAGGTAAACGGGCACCTTGCTGGCACAGAGCTGCTCGGTGAGCTGGGCAAGGCCCGTGAAATCGAACTTGTGCATCTCGGTGTGGGCAGCCGCGAACTCGAATTCGGTGCGGTCACCGCTGCGGATGCAGAACTGGTGGATGCGCCCGTCACCGATGAGGTCATGGCAGCGGCGCAGGACACAGGCGTGGCTGAGCTTTGCACCCAGATAGTCGTCCCGCAGGTCGGCGTGGGCATCAAAGTGGACGATGTGGAGGTCAGGGTACTTTTCCACCATGGCCCGCACGGCACCCAGCGTGACCAGATGCTCGCCGCCCAGCAGGAGCGGGAACTTGCCGTCGTGCAGGATCTCTGCCGCGCGGCTCTGGATGTCGGCCAGTGCGCTCTCGCTGGAGCCGAAGCAGAGCTCCAGGTCGCCGCTGTCGAAGATGTCAAAATCGGTCAGGTCGGCGTTCTGGTAGGGGCTGTAGGTCTCCAGACCGTAGCTCTCGTGCCGGATGGCTGCCGGGCCGAACCGGGCCCCCGGGCGGTAGCTGGTGGTGGAATCGTAAGGGGCACCGTACAGCACGATGCTGGCGGCACGGTAGCTGCTGTCGCAGCCGATAAAGGTCTCAACGTTGGGGTAAAGCATCAGTGTTCCTCCACTTCCCGCAGCATCTCCTCCAGAAAAGCTGGCAGGTAGAATGCTCCGATATGCAGTTTGGTGGTGTAGTACCGGGTGCGCATGTTCAGGGCCTTCCAGGCAGTTGCGTCCAGATCATCGATGGGGTGGTACTTCTTGCTGGCAAAGCCGAACAGCCAGTAGCCCGCCGCAAAGGTGGGGATGTGGGCCTGATACACCCGGCTGATGGGGAAGGTGGAAGCGATGCGCTTGTGGCTGCGCTGCATGGCGCTGGCATCCTCGGCGTAGAAGGGGCTGCCCTGCTGGTTGACCATGATGCCGTCCTCTTTCAGGGCGTTGAAGCAGCTGCCGTAGAACTCACGGGTGAACAGGCCCTCGCTGGGGCCGAAGGGATCGGAGGAGTCCACGATGATGAGGTCGTATTCCTCCTCGCACTGGCGGATGAACTTGAGGGCGTTCTCAAAATAGATGTGCACCCGGCGGTCATCCATCCGGCAGGCGTTGCCGGGCAGGTAGGCGCGGCAGGCCTCCACCACCTGAGGGTCCATCTCCACCAGGTCGATGCGCTCCACCCGGTCGTAGCGGGTCAGCTCCCGCACCACGCCGCCGTCGCCTGCGCCGATGACAAGGATATCCTTTGCCTCCCGGTGCACGGCCATGGGCACATGGACGATCATCTCGTCGTAGATGAACTCGTCCCGCTCGGTCAGCATCACATTGCCGTCCAGTGTGAGCACCCGGCCAAACTCGGGCGTTTCAAAAATATCAATGCGCTGGTAATCGCTCTGCTTGGAGTAGAGCTGCTTGTTCACCCGGATGCTGTGCTTCACATCGGGGGTGTGAAATTCCGAAAACCAAAACTCCATCTGTTTTCCCTCCTTATGCCAGAACGTTCAGGTGCAAAATATCAGGGTCCTCGGGGCCGGTCATGCTGCAGCCCTTGGCCTTGGCGTACTCGATATAGTTCAGGATCTCTTTGGTGATGCGCTCGCCGGGGGCCAGAATGGGGATGCCCGGCGGGTAGCACATGACGAACTCGCTGCAGACCATGCCCTCGGTCTCCCGCAGGGGCAGGCTCTTTTTGGGGGCATAGAAGGCCTCCTGCGGGCTGGCAGCCACCACGGGGTCGATGTATTCCTGGCTCAGCAGGCCGGTGCCGTCGGTGTGGTAGCGGCGCTTGATCTCGGCCAGAGCGCTGACCAGCCGCTCGATCTCCTGGGGGCGGTCGCCGATGGAGAGGTAGGCCAGGATGTTGCCGATATCGCCGAACTCGATCTGGATGTCGTACTCGTCCCGCAGGATGTCGTAGACCTCGATGCCGGCAAGGCCGATGTCCAGCGTGTGGACGCTGAGCTTGGTGGTGTCAAAGTCAAAGACAGAGTTGCCGTTGCACAGTTCCTTGCCAAAGGCGTAGTAGCCGCCCACGGCGTTGATCTCTTCCCGGGCGTACTCGGCCATATCCGCCACCTGATGGAACACCTGCCGCCCCCGCAGGGCAAGGTTGCGGCGGGAGATGTCCAGACTGGACATGAGCAGATAGCTGCCGGAGGTGGTCTGGGTCAGGTTGATGATCTGCCGCACATAGCCCTGATGCACATTGGGCCCGATGAGCAGCAGACTGCTTTGGGTCAGGCTGCCGCCGCTCTTGTGCATGGAGACCGAGGCCATATCGGCCCCCGCTGCCATAGCGGAAACGGGCAGGCCGTTGCCAAAGTAAAAGTGAGTGCCGTGGGCCTCGTCGGCCAGGCAGAGCATCCCGGCCTCGTGGGCCATCTTCACGATGGCGCGCAGGTCGGAACAGATGCCGTAGTAGGTGGGGTTGTTCACCAGAACGGCCACGGCGTTGGGGTGCTCCTTGATGGCCTTGGCCACCTGCTCCCGCTTCATGCCCAGCGAGATGCCCAGCCGCTTGTCTACCTCGGGATTCACATAGACCGGGACCGCGCCGCAGAGCACCAGCGCGTTCAGCACACTGCGGTGCACATTGCGGGGCAGGATGATCTCATCGCCCCGCTTGCAGGCTGTCAGCACCATGCTCTGCACAGAGCTGGTGGTGCCGCCCACCATTAAAAAGGCATGGGCCGCGCCAAAGGCATCGGCGGCCAGCTCCTCGGCTTCCCGGATGACCGATACCGGGTGGCAGAGATTATCCAGCGGCTTCATGCTGTTCACGTCCACACCCACGCACTGCTGGCCCAGAAAGGCCGTCAGCTCCGGGTTGCCGCGGCCCCGCTTGTGGCCGGGCACATCAAAAGGTACCACACGCATCTGCCGGAACTGCTCCAGCGCCTCATAAATGGGCGCGCGGCGCTGATCCAGCCGGAACCGTGTACGGTTCTCACTCATCTTTTCTCCTCCGTCCCTGGTTCCGGCGCAGCAAAAAAGCGCAGGCCCACCACACTGGTGCAGACCTGCGCTTGAAAAAGCGTTCTGAACATGCAGACAAAGCCCCCGGTGACACTGGGGAAAACCTCCGCATGGTTCAAAAAGACGGGATGACGAGAGTCTATATAGCAATTACACTTTTACTACTCTTATTGACCGTTTCACAAGTCTGCGCACGTTCTGCGCAATTTCATGGCTGTAAAGGAACCAACTTATAAAATTTGAGCTTTCAACTCAATCAATAATGGCAGCTTGCGCCGCCGGTCGGCAGTGGACCCGGCTGTCCGTATGGCCTTAGCCCCGATGGGCGGTCCCAGGTAATTTGCTTTGAAAAGACTCTGACACGCTTTGTCTCTCAAAATCGATGATATCTTATCATGCTATGAGGGTGGTGTCAATACTTTTTGGGAAAATAAAGCGGAAAATGAGCAAGCGAATCGCATGATGACAAGGACACTGTAAAGACATGGTAAAAGTGTGGCAAAACACTTTGCACAGACACGGCAAAACGCTTTTGCTTGACAAATGAAAGAAATTCTACTATACTGATTCTTACCGGTGCGCCATCGCCAAGCGGTAAGGCAGGGGACTTTGACTCCCCCATCGTAGGTTCGACTCCTGCTGGCGCAACTGAAAAAGAACCCGCAGGGGGCCTGGGCGACAGGTTCCCTGCGGGTTTTCTTTTTGTGAAAAGGAGGTTGTTTGTGTGAACGAAGAGAATTCTCTATTGACCGGGGCGGTGCGGCCTGCGCTGCTGCGGTACGCGCTGCCCATTATCCTGAGCATGGTGGCAACACAGTTTTACGCCGTGGCCGATACCATGATCATCGGCCTGCGGCTGGATGCCGATGCGCTGGCGGCAGTGTCCAACGCTTCCACGGTGCTGATGATCTTTCTGTTTATCTCCGGCGGCATGGAGCTGGGCGGTGGTCTGCTGGTGGCGGCAGGCAAGCCCACTGCCACAAAGCGTGAGATGACAGAGCTGCTGTACAACCTGCTGTTCGTGGATGAGGTCATCGCCCTGTTGACCACGGCAGTGGGCTTTGTGACCCTGCCGGCTCTGCTACGGCTGATCAATACGCCTGCGGAGATCCTGGATACTGCTGTGCTCTACGGGCGCATCTATCTGATGGGGCTGCCATTTCTGATGCCCTACGATCTGAGCAAGGAGTGTGTCATGGGCTGCGGCGATTCCAAAACGCCGCTCAAGGTCATTGTGGCTACCAGTGCGATGAACATTGTGCTTGACCTTGTTCTGGTGGGGCCCTTCGGGGTAGCCGGTGCAGCGGCTGCCACAGCGGCGGCGCAGGTGGCGGGCGCGGTCTACATGGTAGCGTTTCTGCGTCGCACCCAGATGGACGCGGCTTTCTCGTTCCGGATGCTCAAGGCGCGCTATGCCAGGGATATTTTCCGGCTGTCGGCCCCCAACAGTATTCAGCAGGCCAGCGGCACCATCATCACCACGGTCAAGCAGGGGCTGCTGGGCGGTCTGGGTGTGGAAGCCATTGCAGGTTTCTCCTGCGCAGGCAAGCTGTCCAGCCTGTTGATGATGCCGGTGTTCGGCTTTGTGCAGTCCACAGTGTTCTTTATTGCGCAAAACACAGCCGCCCTCCAGCCGGGCCGTGTAAAAGAGGGCCTGCGGGAAGGGCGGCGGATCTTGTTGGTGTATTCGCTTGGAGTGGTGGCGGTCTGCATCGGTCTGCGGGGGCCGCTGCTCCGGCTCTTTACCACCGACCCGGCAGCAGCCAGCTATGGCTGCACCATGCTGGCTTTTGAATCGGTGACCTGCCTGTTTGTGGCACAGAAGCATCTGTTCGAGGCCCGTCTGCGCGGTGCCCAGAAGATGGGACTGTATCTGGCCTCCAACCTGGGGCAGATCGCCCTGAACCTGCTGGCCTGTGTGATCCTTGTACCCCGCATTGGTTTTGCAGGCTTCTGGATGTCCAGCTGGATCAGCGCACCCATCGGAATGCTGCTGGCAGCGGTGCTGGCGAACCTCTCAGGTGCTTCGCACCAGCTTCCCTAATAGAAGAGGTGGCATCCCGCAGGGATGACGGAGAGGCTCAGCCGATCACCTCATACTGAAAATACTCGCACTTGACCTTGCTGCCCACCTCGATCTCGGGCGGCAGCAGGGCCAGCGCAACGGGATTCAGCTCGTCGCTCTCAATGTCGGTGCGGCGCAGGTTGACATAATCGCCGTCAAAGCTGACGACCTCGTAATACCAGGGGCCCATAGGATACCTTCTTTCATTTGAGCTTTTCTTTGAGCTGTCGCTTCCTGGAGCGGCGGCTTTTTTAATGCTTCCGTTTTTTCTTTTCGTCCCAGGCAAAGTGCCCGGCGTAGAGCAGGAACACGGGCAGGGCGGCAAGGGTGACAGTCCGGCTCAGGCGGATGCCGTCCGGCTGATAGACAAAGTCGATGGTGACTGTTCCGGCGGGGCAGAGGACGGCCATCAGGCCCTCGTCCACCCGCAGGATCTCGGTCTCCTGCCCGTCCACATAGGCCGTAAAGCCGTCATCGTAGGGCACGGAGAAGAACATCAGGTTGGCCCTGTCCAGCGTGGCTTCAGCGTGGAAGCCTGCGCTGGTCATCTCAAAGGCGGTGCAGGCAGAGGCCCGGCGGTCGGCACAATCCTGGGTGTAGCGGGTGTAGGTCAGGTCGTTGAGCTCTGCCGTGGGCAGGGGCGTGAGGTACTGCCCGTAGGCCACCGCATCCTCCTCAGTGAGCACCAGTGCCCGCATGAGCAGGTTGGAGCGGGTGGGAGTCACGGTATCCTCGTACTGGGCCTCGGTGAGGTAGTAATCGTAGGTGAAGCCCATGGGAACGTAGTTCTGGTTCTCGTAGAGAACATAGCCGTCCAGGGTGTCGTAATACGTCCAGCCCTCATCGGCCTCGGCGCGGAACTGCTCCTGATGCGCGAGCGTGGTCAGCAGGTATCTGACGCTGAGCAGGCCGCGCAGGGCGTAGTTGGAGAGCTCGGGCTGACTGCGCACATCCCGCTTGACCCCCAGTGCCGGATAGAAGCTGAGGATGCTGGGGGCAGCGGTGCTGCCGAAATACTGCAGGCAGCTCTTGTCCAGCCACAGGCCCAGATTGTCGTGGGTCTTGTAGGTGTCAATGCGCCAGTCCCCCTCGGGCAGATCTTCTTTCAGGGCCAGCGCGTTGATATACTGCTCCACAAGGTCACTGTCGGTGTTCCACTGGCCGAACTTGCCAATGCCGATGTGGACGATGCCGAACAGGCAGCTGAACGCCAGCACACCGGCCAGCAGGCGGCGGGCAAAGACCCTGCGCTGCTGCCAGCGCCTGCAGATGCAATGGTAGACGGCCAGCCCGCCCAGACCAAAGGCAAGCACGGCGCAGTACTGGCCCGGATTCTGCAGCACGCCCAGGCTCCACTCCTTGGTGGAGGCATCCTGCACGGGCACCAGTGCAAAGGCCAGCGTGGCGATCATCACAAAGGCAATGCTCCGGGCGGGGCGGGCGAGGTCGAGGCTGGGGTCCTCCCATGCGCTCACCGTCATGGCCGCAAGGATGAGCACCGGCATATAGAACCACCGGGCATAGTAGCTGGAATTGAGGGCATAGAACGCGCTGTTCAGGATGGGCACCAGCGCAAATACCGTGCAGACGGCAATGATCCGCTTTTTGCTGTCGCCCTGCCGGGCACGCCAGTAGGCCACCACACCGGCCAGACTGCACAGGGGCAGATAGGCTGTCATGCTGGTCCATTTGATGATACCCTCAGACCAGATGGAGGTCATATAGGGGGAATCCGGGGGCAGCACCCAGCTCAGCAGGATGGCCAGATACTGCTGGGGTTTGGAATAGGTCAGAAAACCCCAGCCGGAGGAAAGATCGATGGTGCGCGGGTTCTGCAGCACGCTGAGGACAGTGGGCCAGAGCACCACAAAGCCCAGTGCCACGCCCAGCAGGCTCTCAAAGGCCAGCTGACCGAAGAGGCGGGGCGTGAGCCGAAACTCCCCGGCGGAGAGCTTGCAGACGAAGTAGATGACAAGGAAGAGCACCTGCCCCACAAAGAAGAAGTAGTTGTTGAGCAGGTTCACCGCCACCCAGAAGGCAAACCAACCGTGGCGGTGCTCGTAAATGGTCTCATCCAGTGCCCAGAGCATCCAGGGGAAGAGGGCCAGCACATCAATGAAGTGGTTGAAGAAGATGTTGTACAGCCCCCAGCCCGAAAAGGCGTAGAGGGCCGCGCCCAGCACCGCATAGTTCGGGTCTTTGACGTAGCGGCGCAGGTACAGATACGCGCCGCCGCCCGCCACCGCGAACTTGAGCACCAGCAGCGGCACCATGAGGTAGGGAAGCCAGTTCTGCGGGAAGAGCAGGGAAAACCAGAAGAAAGGGGAGCCGTACAGGTAGAACGAATAGGCGTTCATGGCTCCGCTGCCCAGGTCAGTTGCCCAGGAAAAGGTGTTCTTCACGCCTCCGTATCCGGCGGGGTAGCCTGCCCCCTTGAGAAAGCCGTTCATGTAGCGGTAAAAGCTGATCTGCTGGCTGTTGAAATCGCCTGCATAGTGGAAAAAGCCGCCGTCCAGCAGATAGAACGGCAGGAAGATGAGGGCGGCTGTCAGGGCGCAGAGCCCCACGGTGAGCCAGAACTTGTCCTGCTTCTGCCCCAGCATCCGGGGCGAAGAATGAAATGCAGTCATGCGTCAGTCCTCTTTTCAGTATCGGAAATTTCCCGCTTACGGGAACGGCACCTCGCGGGTGTCATCGGGGTCCTGCGCGGCCCTGCGCTGCTGCTCGAACACCGCGTCGATGAGGGTGTCGAGGTCAGAAAGGCGGCTCAGCTCACAGCAGTAGCGCCGCAGGCTGGCGGCTCCCTTCAGGCCCTTCATGTAGTGCATGGTCTGGGCCCGGGCCTGGGGCATGGCAACGAACTCGCCCTTCTGCTCCACCATCTCCTCCACCTGCCGGCGCAGGGCGTTCATCCGGGCCTGCAGGTTCGGCTCCTTGGGGGCGGGCAGGCCCTCCAGCGCGGCGTTCACCCGCTCAAAGAGCCAGGGGTCGCCCAGAGCGGCCCGGGCGATCATCACGCCGTCGCAGCCGGTTTCCTCCACCATCCGCACAGCATCCTCGGCGGTGCGGATATCGCCATTGCCCAGCACGGGAACGTGGACAGCATCCTTCACTGCCGCGATGATGGACGGGTCGATGCCCGGGGTGTACATCTGTTCCCGGGTGCGGGCGTGGACGGCGATGAGCACCGCGCCCGCCTGCTCACAGGCCTTGGCGCATTCTACGGCCGTGACGTGCTCCGCGTCCCAGCCCTTGCGCATCTTCACGGTGACGGGGCGGGAGGTGTTTCTGAACACTTCCTCCACAATGCGGCCGCAGCGGTCGGGGTCAAGCATCAGCTTGCTGCCTGCCCCGCCCGAGACGATCTTGGGGGCCGGGCAGCCCATGTTGATGTCCAGAAAATCGAACGCGTACTGCTCCACGGCGGCAGCGGCCTGCCCCATGATCTCGGGCACTTCGCCAAAGATCTGCACGCCGTAGGGGGCACCGTTGGGCTCGGCCTTGAGCAGGCTGACGGTTTTGTGGTCGCCGTATACCAGCGCCCGGCTGGACACCATCTCACTGACGGTAAAACCGGCTCCGTGCTGGGCCATCAGCCGCCGGGCCGGGGCATCGGTAAAGCCCGCCATGGGGCCGAACACTGCCCGGTGGGGCAGGGAGATCTCCCTGATCTTCAAAGGGGTGTTGAAAGGTTCCATGATACTCCTTAGCGCTATCTGATTTAGTTGATAACATGATAAAATTTGGATTATAAGTATACCATATTTCCGGCGGCAGAACAAGAAGCGGAACATCTTTCTTGTCAGCGCGGGATTTTTCCGGTATACTGGGGACAAAAGGAGGAGCGGCTGGAACACGGCAGCCAGCTGCACAAAAGAGATGGAATACAGAGCATGGAAAAAGCAGAACGGCGCAGGGGAGAGCATCCGCACCTCCCTGCTGGGCTACGGCTGTATGCGGTTCCCCACCACACCGGAGGGAGCCATTGACGAGCCCCGGGCCGAAGCGCTGCTGAACGCCGCGCGGGATGCAGGCGTGAACTATTTTGACACCGCTTACCCCTACCACGGCGGCCAGAGCGAGCCCTTTGTGGGCAAGGTCATTGCAAAGTGGCCCCGGGAGAGCTTTTATCTGGCCACCAAGATGCCGCTGTGGCAGTGCGGGAGCCTGGAGGAGGCCCAGCATATCTTTGAAGAGCAGCTCCGGCGGCTGGGCGTGGAGTACATCGACTTCTACCTGCTGCACTCCCTGTACGCCGCCCGATACGACCGGGCCAAGGAAATGGGCATCGTGGACTGGCTGTGGGAGCAGAAAAAGCTGGGCCGCATCCGCAGCTTCGGCTTCTCCTGCCACGACAACGCGGCGGGTCTTGAGCACATCCTGCGGGATCAGCCCTGGGATTTCTGCCAGCTGCAGTATAACTATCTGGATACCGATGACCGTGCCGAGGAGATCTCGGGTGACCGCGGCTATCAGTTGACCGAGGAGCTGAACATCCCCCTCATCATTATGGAGCCCATCAAGGGCGGCACACTGGCCAACCTGCCCCCGGAGGCCGAAGCGCCCCTCAAGGCCCTGCGGCCCGAAGCCACGGATGCCTCCTGGGCCCTGCGCTGGGTGGGCAGCCACCGGAACGTCCATGTCATCCTCTCGGGCATGAGTGCCGAGGATCAGCTCACGGATAACCTGGCCACCTTTGCCCGCTTTGAGCCGCTGACCGCTGCAGAGACCGCCGCGGTGGAGCAGACCGCCGCCTTCCTGCACAGCCGCATCAAGATCGGCTGCACCGGCTGCCGGTACTGTATGCCCTGCCCCATGGGGGTGGACATCCCGGACAACTTCAGCATCTGGAACAAGCTGGGGATGTTCGGCCAGCCCGAGGCCATCAAGCACCAGTGGGAAGCCCACTTCCCCGATGCCGAAAAGGCCAGCCATTGCGTCCGCTGCGGCAAGTGCGAGGCGGCCTGCCCCCAGCATCTGCCCATCCGCAATGCGCTGGCCCAGCTGCAGCAGGAGCTGGATCAGCTGTAATCTGCATCAGAAAAGCCACCGGCAAAAACCGGTGGCTCTTTTCTCTTATTCGCTCCACTCCATCCCGATTTTATCCAGCATTGCGCGGCGCTCAGGGGTGAGCTTGGGGTCGTGGGCGGTATCCCACTCCCGCATCCGGCGGAGCCAGTCGCCCAGGCAGAAGCCGGTTTCGTCGGATTTGTAGTTGGCGGCGGCGTGGAGGTTGCCGTGGGCCTTGTAGTAGGCTTTGGCCTGCTGATAGGCGGTTCCCCACTTGGCATCCCGGGCATCCCACACCATGCCGATGCTGTTCAGCTTTTTGATGTGGGCGGGCGTGACCTGATAGGAATCCGGGCGGTTCTTGCGGGCTGCACGCAGGTTGGAGATCCACACGCCCAGCCGGACACCATCGCTGTCCACATAGCTGGCGGGGACCAGCAGGTGTTTGTATTTGCGGGCGTAGCGGGCGGCACTGCGGAAGTTCCGCTCCCAGTTGGCCTCGCGCACGGTGCCGTGGTCAGCGGCGGGATCACTGGGGCGGCGCTCGCCCTTGAACAGGATGCGCAGCAGCTTGCGGCGCTCACTGCTCAGGGCGCTGCTGCCGGAGTTCAGGGCCTGCCGCTGGCGGCTGACCCAGCTGCCCAGCCAAACGCCGTCGGCGGTCTTGTAGACAGAGGGGATCTCCAGATCACCGTGCTCTGTCTTGTAGGCCAGAGCCAGATCATAGCGCTCCTGCCAGGGATCATACTTTTCCCACACCATGCCCAGCTTGTCCAGCAGGGCCTTGCGCTCAGGGGTGACCCGGGCGCTGGAGCGGTCCGGGTTCAGGTAGGCATAGCGCTGGCGTGCCACCCACTTGCCCAGCAGCACTCCGTCCGGCGTGACATACTCCGAGGGAACGTTCAGGTTGCCGTGCTCATGGTAGTAGGCGGCGGCAACATCATACAGGGACATCCACTTGCGGTCGTTGCGGTTGGTCCAGTCCATGCCCAGAGCGTCCAGCCGCTCCACCTGTTCCTGAGGCAGCTCGCCTGCCTTGTGAGCGGCGCGCTGGGCCCCCAGCCAGACCCCCAGACCGAAGCCGGAGGGCGTTTCGTACTTGATGGGCACTTCCAGATCACCGTGCTCCAGATAATACTGGGTGGCGGCGGCATAGTTCTGCTCCCACAGGTCGTTGGAGGTGCTCCACACCATGCCGATGGCTTCCAGCCGCTCGATGCGGTTCTGGGTCAGGTTGCCGCCCAGATAGCGCTGGCGGTTGTAGACGATCCATTCGCCCAGTGCAAAATCATTTTTATCGCGGTAGCGCACCGGCACCAGCAGGTCGCCGTGCTCGGTGCGGTATTTCTGCGCGGAGGCAAAGCCCTTTTCCCAGGCAGCTTCCAGCCGGTGGTTCCAGCGGATGCCCAGTTTTTCCAGCTTGGCGGCCTGTTCAGCCGTCAGGCGGCCCGGGCGCTGCCCGGCCTGTACCTGCCGCTGGAGCTCGAGCCACTTGCCCACGGGCACGCCGCTGTGGATGGTATAGCTCCGGGGCAGCTCCAAGGTGCCCTCTTTGGCGGCGGCATCGGCGGCGGCCTGGCACAGCACCTCCCAGCGGGCTTCCATCTCCCGGCGCAGCTTGCCGTACAGGCGGTAGGTCTGCTGCATGGGGCGCTCCTGCCGGAAGCCCGGCGTTTTGCTGCCGGCCCTGGTCATGGCCTCGGTGCAGTCACGCTGCAGGGTACGGCCGTTGCCCAGCCCCTCGAACTGCGCCACAAGGTCGAACACCGGCACGCTGCGGCTGCCTGCAGCCACCAAAGCGCGGCAGAGCATCTGCTTGAAGGTGGACATCAGGCTGGACTGGCGCACCAGAATGACCCCGGCCAGCCCCTCCAGCGGCTGCTGGACTCCCGGCGCGTTGACGCAGAGCAGGACCTTGGGGCCGGGGGCTGTATCGGAGAGGAAAGTCTCCACAGCAGCAGAATCCGCAAAGCAGGCGTGATCTGCAGCGTAAAAGCGGACGGCAGGGTCCACAGCGCGCAGCAGCTGTTCCAGCTCCGCGCCCAGCTTTTCCTGATAGGCGGCGGATTCAAACAGGACCAGATAATGGCCGCTGGTATCGCTGAGCAGGCGGGGCAGCAGAACGGTCAGGTTTTCCACCTGACGCAGAGACCAGCTCAGCTCTTCATATTGAACGCGCAGGGAGGTGTCGCCCTTGGGCATACACAGATTTTTGATCCGGGCGCGCAGGGTGGCCAGCTCCTCCTCCTGAGGCCAGAGCAGGGCTGCATAGGCTGAGGGCACCGGCATGGTCCCGGCGGCCATGGCCTCGGCCACAGTCATGTGGGAGACGATGCAGTCGGCAAACAGCTCCTGCGCGGCGGCGCAGACGGGGGCACCGTTGGGCACACCCAGCCCCAGCACCTTTGCCTGGGGGCACATCCGCAGCAGCTTCTGCACCGACTGTGCCCAACACACGGCGCTCAGCTCATGGTAACAGTCCAGCACGATGCAGCCGGGTTTCTGCTCCCCCAGCCGCACCCACTGCTCCGGGGTGGCGGCGGCCAGTTTTTCGCAATCACAGAAGCGGACATTGCCGGGCAGGGTACCGCCGTTGTAGCGTGTCAGTTCTGCCTGCCGCAGGGCCAGACGCTGTGCACCGGCCACCAGCCAGAAAAAGGTGGTCTGGGGGTGAGCCTCCACCACCTTCCAGGCAATACAGCTTTTGCCGGTGCCGGTGGGGTGGAACACGGCGGCCCGGTTCAGGGTCTCCAGAGACTGTACAGCTTTCTGAAAAGCGGCTTTGTTGACGGGATTCAGGGTCATCGACATGGTGGTAGTGTCCTCTCCGAGTTGCATGTTTGACATCGTTGGATACAACGAAAATATTTCATAGAATTAGTTTATCGCAAAAAACATTTTTCTGTCAAGCCCTTTGAAGAGAATTTAGAGCAAAACTTGGGAAAAGAATAAAAATAGTGTGGAATCTGTGGCAGAAACTGCGAACTTTGTGCGCAGCAACGGGGATACTGAAAGTGGAAATGCGTCCCGGAGCGGAGAGAAAGTATGACCTATGGCAGGAAGAAGGCTTCTTTTGCCCCGGCAGAGCTGCCCGGGCCGCACCGGGGAGATTTGGGCGGGAGGGCTGCTGCGGGGCATCCAAGAAG
>NZ_JAFREI010000005.1:0-137822 GCF_017377595.1 Faecalibacterium sp. Marseille-Q0746 | reverse complement strand
ATGAAAAATTCCCTCTTGACTTTATGAAAATAAAGCGTATAATGCAATCAACAAACCGATGAGGCGGAAGAGAACCTGCAAGCGCACTTACAGTGAGCCCGAATGGTGAAAACGGGCAGAGAGCGGGGCAGAGTTCGTGGGCCGCCGAGGGCCGGGCAAACAGGGCAGTGCCTTTAGTAGCTTGGGACGGAAGCCTCCGTTACAGGGCAGGGGAGTGTTGGCTCTCCGTTGAGGGGCTCCTGCAGTTTTCCATGGCGGGAAGACGAGCGGAGCAAGCAAGGTGGCACCGCAGATTCGAATTTCTCGACTCTGTCCTTGTGGATGAACACACAGGGACGGGGCCGTTTTTATTTTACCCGTTCCGCAGGTGGAGCGGGTTTTATTTTTTGGGCCGCCCGCTCCGGGAAAGGAGCAACCGCTATGAAAACCATGAACATGATCTCCCGCCGCAGCTTCCTGAAGGCTACCGCCGCAGCCGCTGTCGTATCCGCACTGGGCCTGACCGGCTGCGGCTCCTCCGGCTCTTCTGCCGCAGCATCCAGCACCGCTTCCAGCGCTGCCGGTTCCGCTGCCGCCGCTTCTGAGGCAGGCCAGACCTTTAAGGTGGGCATCGTCAACTATGTGGATCATGCTTCCCTGAACCAGATCGTGGCCTCTGTTGAGAGCCGCCTGGATGAGGTGGGCGCGGAGAAGGGCGTGACCTTCGACTATGCCGATTACTACGCCAACGCCCAGGCTGACCAGTCCAACCTGAACCAGATCGGTGCAGACCTGGTGGCCGACCAGGTAGATGTCATTGTGGCCGTGGCCACCCCCACCGCCGCCACCATGCTGGCCGCTGTGGAGGACACCGACATCCCTGTGGTCTACTCTGCCGTCACCGATCCTGTTTCTGCCGGGTTTGACGGGGAGGAGGGCATCACCGGCACCTCCGATGCTCTGAACACCGAGGCCATTATGAACCTCATCACTGCCATCAACCCCGACATCGACACCATCGGCCTGCTGTACGACCTGAGCCAGGATGCCTCCACCCAGGCCATCGCCGATGCCAAGGCGTTCTGCGACAGCAAGGGCATCAAGTACATTGAAAAGAACGGCACCACCACCGCTGAGGTGCAGATGGCTGCCGAGGCCCTTGTGGCCGCCGGTGTCAAGGCAGTGTTCACTCCCACCGACAACACCGTGATGACCGCAGAGCTGTCCATCTACGAGACCTTTACCGATGCAGGCGTGATGCACTTCACTGGTGCCGACAGCTTTGCACTGAACGGTGCCTTTGTGGGCTACGGCGTGGATTACGTCCAGCTGGGCGAGGCCACCGCCGATATGGTAGTGGAGCTGCTCTGCGGCGGCAAGACCCCCGCAGACCTGCCCTACCAGACCTTCGATAACGGCATCGTCACCATCAACACCGAGAGCTGTGAGGCACTGGGCCTTGACCTCGACACCGTCAAGGAAGCCTTCAAGCCCTATTGCACCGAAATTGTGGTAGTGACCACGCAGGAGAATTTCTAAAAAGGAGTACATCAACCATGCTGGCGAGTATCTTTTCGCTCAACGTGATCCAGACGGCGCTGGAGCTGGGCTGCATTTACGGTCTGGTGGCGCTGGCGCTGTTTCTGAGCTATTCGATCCTGAACATTGCCGACCTGTCCACCGATGGCTGCTTCACCCTTGGCTGTGCCGTGGCCTGCCAGGTGGCGCTGACAGGCCACCCCATCCTGGCCCTGTTCGCGGCCATGGCGGCGGGTGTGTGTTCGGGCTTTGTCACCGCCTTTTTGCAGACACGTCTGGGCGTTGAGAGCATCATGGCAGGCATCATCGTGAACACCGGCCTGTATACCATCAATCTGGCGGTCATGGGCTTTTCGTCCACGATGTCCCTGGTCAAGACCGATACGGTGTTCTCGCTGGCAAAATCCGCACTGGCCTTTACGGGCGGCTGGTATAAGCTGGTCATCGCGGCGGCGGTCATTGTGATCGCCTGTGCCGCCATGGTGGGTTTCCTGGGCACCCGGCTGGGCCTTTCCATCCGCGCCACCGGCGACAATGCCGCCATGGTGCGGGCCTCCAGCATCAACCCGGCCTTCACCATCACAGTGGGCCTGTGCATCTCGGGCGCGCTGACCGCCCTTTCCGGCGGCCTGCTGGCCCAGTATCAGAAGAGCAGCGACATCAACGTGGGCACTGGCATGGTGACCATTGCACTGGCTTCCCTTATCATCGGCGAAACGCTGGTGGGCAAGCGCACCATGGTGCGCCGGGTGCTGGGCGTGGTGTTCGGCAGCTGCCTGTATCGCTTTATCGTGGCCGTGGCCCTGCGCTTCAATGTGCCCGCCGCCGCCATGAAGCTGGTGAGCGCCCTCATCGTGGCTGTGGCCATCTCGATGCCTGCCATCCGGGCAAAGTTTGCCTTTGAGCAGCGCAAGCACAATGCCCGGAAGGAGGTGCACTGAAATGGAAATGCTGGAGCTGAACAACCTGCACAAGACCTTTAACCCCGGCACCGTCAACGAAAAGGTGGCCCTGAACGGTGTGAGCCTGCACATGGAGGCGGGCGACTTTGCCACCATCGTGGGCTCCAACGGCGCGGGCAAATCCACCATGTTCAACGCCATCACCGGCGGTTTCATTGCCGACGAGGGCAGCATCGTGCTGGGCGGGCAGGACATTACCTTTGCGCCCGAGTATGAGCGCAGCAAGGTCATCGGCCACCTGTTCCAGGACCCCCTCAAGGGCACGGCCCCCAATATGACCATTGAGGAAAACCTTGCGCTGGCCTATCTCCGGGCAGGAACCGCCCCCCACGCCATCTTCTCCCGCATCTCCCGCAAGGATAAGGAGCTGTTCCGGGAAAAACTTGCCCTGTTGAACATGGGCCTTGAGGACCGGATGAAGCAGCCGGTGGGTCTGCTTTCCGGCGGCCAGCGGCAGGCGCTGACCCTGCTCATGGCCACCCTCGTTACCCCCAAGCTCCTGCTGCTGGACGAGCACACCGCAGCCCTCGACCCTGCCACGGCGGAGAAGGTGCTGGAGCTGACCAAGAGCATCGTGGCCGAGAAAAAGATCACCTGCCTGATGGTCACCCACAACATGCATCAGGCCCTCGAGCTGGGCAACCGCACCCTGATGATGGACGGCGGCCGCATCGTGTTCGATGTCAAGGGCGAGGAGCGCAGGAAGATGACCGTGGACGACCTGCTGGAAAAGTTCCGCGAGAATGCCGGCAAGGCCCTGGACAATGACCGCATCCTGCTGAGCAAGGTGGAAGCGGGCAACTGAAAAGAAACTCAAACTGCCCTGTCTGGACCCGAAACCGTGTCTGACAGGGCAGTTTTGATACAACAAGGAGAAAACGAGATGAAAATAACGATCCGTACCCCGCAGATGCAGGATTATGACCGATTTTCTGCTATTATGGATCAGGTCCAGCAGATGCATGTCGAGTGGCGGCCGGATGTCTACAAGCCGGCCAGCCCATTGATTACAAAGGAACTGTTTGGCGAACTCCTGAAATGGGACAGCTGGTATATTGCCGAGACGGACGGCATCGTTGTTGGTGTTCTGGAAGTGTTTAAGCGGCATGTGGAAAGCCCGGCACAGGTGACGAAAGATATCTTGTTCGTCAGCACCATGGCGGTGGATGAGGCGTATCGCGGGAAGGGCATCGGGCACCAGTTCTTTGATAAGGTGAAGCAACTCAAAGCAGAAAAGGGATGCGACACCATTGAACTGCAGGTGAACGCTAAAAATAAAATGGCGTATGAGATGTACCGGAACTATGGCTTTACGGAAAAGTCCATCAATATGGAGCTGAAATAAAACGATTGTAATTATCCTTGTATATGTAGTCATAATGTGATACAATGCTTTTGACAGGAGGTGTCACTTATGATGCAGACATTTGTTCGCCCATCCCGTGATCTGCGCAACCACTACGCTGAAATTTCAGAGATGTTGAAAGACCACAATCATGTTATTATCACAAATCATGGTCGTGGGGAATCCGTCCTCATCAACATTGAGGACTACGCCAAGTATGAGGAGTTCATGCACCAGCGGTATGTTGTCGAGGAGCTTGCCAAGGCAAAACAGCAGGCGGCAGACCCCAACACGCAGTGGACAGAGCATGAAAGCGTATGGGAGACGCTCCACGAACAGTATGACGTATAAGATCAAATATCTGCCCCTTGCTGTACAGGACTTGAATGACATTGCCCGGTGTTTGTCCGGCTTCTACCCCCAAACGGCCCGCCGTGTGCTGAAAGAAATGCGGGAAAAGATCACAAAGCTGGGGGATACCCCACGGATGTGTGAAGTCTATGCCCTTGACCCGACCTACCGCAAGCTGGTGGCAGACCAGTATCTGGTGTTTTACCATGTCAATGAGAACGTCAAGGTGGTGGAGATCCACCGTGTACTGCGCGGCTCATGGAATTTGCCGCAGTACCTGGAATAAAACAAAGAGCAGAGCGCTCCAGCCAGCTGGCTGGAACACTCTGCTCTTTTTAATGCAATATACTGAAAACTCAGAACTTACTTCACGTATTCAACGGTGTACTCGAAACCATACTCTTCCTGCAGTTTCTTGACGGCAGGCTCGCAGTCCTCGATGAAGCTGGGTGCGTAGACGGAAGCACCGTTGTGGTCCTTCTTGTAGTCCTCCACGATCTGCTGCAGCTTTGCCCAGCCCTCGTTGGCCTTGGCGTTGTCAACAGTGTCGGGGAAGTTGATGATGAATTCACGGTGCTGCGGAATACGAGCTTTCATAAGTGATATCTCCTTAATTGACTATTTGTAGTTTATTGCTTGATTTATACAGAAGCTTAATGCTTTTGTAGATAACGGATAGGCCCTGCCCTCTATGCACGGCTGCTGTCGGTTTCAGACGGAGAGGTTATATACCTGGCAGGCATTCTCCACCGTCTGCCGGAACACCTGCTCCGGTTCCTCACCCTTGGTGCTGGCGATATGCTCGCCCACATAGCGGATGAGGGAGCTGTCGCAGCGGGTGCCGCGGACAGGCTCCGGGGCCATATAGGGGCAGTCAGTTTCCAGGACGATGCGTTCCAGCGGCAGGGTGGCAATGGCCTTGGCGGCACGCTTGGCCCCCTTGAAGGTGCAGGCCCCGCCAAAGCCAATGTAGAGCCCCTGCTCTGCCAGCCAGAGCGCGTCATCGGCGCTGCCGGAATAGCAGTGGACGATGCCCTTGGGCCGGTACTTTTTCAGCAAGGCGTAGACATCGGCGTGGGCGCTGCGGTCGTGTACGATGATGGGCTTGTCCAGTTCCAGTGCCAGCCGGATCTCGGCCTCAAACAGCGCCAGCTGGGCATCCTTGGGCACGGGCCAGTGGTAATCCAGTCCGCACTCCCCCACAGCCACCACCTTGGGGTCCTCGTAATAGGGGGCAAGGGCACGCATCTCTGCGGCCCAGTCGCCGCTGTATACCGAGACAGTAGGGGCGGGGCCTTCCTCACCGCAATCCTCCGGGGCCAGCAGGCTCTCCGGGTGGATGCCGACGGCGGCGTACACCCAGGGATATTTGTGGGCCAGCTCCAGCACCTTGGGCGCATCGCCCGAATGGGTGGCCTGCTCGCACACGCCCACCACCCCTTTGCCGGGCAGGCTGTCCAGCAGGGCAAAGCGGTCCGCGTCAAAGGCACGGGCGCTGTAATGGGCGTGGGTATCAAAAATGGGGTATTCCATATTACAGGGCACGCTCCTTTTTGGCGGGGGCCTTGTTTACCAGCCAGATGCCGATGCAGACCAGCACCAGCGCCCCCAGATACTGCCACCGGAACAGCGGCTCCCCATTGATGAGGGCGCTGAGCAGGACATTCACCACCGGGTTCACGAACCCGAAGATGGCAATCCGGCTGACGGGGTTGTTCTTCATCAGCAGGGCCCAGACGATGTAGCCCGCGCCGCAGATGAAAGCCAGCGCCAGCAGGTCCAGCACGCTGAGCACAGACCAGTGTTCCAGCCGTCCGCCCAGAACAGCGCCCAGCAGGAACAGGGCTGCACCGCCCACGAACAGGTTCACAAAGCAGACGGCAAAGCTGTCTGCCCGGCGGGTGACGGATTTGTTCCAGGGGCCTGCCAGCGTGAAAAGGACGGTGGCAATGAGCATATAGGCTACGCCCCGGGCGCTGCCGCCGCCGTGGTTGCCCAACGTGGCGATGAGAACGCCCGCAAAGCCGATGCCGCAGCCCAGCGCCTTGGCCGGGGTCATGCGGTCAGCCCTGCCGTAAAGGAAATGGGCGAAGATGACCCCCAGAAAGCTCTGGGTGCTGTTCAGGATGCCCCCAAAGGCACCGGTGAGCAGGGCAACAGCGCTGTAGAAAAAGGCATACTGCGCTGTGGTTTGCCACAGGCCCAATGCACAGCATTCGGCCAGGATCTTCCCCTTGGGCATGGCGGGGAGCCTGCCCTCCAGCAGCAGGCTGCCGCCCAGTACCAGCACACTGCCCAGCATGAACCGTACCCCTGCAAAGCAGAGAATGGAGGCCGTGTCAGCGGTGTCGATGGCAAAGAGCCGGTAACCCAGCTTGATGAAAGGGAAAGCCGAACCCCACATGGCGTTGCAAAGGATGGCGATGATAACGGCAAAAGCCGGTGTGCCGAAAAGCCGGTCCAGCTTTTCGGCGCGGCTCAGCTGTGTCTCCATGGCTCAGTGGATGCGGCTGCCAACGGGGGTGTTGTCGCCGTAGAAGGCGATGGAGCAGCCGCCGTCAGCGGTGTCGGCAGCAAAGATCATGCCCTCGCTGACATACTTGCCCTTCAGCATGGGGCGGGGGGCCAGATTGCAGACGATGCCGATCTTCTTGCCGATCAGATCCTCCGGCTTGAACCACTTGGCAATGCCGGACAGGATGCAGCGCTCACGCTCGCCGTCAAACACGGTCAGGTGGAGCAGCTTCTTGCTCTCCTTCAGGTTCTCGCAGGCGCGCACCTCGGCCACGCGCAGCTCCACCTTGCAGAAGGTGTCAAAGTCGATCTCTTCCTCATGGGTGAAATCAACGGTGCTCTCCTCAGCAGCGGGGGCGGCAGCAGCCTTTTCGGCTTCGGCCTTGGCCTTGTTGGCAGCTTCGGCAGCGGCCTTGCGCTTCTCGTCCTCTTCCTTCAGGTGGGCAATCTCCTTGGCCACGTCAATGCGGGGGAACAGGGCATCGCCCTTGTGGACGGTGTAGGTCTCCTGCACGCCGTAAGCAGCCTTGCTCAGGTCGATGTCGGCAGTGGACAGGCCCAGCTGATCCATCATCTTGGGAGCGGTGGAGGGCAGGTAAGCGTTCAGCAGGATGCCTGCCACACGCAGTGCCTCGCACAGGTGGTAGAGCACGCTCTCCAGACGGGCCTTGTTGGCCTCGTCCTTGGCCAGAGCCCAGGGAGCGGTCTCGTCGATATACTTGTTGGCGCGCTGGATCACGGCAAAGATCTCCATCAGGGCCTGGGGGATGGTCAGGTTGTCCATATCGGCAGTGACCTTGCCCAGCAGCTCATTGACCATGGTCTCCAGCTCCGTGTCGATGGCCACGGTGCCAGCGGCCTTGTGGACCGTGCCGCCGAAGTACTTCTCGCACATGGCAACGGTGCGGCTGAGCAGGTTGCCCAGGTCGTTGGCCAGGTCGCTGTTGATGCGGTTGATCAGGGACTCGTTGGTGAACATGCCGTCGTTGCCAAAGGGGATCTCACGCAGCAGGAAGTAGCGGATGGAGTCCACGCCGTAGCGGTCACACAGGACCACGGGGTCCACAACGTTGCCCACGGACTTGGACATCTTGCCGCCGTTCATCAGCAGCCAGCCGTGGCCAAACACGCGCTTGGGCAGCGGCAGATCCAGAGCCATCAGCATGGCGGGCCACAGGATGGTGTGGAAGCGCAGGATCTCCTTGCCCACCATGTGCAGGTCAGCAGGCCAGAACTTGTTGTAATCGTGGTAGGTCTCGTTGCCGTAGCCCAGCGCGGAGATATAGTTGCTCAGCGCATCGACCCAGACATACATGGTGTGCTTGGGGTCAAAGGGAACGGGGATGCCCCACTTGACAGAGGTGCGGGAAACACAGGTGTCCTGCAGGCCCTGCTTGATAAAGGCGATCATCTCGTTCTTCCGGCTCTCGGGCTGGATGAACTGGGGATTCTCCTCGTAGTACTTCAGCAGGCGGTCGGCATACTTGCCGGTCTTGAAGAAGTAGGCCTCCTCGTGGGCATCATAGACCTCGCGGCCGCAGTCGGGGCACTTGCCGTCCACCAGCTGGCTGTCGGTCCAGAAGCTCTCGCAGGGCTTGCAGTAGTGGCCGATGTACTCGCCCTTGTAGATATCGCCCTGCTCATACAGCTGGGTGAAGATCTTCTGGCAGGTCTCCACATGGTAGTCATCGGTGGTGCGGATGAAGCGGTCATAGCTGACATCCAGCAGCTTCCACAGATCCTTGACGGTGGCAACGATCCGGTCAACGTACTCCTTGGGGGTCACGCCTGCATCGGCGGCCTTGTCCTGGATCTTCTGGCCATGCTCATCGGTGCCGGTCAGGAACATGACTTCCTTGCCCTGCATCCGCTTGAAGCGGGCCAGCGCGTCGCAGGCCACGGTGGTGTAGCTGTGGCCGATGTGCAGCTTGTCGCTGGGATAGTAGATGGGGGTCGTGATGTAGAATGTGTTGTGTTCGCTCATGGGGGATGATTCTTCCTTTCTGTTGTGGCTGTGTCACAAAAAAGCTCCCGTCCTGCCGGAATGCACCGGACAAGGACGGGAGCTGAACTTCCGTGGTACCACCTTGCTTCGCCGCGCCCTTGCAGGCATGGCCTTGCGTGCCGGGATGAACCCGGCCTCTGCGCGGTAACGGGCGCACCCGGCGGGGGCTTGGCGGCGTGCCGCTTCACCCCCACAGCTCAGAGGCCATCTTCCACTCCGTGCTCACCTGCCCGGTTCCATCCTTCGGGCTTTCTGTCAGGCGCAGGCGGGGCGTACTCTCCTCGTCAAGGCTGTTCGCTTTTTGCCAAAGGGGCACACGACCCCCTTGTTCCTATTATAATACGCAAAAACGGCGAGTTTGTCAACTCTCCTGGTAAAGTGTTCTGCAAAACGGCTTTTGACTCGGTGTGTGTATATAAACGAGATAGTTATTAACAAAAAGATACGGTCAGGAATTGCTATCCTATGATCTTCTGCCATCCGACCATGTGTCTTTTCCATTAGCTGTATCGGATCATATTCGGAAACCCCGACAGCATCAAGGTAATAGTTAAGCCCGCAGCGAGTTCTTGGAATACAACGACTCTCTAAAAAAATCAGAAAATCATCCCAAGTGGGTTCCGTGTTGACCCCGAAAGCGGTGTCCAGAATAGAATCCACTTTGTTTTCCACACGCACCTGCTTTGTGGTGAAATCTACGTCAATGATACTGCAAAGGGTATCACGGTCATAATATTCATATTTCCGCATTGTGTGCACCTGCTCCATGCCGACCACCCCTTTTATAGAAGTGTATCATGTCGGGGACTGATGTGCAAGACATGGAAAAAGTAAAACAGCGGCGGTTTTCCAAATCGGAAAGCTGCCGCTGCTTATGTATAGAGGTTTATAGGTTCTTTGCAAGATTTTTAGCGAAGCAATGTCTACACGCTGCAATTCCTTATTTATGTAAATGGAGGCTCGCCCGGCTTCGATGCTTTCAGGAGAGATATCCACGCAATCCCAAGTCAAACCGAGCAGTTCGCCAAGGCGCAGAGAACAAGAGAAGGAGAGGTTGATGCAGAGCCGGAGCCGTGGATCATTACACACTTCCAAGGCATGGAACAGGGTCTCGGCAGTCCAGATATCACGCTTCTTTGCAGTGTATTTGGGCAAGGTGGCATAAACACAGGGATCCTTTTCCATAAGTTCCCACTTTACAGCCTGCTCAAAGGCACTTCTCAAAATTTTGTGAACCGAACGAACCGTGCCGGGAGAAACGTATTGATGCTGACGCTTTCCACACATAGGGTCAACGGCTTCGTATTTACCGTCAACCTACCGCTCATTCCCTCAGTGGGAGATCATCGCATTTGTTACGGACGTGGCTCATCATCACAGGAACGTGACTGAAGAATGCGTGTTCAATTTTCAAGGGGCGGGATAGCTTGAGGGCTGCTTTGAACGCTTGCCGAGGCTATGGCTGTATTGTAACCGATGCGGAACGAAATGAACAGGAACTCAGAGTTCACAATTTTTGAGGAAAATAGGAAGTATCGTTCCTGTTTCTCGATGAGCCGTCAAAAATATATTTCTTGACTTTATGTAAGAAATGAAGTATTATACTCGTAAGAAACTAACTTACGAGTATATAAATTCGATAAATACACTTTGGGGAGGGAACAAAATGAGCCAATTTTACTGCCGCGATGAGGAACTTCGGAAGTTAAACAAACGATATGAGAATGGAAAGTTTGAATGCGTTGTCATTTACGGCAGACGCCGTGTCGGAAAAACTGCGCTGATCAATGAATTCTGCAAGGACAAACCGACCATTTTCTTCTCTGCCTTGAATACGACCGGAAAAGAAAATCTGGAAGCCTTGTCCAAGGCAATCATGAGTTTTGAACGACCCAATGCAGAATCATCTCCGGAATTTACAACCTACGATGCAACATTGGACGAACTGACAGCTCTCTCCAAGGAGCAGCGAATCGTATTTGTAATTGATGAGTACCCTTATCTTGCAAAGGCTAAACCCGCTATTTCCGCAATGCTTCAGCACATCATCGACCATAAATGGACAGATTCCCAAATGTACCTGATCCTGTGTGGCTCGTCCATGAGTTTTATGGAAAGTCAGGTCTTGGGCAAAGAAAGCCCTCTGTATGGGCGCAGAACAGCGCAATTCAAGATCATGCCGCTGGATTATAGGGAAACTGCGGTATTCCATCCGAATCTGTCCGAGGAAGACAACGCCCTGATTTATGGCATTACAGGCGGCGTTCCGCATTATATCAACAAATTGGATGTTCGGGACAGCGTAGATGAAGCACTGATGGAAAACTTGTTTGACCGTTCCAGCTACCTCTATGAGGAACCGGCCAACCTGTTAAAGCAGGAGCTGCGTGAACCGGCAATTTATAATGCAATCATCAAGGCAATTGCAGAGGGGGCTTCTCGCCTGAATGATATCACCACGAAGGTTGGTGAAGAAAACTCTGTGGTGGCGAAGTACCTCAAAACGTTGATAGACCTTGGAATCGTCAAAAAGGAAACGCCGATCACAGAGAAACCGGGCAAAAAAACGATCTATCTTCTGGCGGACAATTTTTTTCGTTTTTGGTACCGTTTTGTGCCGGTCAATGCAAGTGCCATTGATTCGGGGCGGATCGCAAAGACCTACCCCCATGCGGTGAAGCAGTATTTTCCAGACTATATGGGTCTGATTTTTGAGAAGATGTGCCAAGACTACTTGCTCTATTATGCGAATGATCTTCCTATCGAGTTGAGTGAGATCGGGCAGTGGTGGGGAACCGACCCTCAAAAAAAGAAGCAGATCCAGATCGACATTGTCGGAACGCCGGTTGCGGGCAATGACTATATCATTGGCTCCTGCAAATACCGTAATGAAAAAATCGGTTTGGACGAACTGGAACTGATTCGGGAATATGCAGCAGTCTTTGGGAAAGGAACAAACTACCACTACTACATTTTCTCGAAAGGCGGATTTACGGACGGACTACTTCAGGCACAGGAACGCGGAGAAGTACAGCTGCTTACCCTTGCCGATATTTTTGAATAACACAAGAAACGCTCTTGTCGGTGTAAAACTGGCAGGAGCGTTTCTTGTTGAAGTGATTATAAAAGACCTTTGATTTTTTCAAGATGATCCATAGCGGCTTGCAGTTCATTTTGAAACGGATCCCTAGAAGGATCTCGGCCCAAAAGAAGATATATGATGACTGTGGATAAAACAGATTCTGATTCAGGGACACCCTAAAACCCATTTTGCCGGAGCCCCGGCCCAGCGCAAAATCCCAGGTGGATCCCCCTGCGCCAGGTGTCTGCCGCTCACTTTTTCCGCGTGGCAATGTCCTGAAAGCAGAAATAGTCCGGTTGGTGGCGGGACTGGGTGTACTCAAACAGCAGACCGGCGGCGTTGAAAGTCTGGTTTGCGACGACGACCACGCAGCCATAGGTGCCCATGTCCAGCAGATTTTCGTCGCGGGCGGTGGCGTGCTCCACCGTGATGCGGCGCTTGCTGGTGATGATCTGCATTCCCAGTGTGTTCTCAATATAATCGTAGATAGAGTTTGCGGCAATTTCCGGTGTCAGGCCGGGGACAAACTCCTTTAAAAAGTAGTTGATGTCCAGAATCAGTGCTTTTCCGTCCAGATAACGCACACGCTGTACCGCCCACAATTCATCGCCCTCAGAAAATCCGCTTTCCGCGGCAAACTGTTCCGTTGCGATGACAGTCTCAAACTTCGTGACCTTCGTCACGGCGCGAAGGTGGTTGCGGCGGGCGGTTTCTTGAAACGTCTCGATGCCGCCGATGGTAAACGTCGTTTTGCCCACCGGCTGGTAGATGACCCGCACGCCGCGCCCCTGCATGGTCTGCACATAGCCGTCGGCTACCAGCTCCGCCAATGCGCGTCGAACTGTGTTGCGGGAGCAGGCGTATTCCTCTATTAAGGTATTCTCGCTGGGCAACAGCGATTGATAGGGGTAATCCTGCGCCTCGATGCGTTTTTTGATGCTGTGATAAATGCCATCATATTTTGCCTTTGGCATGGTGTGTACCTCGCAACTTGTTCAAACATTTACTTTAGTATACCGTCTTTTCGGCTAAATTTCAAGGGGGTAACTTGTGAGCAGTGCCGAAAATAGGCATTCTGCAATGCTTTTTTGCAAAAGCATATTGACTTGTATGAACAAGTCTGGTATCCTGTGGCTGTAAGGAGAACTTGTATGAACAAGTTCGAAGATGCCCGTATGAACAAGTTCGAAGATGCCCGTATGAACAAGTTCGAAGATGCCCGCTCTACCGGGCAAAAGGAGGAAAACATTATGGGTAAATACGAACAGGACGCGCGGCTGCTGCTTGAGTACGTTGGCGGCAAGGAGAACATTGCAGCAGTATCCCACTGCGTATCGCGTATGCGATTTGTCCTCAACGATCCCGCCAAGGCGGACGTTGCCAAGATCGAGGCACTGAAATCCGCCAAGGGCACTTTCACCCAGGCGGGCCAGTTCCAGGTCATCATCGGCAATACGGTCAGCGATTTCTACAATGACTTTATTGCCGTCTCCGGCATCGACGGTGTCTCGAAGGAAGCTGTCAAGAGCGCGGCCAAGCAGAACCAGAACGCATTGCAGAAGGTCATGAGCGTGCTTGCGGAGATTTTTGCCCCATTGATTCCCGCCATCATCACCGGCGGTTTGATCCTTGGCTTCCGCAACTGCATTGACAGCATCTACTTTTTTAATAACGGCACCCAGACGCTGTGCAACATCAGTCAGTTCTGGTCCGGCGTTGACAGCTTCCTGTGGCTGATTGGCGAAGCCATCTTCCATATGCTGCCGGTCTGCATCTGCTGGTCTGTCACAAAGAAAATGGGCACGACCCAAAGCCTGGGCATCGTCCTCGGCCTGACGCTGGTTTCCGGCCAGCTGCTCAACGCTTACGCCGTCGCGTCCACGGCAGCGGTAGATATCCCCAAATGGGATTTTGGCTTCTTCACCATCAACATGATTGGCTATCAGGCGCAGGTCATTCCCGCCATGCTGGCCGCGTTCACGCTGGTCTATCTAGAAAAATTCTTCCGCAAGATCTGCCCGGCGGTCATTTCCATGATCGTGGTGCCCTTCTGCTCGCTGGTGCTGTCCGTCATCATCGCCCACACTGTCCTTGGCCCCATCGGCTGGAAGATCGGCACCTTCATTTCTGACATCGTCTACGCCGGCATTTCCGGCTCCTTCCGCGTGGTCTTTGGCGCAATCTTCGGTTTTGTTTATGCCCCGCTGGTCATCACCGGCCTGCATCACATGTCCAATGCCATTGATATGCAGCTGATCGCCGATTTTGGCGGCACCATGCTGTGGCCGATGATCGCCCTTTCCAACATTGCACAGGGCTCCGCCGTGCTGGGCATGATCTACCTGCAGCGCAAGAATGCTGCCGCACAGGAAGTCAACGTTCCCTCTTGCATCTCCTGCTATCTGGGCGTTACCGAGCCTGCCATGTTCGGTGTCAACCTGAAATTCCACTTCCCGTTTATCTGCGGCATGATTGGATCTGCCATCGCAGCGGTCGTCTGTGTGGCAACTTCCACCACGGCCAACGCCATCGGTGTCGGCGGCATCCCTGGTATTTTGTCAATCCAGCCCGCCTATATGCTCAGCTTTGCGCTGTGCATGGCCATTGCCATCGTCGTCCCCTTTGTGCTGACCGTCATCGTCGGCAGGAAAAAAGGCGTTGCCTGATTTTGTGAGGTGTGTACCATGAATGATTTTAAAGATAAAGTTGTCTACCAAATTTACCCGAAATCCTTCATGGACTCGAACGGTGACGGCTTCGGCGATTTGAAGGGCGTCACCGCGAAACTGGACTACCTCGCCGACCTGGGCGTTGACTATCTCTGGCTGACGCCGTTCTTCCCCTCGCCCCAGCGCGACAACGGCTATGATGTGGCCGACTACCGTGCCGTTGACCCGCGCTACGGCACGATGGAGGATCTGGAGGAGCTTATCCGCGAGGCGGACAGGCGCGGCATCGGCCTGATGCTGGACATGGTGTTCAACCACACCTCCACCGAGCATGAGTGGTTCAAAAAAGCACTGGCGGGCGACAAAAAGTACCAGGACTATTACATCTTCAAGGACGGCACGCCCGACTGCTGCCCGACGAACTGGGTGTCGAAATTCGGCGGCCCTGCGTGGGAATATGTACCATGGCTCGGCAAGTGGTATCTGCACCTGTACGATGTGATGCAAGCCGACCTGAACTGGGAGAACCCCGCCGTGCGGGAGGAAATGGCCGACATCCTGCGATTCTGGAAGGCGAAAGGCATCAAGGGTTTCCGTTTCGACGTCATCAACGTCATTTCCAAGCCGGAGGTCTATGAGGACGATTTTGAGGGCGACGGCCGCCGCTTCTACACCGATGGCCGCAACGTCCACAAGTACCTGAAGGAGCTGGTCGCCGCGGGCGGCATCGACGGCATGATCACGGTGGGGGAGATGTCCTCCACCACGCTGGAAAACTGCATCGGCTACACCGCTGAGGGCAACCACGAGCTGACGATGTGCTTCAATTTCCACCACCTGAAGGTCGACTACAAGGACGGGCAAAAGTGGGAATTGAGGGAGCCTGATTACCTCGCCATGAAGAAACTGTTCCAGACCTGGCAGGAGGGGATGCAGGCCCACGGCGGCTGGAATGCGCTGTTCTGGTGCAACCACGACCAGCCTCGTGCGGTCAGCCGCTTTGGCAGCGACACGACCTACTGGAAGGAAAGCGCCGAGATGCTGGCGGTGGCCATCCACTTTATGCGCGGCACGCCGTACATTTATCAGGGTGAGGAGCTGGGCATGACGAACCCGCACTTCACATCCATTGACCAGTACCGTGATGTGGAAAGCCTCAACTACTATAAGATTCTGCGCCAGCAGGACAAGTCCGAGGAAGAAACGCTGGACATTATCGCCCAGCGCAGCCGCGACGACAGCCGCACCCCGATGCAGTGGGACGCGAGCGAGAACGCCGGGTTTACCACCGGTACGCCGTGGATCGGCATTGCCGACAACTACAAGGCCATCAACGCCGCTGCCCAAATGGACGCCCCGGATTCCATCCGCAGCTTTTACAAAACGCTGGTGGCCCTGCGCAAGAAAATGCCGGTCATCAGTGCGGGAAAAATCGAGTTCTTGTACCCCGACAACGCGGATTTGTTAGCCTATCGCCGGTACGACGGCGAGACGGAGCTGCTGGTTCTCTGCAACCTGCGGGAGCGGGAAATTGCCAAGCCCCTGCCCGTAGGCTGGACCGATGCCGAGAAACTGCTGGGTAACTACCCCGACACCGCCGACACGCTGCGCCCCTATGAGTGCGTAGTGCTGAAAAAGTGAAGGCTGCCGTATTATCTTTTCGCTATTGGGAGTTGACCGTATCCTTTGCGATAGTAACCTCATAGTGAGCAAGACAAAAGCACTTTCCCTTATTTGCAATGCAAATATAAGGGAAAGTGCTTTTTTGTAAGGGCAAAATTCCGCGTTTAAAGCTGTGCAAGACCTGCCGGGTGCCATTCGTCCCGGATGCCGATGTCGGCACAGACGATCTCACCGCAGAAGGGTGCGGAGCTTGGAGCTGTGTGCAGGGGCTTGCAGCTGTCAAACGTCACGGTCAGAACTTTTTTCATCGGTAAACCCTCCTTTGGTGGATTCGGGAAGTTCAGCCCGAAAACAAAAAAAGCGCGTTCCTCTTTCTGTTCCGAGAGAACAGCGAGTGAACGCGCTATGTATGGAGAAAAGTGATTTACACGGTTTCAGGCAGGAATGTGGAAAATAGATTTACACAGTTTATCTTGTGTTTACATGGATTTACAGGAAAGCGTTCGCCAATTTTAGCAGAGAGCCGGGAAACAGAGTTCAAAAGGTGCTTTATGGGGCTTCATTAGCTAGAAGCCTGATTTTATTAGCTGGAACCGAAAATTCTGCTAATGGCATTAGCTGGCTAATTTTGGTGATAGGTTCAAAATGAAAAATGCGAAGATCGTCTTTCACATGGAAAAATGACCTTCGCATTTTTTGAAATAGTGTCCTCAGGCGGATTCGAACCGCCGGCCTTTCGCTTAGGAGTTTGGCGTTTCTTTTGGTACGATATACCCATCATAACTTCCCATTATTTTTGATTCGCTATGGCATCGTGTGGTTACTGGTCAATCTGCACAAAAATCCGTAAAATACTGCCTCGTTATGGCCTGTTCAGAATGTCAAATTAGCAAATTCTTAGCACGGATGATGGCAGAAAGCCCCTTCTCCACAAGGAAAATCAGATAGGCATAGTCAAAATGCCTACGAAAAATGGGAGGCAAAATTATGAGTACATCGCAGGAAAAGAAGCTGCCGAGCAACAGAACCTATACCGTGGATGACATTGCCGCAATCCTTGGCATTGCAAAATCTACTGCATACCGGCTGGTAAACTCCGGAGAATTCAAAACAATTCGTATCGGTTATGCGATTCGCATTTCTCGGAAGTCGTTTGAGGACTGGCTGGCCATGGAAGAACCAGAGGAAAAAATTTAATAACCAGTAGTGGCGCCATCGACTTTGCAACGATGGCGCTTACTACATTTTATGGCAATTATAAGATCGGTTTTACTCAGAAATTATTTGGAACAAATCTTCCAGATCGCGATAGGCATCTGACGATACAAGAGTTTTTCTTGCTATAGTTTCACATATTATTTTGGAAACTACATTAAGATAGTTAAAGGAGTCCTTTTTTGCAAAAGCATAGGTATTGTACGGGGAACTTAATGCATTGTGTAGGGTATGAATGGCTATTGTGTTATCCTCAACACTTGCATAGCTGTTTACATAGCATTTGTGACTCAAAATAAGAGCCTTAGTATATAAAACATGTGAAGCCGAAATATAAATTTTTTCGTTATGGTATTCATTATAACGACTATCGAATACTTGAAATGCTACATTAGCATCTCTAAATGCTTTGTCAAGATACTCCAATTTTTTGGCTTGCTCTTTTTCGAAGTATGCCGATTTAATATAGCACTTAGCTCGTTGATGCATATAATTGGGATCTGCTGAAAGAAGTTTGTTTAGTCCCTCGTATATTTCTCTAATCAAACCTAATCCATGTTCTCCTCCGGTTTTGTTTGAATAGAAAATTTTATTAATGCTATCAAAAAGTATATATGCACCGTAAGAATTGCTTTTGTCGCCACGCAATAAGTTCGGTGTGCCTTCTAAAGATAAGATTCTTGTAATTATGTATTTGTAAGCTTCTACTATTGCTTTATGATTTTTCTCTTCACGAGCAAATATTCCTAATTGATAGCATAGCCAGAATTCAGCATTGACCACATATTTTATGGAGGAATTATCATCAAAACTAGTTTCAAAAGTCCATGTTGACTCTTGATCTATTAGAGGGACAGTAGCTTTGCATTGTATAGCCAACTCATCGTATAATTCCAGTTGCGTAGCCCTTGCTGAGTATATCTTTCTTTCAGTCGCCAAAGCTATAAGCGCAGCTATTTCTGGAACAGAGTCAAAGCGTGGTACGATATTATAGTACTTGTTCTTTTCGGAAAGTTCTTTGCTCAAATTAATAATATTATCAACAATAGTATCAGTTTCTTTGAATACTCCTGCGCTGACCGCTGTAAGTAGTGGTGAAATTTGTCGCCATTCTTGATTATTTAACTTGTTACCTATGGGAATTTGAGGAATATCACCCGATTTAATGTCCCCCTGTACCTCGTGTAGTTTTAAGATTCCATTAACTGCCCTATTATGTTTGTCAACGGCGATAACAACATTTACATCATTTTCTTTAAGGAAAGAAATATGGGAAACAAAATATTCAATCTGATCGTCCGAAAGAGAGGTGTCATCTGCAAGAATTACACAGTTTTTTTTGCAAGTTAAATCTTGAAATGCTTGATCTGTCAGTCGGTCTTTTGTTTCAAAGAAGAAAACATCCCTATTCTTTATCCGACATGCAATATCAACAAGGACATAGGATTTTCCACTACACCCAGAACCAACAATAAATTGAAGTGGGCGAGTTGAAAGATTATCAAAAATAGAAGCTGTAACTTTTCTTGAGATAAAGAAATAGGGAATTGAAATTGCGTGATCTTTGCTTATTAAACTTTTTCCAAAAAACAGATACGGTTTATTACTCTCGTAGTCATCAGCTAATTGTATAATCGAGAAATGTTTGTATTCATCTAAATCATTAACACTTATTTTTTCAGCCTCTTGCCCTGCTTCATATAGGCATTCATATATTTCATTGTATGAATTGAAAACAATGCAGTGAGTTATTCCGTATTTCTCATACTTAAATTGCTCTAATGGACTGGGTTCTTTAATCGTGCAAAAATATTTTGCTTTACCAATCTCGTTTTCTGACGAACAAGCTAGTAAATCAATTTCATCATCTAAGCTGCAGCCAATAAAAATTAAATTTTGATATATGCTATCATGATGTAATTTTTTTAGCAACGATTCATTACTCTTTAAACTATTTACATATTGTTTCTGTGTAAAGACTTCACTTTTAGCGTCTTCATATGTGAGCATTTCTGCCACATCACCGTGCAGCTTAATTACACAAGAAAAATCATCAAAAATTCCCTTCTCAATGGGGCGATTGGAATAAACAATGTGCCGATAACAACTGTTAAACTCTATTCCATCATCGATATTAAGCGTGTATATATACGGCCAAAAAGGTCCCAAAAATTTCCGCTTAACATCTTCTAGTTTTACTTTGGTAAAGTTGAATTTTAAATATTCTTTTTGGGAAGAAATGGGGATAGCGCGATGATATATATCCGAAACATTAGAAAACGAATCCCTTTTAAGCGAGTCAATTTCTGCTTGTGCCAAGGATAATTGCGCAGCAATTTTGCTTATCATATATTCACTATAATCTTTCCCTGATGGGACTTTACCTTTGTAAGCATCACACCCTCTAGTAAACCCGGATCCAATCACTGGAATTAACATTTTTCTGCGCATATTATTAATTAATTCGTCTTTAATTTGAGTGAAATTAACCACTTTCATAGCAATCACCTCAAGATAAACTTTTGACTGTATAAATTTCAGATTATTATTTATTGTACCACAGTTCCCTAAATCTAACAACCATCTCTTTTTCCATTGCCTTCCAGAACACCATAGGAGTAATCCTATGGTGTTTTTGCACGATTACATTTTTCGTTTAATTTTTAATACATATTACAAAAATGGAATGGAAATAGGTCAAAAATCTCACTTTTTTCTCCCGCAATCAGCTGGACGGCCGACGCCCATAGGTTTTCCCCTCTTGGGCATCTGGGCGGCATAGAGGCCGTCTTTTCCTCGAAAACAAACACTTTTCCAGACCGCCGAAAGGAGGTGATAAGATGGCGGTATTTCGCATTGAGAAAAACCGCGACTACACGGTGATGTCCAATCACCACCTGCGCAACGCGGGGCTGTCACTGAAATCCAAAGGACTTCTCTCCATGATGCTGTCCTTGCCGGAGAACTGGAACTACACCACCAGGGGCCTGGCTAAAATCTGCAAGGAGGGTACGGATAGCATTGGCTCCGCCCTGAAGGAGCTGGAGCGAGCCGGATACATAGTCCGCAATCGGCTCCGGGACAGCAAAGGCAAGATCGTGGATGTGGAGTATGTCATCTACGAGACGCCCCATCCCCCGGATACGGGCCAGCCGTGTGAGGACGAGCCGGATACGGCTTGTCCAGATACGGAAAACCCGGATATGGATAACCCATGTCTGGAAAACCGGCCGCAATTAAATAAAGAAAAAAGAAATCCTGAAGAACAAAATACTGATTCACCAAGTACGGAAGGATCAAATCCTATCCAATCAAGCCCCCAAACCCCCGCAGGGGCTAACCGGACCGGACGGGACTGGATGCGGGAGCGAGAGAGCTATCGGGAACTCATTTTGGAGAATATCGAGTATGACTATCTATGCCGGGATGACCGGCTGGACCGAGATATGCTGAATGAATTGGTGGAGCTCATGGTGGACACCGTCTGTTCCCGCAGGGAGACGATCCGCATTGCCGGGGACGACTATCCGGCGGAGGTGGTCAAATCCCGGTTCCTGAAGCTGAACAGTTCCCACATCGAGTATGTGTTGGACCGTATGCGGGAGAACACCACCTATGTCCGCAACATCAAGAAATATCTGCTGGCTGCCCTGTATAACGCCTCGGCCACCATCGACAGCTACTATGCGTCCCTGGTGAACCACGACCTATACGGCAGCGGAGAAAGGAGATGATAGGCCATGCAGGAAGAAGTCACCCAGCGCACCGTTGCCCTCTGCGTGGAGGCCACCAAACTCTCCGCCGGAATGCTGCAACAGGCCATGAAAAAAGTGCTGGACGAGATGCAGAAAGGAGTGACCGGCCACAAAACCAAGCTACACCACGGCAAGCAGACCCTCCGACAGATTATGAAACACAACACCGGCGTTTCCAACATCGAGATCACCGACCAGAACATCAGGGCCTTTTCCGCCACCGCCAAGAAGTACGGTATTGACTTTGCTCTGAAAAAGGACACCAGCGACGAGATTCCCCGCTACCTGGTGTTCTTCAAGGGCCGGGATGCCGACGTTATCACGGCGGCCTTCCGGGAGTTCTCCGCAAAGAACCTGGAGAAAGAGAAAAAGCCCTCTATCCGCAAGGAGCTGGAGCAGGCGAAACAGCAGTCCAAAGCCCAGCACCGCCAGCGGGAGAAGGTCAAAACCAAAGACCGGGGTGTGGAATTATGACGGTTGGCTTGAAGAAGGCTCTCATCCTCAACCTCCCGTATCTGCTGTTCGTGTATCTCTTTGATAAGCTCTGCCAGGCGGTGCGCCTTGCGCCCGGTCTTGACGCCTCTGAAAAGTTCCTGCATTTGAGTCAGGGCTTTACGGAGGCGTTTTCTTATGCGGCACCAAGCCTGCATCCGCTGGACCTGCTGGCAGGTATCGCCGGGGTGGGCATCGTCCGGCTGGCGGTGTACGCCAAGAGCAAGAATACAAAGAAATATCGCAAGGGCGTTGAGTACGGCAGCGCACGATGGGGCACGGCGGCCGATATTGCCCCCTATGTCGATCCGATCCCCGACTGGAACATCCCTCTAACCCAGACGGAAAAGCTCACCATGTCCAGCCGCCCGAAAAATCCCAAGTACGCCCGGAACAAAACATCCTGGTCATCGGCGGCAGTGGCAGCGGCAAGACCCGTTTTTTCGTCAAACCCTCCCTCATGCAGATGCACAGTTCCTATGTAGTCACCGATCCCAAGGGCTATAATGAACAAGGATAAAGCAAAGATGCGTTTACAAGAGGATAAAAATATCGTATCTTTGTTACATATCGTACCCCCTACTAAAAACACAAAGAAGGTGAAACTATGGCAAAATCCAACCAAGGAAAAATCACGGCACTGTACGAAAGGCTTTCCAGAGATGATGAACTGCAAGGTGAATCTAACAGCATTCTGAATCAGAAAAAGTATCTGGAAGATTACGCTCGCAAAAACGGCTTTAACAATATCCAGCATTTTACGGACGATGGATACAGTGGAACAAACTTCAACCGTCCCGGCTTCCAGTCCATGATTGCCGAGATTGAAACCGGGCATATTGCAACTGTCATTGTAAAGGACATGAGCCGTTTCGGACGCAATTATCTGGAAGTTGGATTTTACACAGAGATTCAGTTTCCTTCAAAGGGTGTTCGGTTCATCGCTATCAACAACAATGTTGACAGTGCCAATCCCACAGACAATGACTTTACCCCTTTCCTGAATATCATGAACGAGTGGTACGCAAAGGATACCAGCAATAAAATCCGCGCTGTGTTCAAATCGCGGATGCAGGATGGCAAACGGTGCAGCGGCAGTATACCCTACGGTTATAAGCGGGTTCCCGGTGATAAGCAAACTCTTCATGTAGATGAGGAAGCAGCTTCCGTTGTCCGCAGGATCTTCGATATGGCAGCCAGCGGTGCCAGTCTTGCACAAATCGGGCAGACGCTTTCGGAAGAAAAAGTGCTGATTCCGTCTGCATACGAAGAACAGCATCATCCCGAAGCGGCCCGGAACCATTCGTATCACGACCCCTATCGATGGAATACGACCACCTTGACCTATATTCTTGACCGACAGGAATACCTCGGCCATACAGTGCTATGTAAAAGCATCCGTGAGAACTTCAAACTGAAAAAGCGCCGTGCTGCGACCCCGGAAGAAAGGATTGTATTCAAAAATACCCATGAAGCTATCATCGACCAAGAAACATGGGATAAAGCACAGCGTCTGCGCAAGAGGAATCCGAAAAAACTTCCGAGCGGAACATACTCGCACCGTTTAGCCGGGATGGTGTTCTGCGCTGACTGTGGCTCCCGAATGAGTTTTTCCAGCCCCGAATCCAAACATCGGGATTCTGATGTGGTGTATGATTCGGATTCTTCATGGCAGTGCAGCAAATACCGTAATATGTACGTTTCCTGCACATCCCATTTTATCAAAACCTCAACCATTGAAGCCGCTATTCTCAATGCAATCAAAGCGATGACAAAAGAAATTATTGAAAATGAGGATGAATTTGCCGAGCAGCTTCAAGCTGCATGGGAAAGCCAAAACACACAGGTATCTTCCGAGAGTAAAAAAGAACTGCATTCAGTTCAAAAAAGAATAAACGAGTTGGACGCTTTGATTCGGAGCCTATATGAAAACAGCGTCTTAGGAAAAATCCCAGAACGACAGTATCAGCGGTTGATGGCGCAATACGATGAGGAACAAACTGTCTGCGAAGCTCGCATTGCCGAGTTGAAGAAAGAACTGGACGTCGTTGAAACAACGAAAGTTGATCTGAAACGCTTTATCAAACTGATTCGGAAATACAAGGACTGTGAAACGCTGACAGATGAAATGCTGTACGAACTGGTAGAAAAAGTGGTGATTCATTCCGCATCTGGCGGACGGACGATCTACCGTCAGCAGCAAATCGACATCTACTTCAATTTTATCGGTGACACGTTCCCTAGTCAAATTGAGATTAGTCGCGGCGACAAGAAAAATCTTACAGAACAGCGACTTGCCAAGCGTAAGAAATATCAGAAAACTGCCGGGGAAAACCGCAAAAAGAAACGTGCTGCTCTGCGTGAAGCTGCTAAAACTGATCCACAGGCGGCAGCAGAGTATGAAGCCCTCTTGCAGAAAGGCCGTGAACAATGCCGCAAGTATGCCCAAAATAAAAAGCTGGCTCAACAGGTGCCTGCTGATACAGTTCCCATTCAATTTGAACCGTCTGAAGAAATGAAAGGAGAATCCGCATGACTACCATGAAAAAATCCATCCATGACAACGCCAACGGTCTGGACTACACCCTTGTCAACGACCATTATCTGCCGAACCTGACCGCAGCAGCCTCGGCAGAGTACCCCACCGGGCGGTGGGGCCGCTTACATAAGACGTATCTGAAGGAGCAGCACCCTGTCCGGTATAACCAACTGCTCCTGTCCGGTGAGTTAGGCGGCTATCTTGCCAAGCTGGACAAGCAGGCCGAGGAACAGCTTGCGTTGACTGTCCGGCAGATGCAGAAAGCCGAGGGCGTGACCGAAGACCTGAAAGCCGCCGATCAACTGGAATGGGTGCGCCGGATGAACAGCATCCGAAACCGCGCCGAGGAAATCATCAAGTCTGAGCTGATTTTTGTCTGATACAATATTGCATCTCTGACCGCCCTGCACAACGCACGGCGGTCTTTTTTGTTACATCGGGTCTGCACAGGGCAGGCCCTTTTTTAATACGGAGGTACAAGCCTATGAAACTGACGTTTGAAGAAAAGAAGCTGCTCTTCACCTATGGCTGCGCCGATCTGGAACTGACCCGCAAGCGGCTGTACGAGATTGCCGGGCTGACGGTTGACCCAGACCAGAACAAGCTGGTGTATGACTTCTGCCGGAAGTTGGAGTGTGAAACGCTGGCAGACTGGTACGACCAGATGTTCTACTTTGTCCGTGCTGAGATGGAGTGCTACACCAACATGCTGCTCCTGATGCAGGACATCGAGGAGGACGAGGACTAGGGACCGACCATCTTTGACGAATCCGTGGGGGAAGAACTGATTGACGATGTTTAAGCTGGAGACCATGATCTACGCCAGTGAGGACGGAACGAACAGCGTGTTTACGCTGAATCCTGCCTTACAGAAGCAGCTTGATGCCCTTGCATCGCAGCACCCGAAGGTGTGCCAGAGAAATGCAAGGGGCGAAGCCGGTGGGGTGACGTATCAGGTTAGGGGCGCTGCGCTGGCTATCCAGCCTGTGCGGGCATCCTGAAAGCGATAACCGATCTACTATGGTAGAATAAAGAGCAACGGGCAAAGCGTCAGGAGGGATGCTTTGCCCGTTTTATATAGAACGATGAAAATCACTTTTAGCAGAAAGGGGCGAATTTATTGGGGAATTTATATGGCTATATCCGGGTCAGCACCCGTGACCAGAACGAGGACCGGCAGTTGATCGCACTGCGGGAACTGAAAATCCCGGAGAAAAACATTTTTATGGACAAGCAGTCTGGCAAGGACTTCAACCGTCCGCAATATAAGCGGTTGGTGCGGAAATTGAAAAAAGACGATCTGCTCTATATCAAGAGCATCGACCGTCTTGGACGAAACTACGCTGAAATTTTAGAACAGTGGCGGCTGCTCACACAAACAAAAGGCGCTGACATCGTGGTGCTGGATATGCCGCTGCTGGATACCCGGCGCGGCAAAGACCTGATGGGCACTTTCCTGAGTGACATCGTGCTGCAGGTGCTCTCCTTTGTGGCGGAGAACGAGCGCACCAACATCCGGCAGCGGCAGGCAGAGGGCATTGCAGCGGCAAAGGCTCGCGGTGTGAAGTTTGGCCGACCGCCCCGGCCGCTTCCAGACAACTTCTATGAGGTGCATAAAGCATGGAGAGATAAGAAATTGACCCTTAAAGAAGCTGCGGAAACCTGCGATTTACCCGTAGGTACGTTCTATGGGAAATCTATCCAATTTGAAAAGTCCACCTAAGCAAACTCCTTGCAAAATTTTGAAAGGTGTACTTTTTAAAACGATGATATATTTTCGTTGAAACTTCCAATTTCTCTTGAATTAAAGCGAGATTTGTGGCATAATGCCTTATAAAGAGTGAGCTTTGCAAAATTTTGAAAAGTACACCTTTTAAATTCAAAGAACACTTCGAAGCAACCGCTAACCCAAAAGTGAGTATGCTATTTTCAGCTATAATATTAAGTTCCACTACTGTAATTATAGGATGTCTTGTCGTGTTAATTACCGAATCTTTGTACAACTTGCTCTACAACCTTCCATCCGCTCCACCTGAAATGGGTGGCTTGCTTGGGCAATCAAAAAACACAATTAATACCATTTTTGTTGATTCAGGAAAAATATCTTTTAGGAAATCTTGCCAGTATGTTCCCAATGAATTGCTTTTGAATCAAACAATATCGGACTGGGACGCTCAAGGAATTATTTTTAAAGGAATATTTCACACCCATAAAGAGGGGCACGGATGTCAATGCTTGTCATCTGCGGATATTGTCTATATTCGATCAATTATGAATGCTTATGTGAAAAAGTTGTATTTTCCGATTGTTATTCCTCATACTGGAGTTTTCCCTTATCTCGCAGTTTATGATCAATTATCCGGACTTTCTATTACGCCCGAAGAATTGAATCTGACACTTTAATACAATAAAAAGGAGAAAAACATTATGGACAAAAACAATATAACCTCTGTGAAAATTCCTGCGGGTGCCTTTTGCGGACACAACTGTTCTGACGGATGTATCTATTGGAACCCTTATGACCGTGATAGTAATGGCCGCCAGTACTGTTCGCATTATGATACTTACTACTATCCGAGAGAGCGCCAAGGATGTCTTAGTTATGAAGACTAATTGCTTCGATTGCACGGAGGGCGTACCCCATGATGTGGCATTTCTATGAGATTCCGTACATTCCCGATTTAGAGCTAGTTAAATATCAATCTCTTGGTGAACAAGGTATAGATGGTATTCTTGAGCGACATAATCGTTTTTTACGTCAATGGCAAAGGAATACTGTTCTAATCCATACAACCCTACATTTTTTCCTTAGCTATACTCATGAACGTCCAAAAGGGCGTCGTCTGCAAATTTTCTTGGCATTTTCTTCCGATCAGACTGTAAACTTTGAATCAATAGATGCGCTTATGCAAGCAAGTCCTTTAGCTGACTACTATAAGATTGCTCCTATTGAAGATGTTCCTGTTTGCTTGCGGAAATCATTTACAAATATTCTTCTAGTCAAAAAACAAGAACAAACACGTCTTTCCACAGGAGATACGCTATTTACAGTCGAAGGCTGGAAATCCAATCCCAAGTCACGTCTTTATGAAATGGAAAAAACCGCAGAGGCTCTTAATGAGGATATGGTTTATCATATTTCAATCTATGGAAGTGACACCTATAAAACTGCACAGCAGGCCTTACAAAAGCCTATCGCAATTCTACGTGAGAAAGCATTGGGCCGTAGTGGGCAAATCACCCTCGCCGATAACAAAAATCGTCCGCGAGATGTCTCAGCCGAAGAAACCCTACGGATATACGAAGAGTTTTTATCAGATGTTGCCAAATCGCCTTGTTTTTTTGCCAACATTTTACTTTACGCAAACCAAAAAAGTAGTGCGCATTTTTTGATGGATGCTGTCTGCGGAGAAGCTATCAAAGAAGGAACTTGTGAAATTCAGGAAATTCCCAGTACGGCCACACCGTTGGAATTGCAGGAAGTAAATCAGCCTTACTGCAATCTTCTACCACCCTCTTTAGCATTCTGGCCAACCGCTTATACACTTGATGAACTTTCTTCTTTCTTTCGGCTTCCAATACTATTTGATGGCGAGAATATCGAAATAAAGAAGGAAACTGCTCCGAAGTTGGAGCAAACTGGCATTTACCTTGGACAAACCAACAATGGGTTGAGCGCTTTTATCGATGCATCATCCTTCAAAAAACACGCTTTCATATGTGGTGTTCCCGGCTCTGGTAAAACTAACACCATGCTGCATCTCGCTAATAGCCTATGGCATCATAAAAAGCTAATCAAGGATGATACCGATAATTTGTCGGTCACTTTTAAAGAAGAAAGTGATCCTATTCCTTTTTTGGTTTTGGAACCCGCCAAGCGTGAATATCGAGAACTTTCTAGGTATGATATTCCAGAGTTAATTATTCTTTCTCCTTCAGCTAGTACAAAATTTCCTATGAGGTTGAATCCCTTCGAATTCCCGAAAGGACTCACACTTTCAGAACATATCTCTAAACTGTGTCAGGTTTTTGAGGGTGCTTTTCCGATTGCTCCACCAGCTCCTTTTATATTGGATAAAGCTATCGAAGGTATTTATCGAGCACATGGTTGGAATACCAATGATATTAACACCGGGGAAAAAGAATATCCGACCATGTCGGAATTATATGATCGCTTTCAAAAAGAACTTAGCCAAACAACTTATGACAGCGAAATTCAAGGTAATATTCAATCTGTTCTGGAAATGCGTATTGGCAGTCTCCTACGTCGGGAAATGAAGGACATTTTTGATGTAAAACACTCTACATTCTCTCCAGAGGAATGGCTAAAGCACCCTGTCATTGTAGAACTCGAATCGTTAGGAGAAGGTCCTGCCAACTTTGTTACGTTGTTATTATGTACCCTCATTCGAGAAACTTTGAAAGCCTCTCCTCGTGCAGATGAAGAAAAGGTTGTCCGGCATATCATTTTTATCGAAGAAGCCCATAACCTTATCGCTCCTGAAGCACAAGTAGCATCTGGTCAAGATTCAAATCCTAAAATTGCCGCTACAGCATATATCGTTAAAATGTTAGCAGAGGTTCGTGCTTTACGCGAAGGTATTATCATCGCAGACCAGCTTCCTACTGCTATGGCACCTGAAGTTATTAAAAATACTAATATCAAGCTGATTCATAGACTTACCTCTATAGATGATCGACAACTGATTGGCAGCACAATGTCTGCTAGTGGCATTCAACTAGAACATGTTGCAGTTTATCGTCCGGGTGAGGCCCTAATGTCTTATGAAGGACTTCAGCGACCATTTGAACTCAGAATTCAAGAGCAAAAAGGTCATGGTTCTGAAACGCCCAATGACGACGAACTATATGATATTATGCTTCACAAGCCAGCATTTTTTCAGTTGGCGCAAAAAGAAGAAAATCTAAAGCTAGAAACTCTAAAAGAAAATGTTAAATCACTAAAGAAAAAGGAGGTTGAAGCTCTTTGTGCACTCTCCGAATATGACTCATCCGTACATACATCCACTCAAATCACAGATTTCTATTGGCACATGGAAAATATTTACACCTCGATTGTAATACTTCGTTCACAATACCGAAGAGACTGTCAGGCGATAAATGAACTTTTCATTTCAGCCGAAAGAAAAGCGATGTTGGATGAATTGATTCGCAGTATAGGAGAATCTCTCCAACAAAAAATCAAAAATAACGTTGTTTTTCTTGATTCGAATGGCCAATTAGAATGAGGTATTATTATGGCTGAAAATTTTAGTATTGAGCATTCCAGAACGAAAATCACTGAGGTAAAGAAAACTATTGAAGATAAAAAACAAAAGCTGGACGAGTTAAAGCAACAAAAAAAGAGTCTTATGGATGCCGGGCTTGCGTTGGATTCTTCAAATTTAGATTCAGCTGTTCAAGCTACCCTTATGGAAAGCATTAACGATTCTCTGCGTGATGTTGAGAACAAAGCTTATGACGTTTCGAAGGATGCAAATCAGAATCTACAGAGCCTTGAACAAATCCGGCAAAATGTTGACGATGAAATCACAGATAGTCAAAAGGCGAAGAAGAAACTCGACCAAACCAAGAAGCTGTTAGACACATTAGGTGTTGGAAAATCATTAGAGAAAGGAGTAAACAAGCTGGATGACCACTTACAGGAAGCAACCGGCTTAAAAGGTGAAGTCATTTCAGCTATGCAGGATTTGGAAAAAGTCTACCGTCAGTTAGATCAAATTTAAAATGGGAGGAATTATTTATGGGCTTACTCGGATCTCTTTTTTCGGCAGCCGCCGATATCGCAAAGGAAACTATCACAGAAACAATGAATCAAAATGAAACCGAAAAATTCATTAAGATAATGATGGAGCGCGATGCTCAAAACGCTGAAGCAAATGAAAAACTCTATCAAGACTGGCTCACGCATGAAAGAAGCAACTATTTTGCGGCTAAAAAGAATACTATCATTCATGATGCCTTTGATGTTCTGATGGATTCTTTTGAGGATACCGGAAAATTTGATTTTTCTGCTGTGGATAGTTTGAGCGATGAACTGAAGAACAGCGATAGCTATAAGCAGGAGGCAGCTGATGTTGTTAATCTATGCTGCGAAGCTCTAGTTAAACTGCATCAAAAGTGTTGTATTTCCATTCGATTTGTTATGCAGACAATTCACAATTTACAGCGCTTCGCCGATATTGTCCCTAGCATTCGAGGCTTGGATCGTCATTATGATGCTTTCTTCCCTGTTGACAATGCCGATTGCAGTTTTTTGACAGATTTCGACAGCATTGCGGAAGGATTAGAAGCTGCCAAAAATGATTCTGATAATTATCTCGCGATGGTTGGAAGCAACAGTCCGTTGTCAAGGCTTGCAGCTTTGAAAGATATTTTGAAATCGGAAGACTATGTTGCTGCTGTTTCCAATTTACTTTTTGCCGATCAAGAGGTTGCTCCTTATGCAGGTATGAAAAAAATGATTCTCTGTCTCTCTATGGAGGAAACAGACGAAGCTACCGCTCTTCTTTTGGATACATATTGTACGGTTATTATGAATTATTTACGGCTTTCAACAGCTAAAGAAAAAGTCGGAAAAGATAATCCTTTTATTTCTGCATCAACAGAGCAAATCCTGCCAATCGATCTTTTGATTGCTCAATCTATTAAATCTTCGAAATCTGGTAGCCCGCAGGAAGTTGATACCAATCTCGATGAGTTCCTTGAATATTATCCTCTGATTTGTACATCTAGCTGGGAAGATCAGCTTTTCATACTTCAGAAAGTTTTTGCTTACCTCAAAATGTATTCTCAGGAGAGAAAGGTTCTTGAATTTTTAGTCAAAAACAATATTCCTCGTACTGAGCAAATTGATCGTCGGTTAAACTTTTTGAAAAATCTTAATCAAAATGACATTAGTAATGCGGCCAACAGCATAGAGGAATTTAGCATTCAGACAAGTGATAATGAAATTGCATATGATTATCGATTTATTTCTTGGACAGTTTCGGAAATAAACTCCTATATGAACCTTTTAACTAGCGAGGACAAAACACTCGATCTTCCTATGGTTGTTGCTGAATGGAACAAGAAAATTCCTCAAAAAAATATTCGCTGGAGTACAGATGCTATGCAAGTTTACCTTGATAAGTATCTCCATGAAAATTTTGGTGATCTGTATACAACCAAAATTAAAAACTGCGGTGCAGTACTCTCAAATGAAGTAGAGTACGAGCCTTCCGTCTATATTGAAGCAACCGACAGCGCTAAATATCCGTGGCTTTCGTTTGTTGTTACTGGTGAACAGCTTACCATGACACAAGTTTCCTTCGCTATTTATGCGTTGTATCTGCCTACGAAAGACTCCCAATGCACTCAGGCGGTTGATACAATCGAACAGAATCAGAAATACCAAAATCGACTGATTACTTTAAAACAAGCTCAGAATCCTAAAATCAAGAATTATATTGAGTCCATCAATGAAATTCTGATTTCTGGTCTTGAAGCATGGCTAAATAACAACAATACTTCTAGCATGTATGATTAAGGAGAAAAAGTATGGAAGACATCAATACCTTAACTCAAAAAGCCAATTCAGGTGACGCTGTTGCCATGCGTAAGCTGGGTTATGAATACCTGATTGGAAAAAACATTCAAAAAGACGAAAAAAAGGCATTTCAACTTTTCCGTGCAGCTGTTTGGGAAGGCGATTTGAATGCGACAATATACTGTGGCTATTGCTGTAAAACTGGTGCCGGTCTTGAAAAGCCTAACATCGTCGCAGCCGCACGATACTACGAGTATGGTGCACGTGCAGGAGTTGCCGCAGCGCAATATGAACTTGCCAGAATCTATATTGATAAAGAGATGGGGGATGCTTGCTTTATTGGCGGTGCTAATCCGTATATTGGTTGTGAGCGTTGGCTAAAAAAGGCGGCTGAACAAAACTATATCTATGCAGAAGAACTCCTTGCAGATAAATACTATGAAGGTGCCTATATTGTTAAGGATGTCAAAGCTGCAATTTACTGGTACGAAAAAGCTGCAAATCAGGGTAGTGTCTATGCAATGTATCAAGCAGGCTACGTCTACTACACTGTGCCAATTGACTATAATAAAGCTGGACAGTGGTTCTCTCTTGCAGCGGAAAAAGGCAATAAGGATGCTGAAGATGTATTGCGCAACCATCTAAGGTACAACCGTTTTACTAAGAAATGGGATGCTATTCGCTAATCGTATAAATCTTTTTATATAGCTCAAGAACCAGCGTATCTGTGAGATTCCAAAGCTCATAGATGCGCTGCTCCTTTTTTAAATCATTAGAGGAGCGTGATGCCATTGACCCAACCAAAAAACAGCCTATCCTACCTCCGCAGCGAAAAATCCAAAGCCGAACAAAAGCTGCGCTCTTGTCAGCACCGGGAGAAAATCCTTGAACGTCAGATGTCAAAGCTGAACCGGAGAGAGCGTGTGCATCGCCTTTGCACTCGTGCCGGAATGCTGGAAAGCTTTTTGGTCTGTCCGGGAGAACTGACCGACGATCAGGTGATGGAGCTTCTGAAGATCTCGTTCCGTCAGCCGGAAGTCGTACTGGCTCTTGCAAAGATGGTGCATGATGTTCACGAACGCAGCAACGTCCAAAACCCTTTAGAATAAAGGGCGCAATTATACACCGTTCCGGTGAAATTGCGGTCTTGCAGACGGCTCGATGAAATCGAAGCTGGCGTTTGTGCGCCAGCCCGATTCCATCCCAAGGAAAACTGTATTTTCCTTGCGCTGCTTTGCAGCTATCTTTTTGCAGAAGAACACGATATAAAGTACAAAAGCCGACTGGGAAAATCCTAGTCGGCTTTTGAATTTTTAGGGATAAAGTTCAATCAAAAGAGCATCAAATTCGTTGCAGTAACATCTTACGGTCATCCTCAGAAATCCCCATGGCATCCATAGCCTGTTCTGGGCTGAGATTCATGTTTTTCATCAGGTTCTTTACAGACACCAAAAGAGTTTTGATGTTCTGCTCAGCAGCGGTTTCGTCCCGCATTTTTTCCATAGCTCTGCACATAGTTGCCACTCCCTTCTCGTTTTCTTTGAAGTACCATACTCGATTGGCCAAAATGGGATAGTACATTTTGCTGGAATCGGTACAGAAAAAGTCATGCATCAATTTACCAAGCGCCGTTTCATCCTTGATCTGCGAGTTGACATAGATGATATGAGCCTGATCATTAAAGATCATTCCGGTTTCCTGAACAGTTCGGTCAATATGATAAATCGGAAGCCCCGCCCTCAAAATATCGTTTTCTGTGATAAAGATGACATAAGTTTCATTCAACGCATCGTATTCCTCACCGGAATCTGTCAGATTTGCATCAAGCAAGCTGCTATTGTAGCGAGCACGTTTTTCACTGGCGCCCCGGTCACTGCGCTGGACTTCAATATTGTATGCACGGTTGTTTCGGTCTACCGCCAGAATGTCCAGCCGAACCGAACGTCCCTGCAAATTTTTAATGCTGTATTGTCCATGAACCTCTCGCACAATCAAATCGTCTCGCTTCAGAATGATTCGGAGCAAGAACTCTGCGCAGTCGTGGTCTTCAAACACCGCAGCCATAAAATCATCATCAATCAAACGAAACTCTCGAATCCGCTGCAAATCTTCTTCGTGCTTCCGTTCAAAATCCAGTTCCTGTTGTGTTTTTCTTTCCGACATTGGCTCACCAGCTTTCTGTTTACTTATCCAAGATAATAGTATCATAAATCCACATTTTTTACAAGAGAACGTTTCAAATGCTCACAAGGAGGTGATTCCGATTCCGTGTCCGCACTTCAAAATCTCCATCGTAAAACGCAGCCAAGGGCAGTCTGCTGTGGCCGGAGTCGCTTACCAGAGCGGCGAGCGACTGTTCAGCGAGTACGACCAGAAAACAAAATTCTACAACAAGAAGAAAGAACTCGTCCATGCCGAGATCATGCTGCCGCTCCATGCGCCGCCCGGATATGCAGACCGTGCCACGCTCTGGAACGCAGTAGAAGCCGTGGAGAATCAATGGAACTCACAGCTTGCCCGCCGCATCGTGCTGGCACTTCCGAGAGAAGTTCCGAAAGACCAGTACCTTCCCATGCTCAAAGAATTTTGCAACGAGCAGTTCGTTTCCAAAGGCATGGTTGCTGACTTCGCCATCCATGACAAGGGCGATGGCAACCCACACGCCCACATTCTGCTGACGCTCCGGGCAATGGATGAACACGGCAAGTGGCTTCCGAAAGCCAGAAAAGTGTACGACCTTGACGAAAACGGTGAGCGCATCCGGCTCCCCTCTGGCAACTGGAAGTGCCACAAGGAAAACACGGTGGACTGGAACGACCAGAAGTATGCCGAGGTCTGGCGGCACAGTTGGGAAGTTGTTACCAACCGTTACCTTGAAGCCGCTGGCAGACCGGAACGTGTTGACCTCCGCTCATTCGAGCGGCAGGGAGTGCAGCAGATTCCGACCGTCCATCTCGGCCCTGCCGCACACCAGATGGAAAAACGAGGAATTGAAACCTTTCTCGGAAACCTCAACCGGGATATTCGAGCCGCCAACAGCCTGATGCAGTCCATCCGCAGCACCATCCGTGGTCTGCAACGCTGGATCGCAGACCTGACCGAAAAGAAACAGATTCTTCTGGACGCTCTGGAAAAGGCAAAGGAACCCACGCTGTCCGACCTGCTGGCGGATTACTTCAATCTCCGCAACGAGCAGCGCAGCAACTGGTCGAGTAGGGCGCAGATAAAATGTACCGCCCGTGACCTTGCCGAAATCATGCAGGCTGTTGATTATCTGAAAGCCCATTCTCTGAACACCATCGAGGATTTGGATACCGCAATTTCTAACCTGAACCAGACTGCCGCCCCTCTCCGCAGACAGTTGAAGCAGAACGAAAACCGTATGCGGGCAATCGCCCAGATTAAAGACGCTGCCGCTGTCCACGCCAAGCTGAAGCCAATCCATGATGCCTTTATTAAGAAGAACTTCAAGCTGATCAAGGACGCTTATGCCGCCCAGCACAAGGAGGAGCTGGACACCTTCAACAAAGCTGTCCGCACTCTGATGAAGCTGAACGGCAGCACAGCGGTGGATTTTTCGGCATTGGATGCCGGATTTTCTGCGCTGCAATCCAGCAGCGCAGAGCTGCGCACCCAACTGGAAACCTTGCAGCCGGATATCTCCGCACTGAAAAATATCCGCAAGTATATCGACCTTGTGCTGAATAAGCAGCAGCTTTCTGCACCGGGCGGCAAGATGCCGGAAAAGGAATCGGTGCTGAAGAAGTTGAACGATAGCAAGGCAGCACTTGAACAGAAAAAATTACAGCCCCAGCAAAAGGCAACTGAACACACATTGTAAAAGGAGAAGCGCAAATGAGCAAAACTATCACATTGACCGAACATCGCCCCTCTGACGGACTGTTGACCATGCGAGTCAGAAACACAACTTACAACGTCAACATCTTTTTCAATCCGAACGCAAAGAGCACATTGGATACTCAAATGCGAAAAATCATCCAAAAAGAAGCGAAAGCCGGTAACTTTTGAATTTGCAGCAGCATCTTGATTTTTTATCTTGACAAAAGGCAGCCCAAACGGAGCTTCGAACAGGATGGTCAAACTGCTTTGGGGGCCTGTACTCATTCTTCTAAGAACTGCCCTTCAAAGTGATCCAGCCATTCCAGAAGGGCTCGATAGAGAAGCTGCTTCTGCTCAAAAATCGTTCTCCCAAACAAAGGAATGTCTGCAAATTCCCGCGCATAGCCCTCGTTCGATTCAGCCGAGGACTGTATGCTCCGGCGCAAAGTCGAAACCAGCTCCAACGCTTCGGCTTTGTCCATCTTGTTCAAATTGGTAATGACCACATTGAAATCGAATAGCAAGGGTACTGTGCCAGCGGCACAAGAGGCCATCAGCTCCTTGAAATACGCTCTGCCCTGATCGGTAATGGAATAAATGGCCTTATCCGCAAACTTATCGCCCTTGACAATATCGCTTTGAAGATAGCCCTTATCGCTCAGCTGGAGTACTTTTCTATAAATAGAAGGTACACTTATTTTTGTCCAGCGAGAAAGATGGTGGTACTCCACATCCTTTTGAATGTCATAGGCGCTTTGGGGTTTCTCCAAAACAATGCCAAGTATAACTAAATCGATTGATGACATAACGACACCTCCACTTTTACTATTATCAATAGTACTATTAATGATAGCAAAAGTCAAGGCAACTGACCAAAAATGAACTTCAAAACTTTTTTCGTTGGCCCTCTTATTAAGCCATCTACCCCGTAGCATTTTCCTTTTCTTCCACCGAGGGAATCACAGAAAAAGTGAAAACAGAGCCGATAACATCGGAGTTTTTTCTCTGTGTTATCGGCTCTGCGTCTTAGCGTCTGGCTCTTGCACGATGGATAGATTTAGTTGTCGAACTGCGATTAAAGTTTCATGCTTGCATTTGGGACAAAACAATGGGAAATTTTCAAGAATGGTATCGCTGCGGATTCTTAATCGTGTTTTACTGCCGCAGACAGGACATAATACCCACTCAATATGACTCATATCCTTATTGCCCGCAGCAAGTAACCCGATATTCCTTGATATGACCGGGGTAAGAATGTACTTTGTCCATAAGCGGTCCTCTTGCTCCCATTGTAAATGCGATGTCACTGCTTTTAATCGACATGAGAATATCCCCACAGGAAAGATTCAAATATCGCATCGTGTTTTCGGGCAGCCTCACAACACCGTTTTGAGAAATATGCAGCCAAGTATAGCCTCGTCCTTTATAGCGAACGAATTCTCCTTCATCAATCGTGTACTGTGACAATGCGGGACAATCATCTAATATATGCTTCAATTTTGATTGCCCAAGTAATTGTTTGCTGGTCACGCAAAATCCGCCCGTGATTTTGCTCCCCGTGAAAATAATAATGCGTCCTTCTTTTTGAACGGGATATTGTTCAAGAGTCTCTGCCGGAAAAAGTATTTCTCGCCTATTGCTGATGGCAGAAAGTCCAAATACATATTTTCCACCCTTATTTAGTTGCGGCATTTTACTCCCCCTTGTATTTTGATTATAACTGTGGTACAGTTATAATATAATGTTGTAGTACTCTATATATAGAGTACTACAACTTAAAACTAAAGTCAAGGGGTATGCGTTATGCTCTCGAAATCTGCTACTATGTTATTGGGTCTGATCAATCAAAGACCGCTTAATCCATATGAAATTATCAAGCAACTACAAATCATGAATGTTCATCGTTGGTACAACATCGCCAATTCGACAGTCTACGCTACACTAAAAGTCTTAGAGAAAAAAGAATATATTTATGGCAGCGTTGAAAAGGATGGAAATATGCCCGACAAGACGATTTACTCGCTTACAGACAAAGGGAAACAAGAATTTGTGGCAACATTACAGCAATCAATTTTGTCCTTCGACTATGATACCAACATTTTCTCGATTGCCGCATTTTTTATTGATGCGTTAGATGATCCGCAAAGTCTGCTTTCACAGCGTTTGAAAATATTAAATAGCTATCTTGAGGGAATTGAGCAGCAGATAACAGTCATAAAAGACGACATACCTTCCATTGCAAAAGCTAATATTGAACGAACTAAATATATTGTTGAAGCAGAAATTGCAGGTACTGAGAGTTTGATTCATGCAATATTGTAATGACCAACTGTTGAAAGCTGCTTGGTATCTGATAAACTAGGTGCGCAACCCCAGATTATGAATTATAAAATGTAGATATATAGCATATTGCAACATTCCACGGGCAAAGTATGAAATATACAATGTAAGTGGGTGATGCTATATGGCGAACATTGAAGATTGCCCCGGTTTTGAAACTTTCGGTGCCGATGTAAAAGCCGCACGGAACGCAAAGCATCTGTCGCGCAGGGCATTGGCGGAAATCATCGACATCGACTCCCGGTATCTCGCAAATATCGAGAACGAGGATACGATTCCCGCTCTGCCGGTTATCATACAGCTTATCAAAGTGTGCGGACTTCCCGTGGAACGATACCTTAATCCAGAGGTCATGCGGGAGGAAAGCGCACAGCGGCAGTGTGTCAGCCACAAACTGAGGCTTTGTCCGGAGCACTATTTACCAGTCATTGAGGGCGCAATCGACGGAGCGCTGAAAATTAAACAATCAGCGAAAGAAACGGAGGGTGTGTGAGCACCCTCTGTTTTCGTTTTCCTAGGGCGGCTCTGCCGCCCTTTTCTTTTTGAAAAATCCGGGATTTTGCGGGCAGACGAAGGTATTTCCGGCATTGTATTTACGGGGGGAGGAGCGTAGAGCAAGCACAGCAAGTGTGGCCACACTTGCGAATTTTTGCTTTAGGGAACCCCTTGCCCCTAAACACAAAATTGCTTGTTGGGATACTCCCAAACCCTTATGCAGAAAGGACGGTGTCGCCCTATGGTAAATCGAAAACGCCCCATCATACTGCGCTGCCCGGTAACAGCGGAAGAACGCACCCTAATCGAGCAGAAAATGGCCCAGCTCCAAACAAAAAGGATCGGTGCCTACCTGCGGAAGATGGCGATTGACGGATATATCATCTATGTGGACACCAAGGACATCAAGGAGATGAACAAGCTCCTGTCCGCCATTGGCCGGAACATCAACCAAATCGCCAAACGGGTCAACGCCGAAGGCTCCACCTATCAGGCTGACATGGAGGAAATCCGGGAAAGGCTGGATCAGATATGGCAGTTACAAAGACGCATCCTATTAAGTCAACGCTGAAAGCCGCCATTGACTATATCTGCAATTCCGACAAGACGGACGGGAAGCTGCTTGTATCCTCCTTCGGCTGCGCTGCTGAGACCGCCGACATTGAATTTGAATGGACACGCCGCCATTCCATCGACAAGGGCACGCACCTGGGCCGCCACCTGATCCAAGCCTTTGAGCCTGGAGAGGTCTCCGCCGCAGAAGCCCATGAGATTGGGCTGCAGTTGGCAAAAGAAATATTGGGTGGCAAGTACGAGTTTGTACTTACCACCCATATTGATAAGGGGCATATTCATAATCATCTGATCTTCAATGCGGTCAGCTTCACCGACCATAAGCACTACCATTCCAATAAGCGTAGCTATCACGAAATACGCCGGACCAGTGACCGGCTGTGCAGAGAACACGGCCTGTCCGTCATCGTCCCCGGTCGGGACAAGGGCAAGTGCTACATTGAGCATCAGGCCGCACAGAACGGCACCAGCTACAAGGCACAGCTGAAAGCCGCCATCGACCGGCGGATACCCGCATCCTCCAGCCTGGAAGATTTGCTTGCCCGCTTGCAGCGGGAAGGATACGAGATCAAGCGCGGAAAGTATATCTCCGCCAGGGCGCCGGATCAGGAGCGGTTTACACGGCTCAAAACTCTGGGCGCCGATTACAAAAGGAAGAAGCCGTTGTCTCCCGCATTGCCGGAGGCCCCCGTCCCTCCAGACAGCCCCAGCAGCGCAGTGGGACGGTCAGCCTGCTCATTGACATTCAGAACAACATCAAAGCCCAGCAGAGCGCCGGATACCAGCGGTGGGCCACCATTGAGAATCTGAAACGGGCAGCCGCCACCATGAACTTCCTCGCTGAACACGGTATCGGTAGCTATGAGGAATTGGAGGAACGGTGCGACGCTGTTGCCGCCGCCTCCATCCGCACCAGAGAGAGCCTGCGGGATATGGAACAGCGGATCACTGATCTTGTCCTCCTGGGAAAACAGATCGACACCTACCGCAAACTGAAGCCCGTCTATGACCGATACAAGGCATCAAAGGACAAGGAAAAATTTCTGCGTGGCTTCGAGAGCGAGATTATCTTGTTCGAGGCAGCAGCCAGGGAGATCAAGAAAGCCGGACTCGCCAAACTTCCTTCCTCTGATAAGCTGAAAGCAGAACTGGACGGACTCTCCGCCCGCAAGACCGCCCTGCAAACGGAACTTCGGAAGATACAACGGGAAGAAACGGAATATGATACCCTCCGCCAGAATGTGGACGCCCTACTAGAAAGGCCGAAGGAACAGGAACAGCAGCGGCAGCGGAGCAACGACTTGGAGTAACAGGGATTGGGCGCTTTTTACCAGTCTTTGCAAAACCCCTGGGCGCATGGTTATCCGGCTGATATAATGGAACCAGGAATGGAGGTGCTGACTGTGACGAAATCCGAAGTAATCAAAGAGTTTTTCAAAAAGAGCGTGCTGCCCGTGGCGGTGGCGGCTTTGCTGTACTGCATTTTCAAATCCGCCTACACAAAAGATGGAGTCACCGACTATGTATGGCTGTTCATCCTTTGCGGCCTGCCTTTTGGCATCCCTCGGATGTTTGCCTGGATCGTGCCGGGCGGCTCTTTGGGAACCGCTCTTCCGCTGTTCCTGCTGAACTTTATTATTGGTGGAGTGATCGGCGGTTTTGTCCTGGTCTGGCGGCTGCTGGTGGCTGCCTGGTATATTCCCTTGACCATCTATCGACTGATTACAGCAAGAGGAACTTCCTATATTCCAGAATAGCACTATGGAAATGTGGAAAACGGCCGCTCTGCCGATGGAAAACAGATATTCACGGCCCGCTGGAAAAGCTGCTCGCTTTCCCACAGCCCGCAAACACCGTTTCCCACAGCTCCGCCCCTCTGGCCGTTTACACACATTCCCACAGCGCCTACTACAACTATAAATCCCTCCTGTCCTATCCGAATCTAATTGAAAGAGATAAAAGGAACAAAAAAGAAACGAGAGCGTCACCCTCGGTCTAAGCCGAAGGCGGCGCTCTCGCACTTACTTAGTAGCTGCTCGTTGTTTTATACGAATTTTCTTGTTGTGTCTGCGAATCTGTCTTTTTTGATTTGATGCAGATTGAACATCTGGTACCTTGATTTGGCTCGTTAACCGTCCAATTTCAGGAAACTTTCCTTCTTCGATATTGCGGGCGGCCTGTATCTGTCCTTTTAATGAAAGAATTTGTTTTGCATCTTCTTCAGAACAGGTTTCAGGACCAATAAGGGGCTTCAGCGTCTGAAACGCATTATATATGGTATTTTGAAGCCCATTAGGTACAGCAAGGGACTGTTCAGGCGTGACTACCGTTCCTGTAATTGGTTTGTAGTCAGATGGACCATAATACTTTACTTTGGGATATTTAGGCTTGTGACCATATTTTCTCAGCACACAATCAATCATTTGCCTCAACTGATTGGGAGAAAAAGGCTTTGTACTAGAGAAGGTCATATCATCCACATACAAAGTGAATTTGCAACCGCATTGTTTCGCCAAATCAGCGATTTCTGAAAACATATCAGAATAAGCATAGAAAGCCATAATCTGACTTGTTGGACACCCGGTTGGGATGCCACCATTGTATGTTATGATGTCAGTTAGTTTTTTAGCCACATCCGGGGAAGTTTTCAATTTCTGCACAAAAAACTGGTACACAGGTTCTCGCGTGCAGTTATCATAGAACTTTTTAATATCAACAGTCAGAACATATTTTCCATCGAGATGTGCCTTTCCATTGTCTATATAACATTTTTGTTTTTCTCCAGAGATAAGCCATTCAGGCCGGATGACCCGGTGAAGCAGGTAAAGGATTCTGCGCTGGATAGCTTTAAGTATCTTATCCGGAGCAGTTATTTCCCTTTTTTCATCAGAATGCTTTTTGTCGATTTCAAATTTGTGATACCTGATGATACTATCAATTATTTTGAGGCCGCCGGGCTCAAGACACAGAAGATGTTCAAGACGCTTTTTCGTCCGGCATTTATAAAGAGCACATTGAGTTATGTCATATTTTCTAATCGGCGCTTTATTCTTCATCTGGATCACCTGCTGCCGCAGACATACTTTGTATCAAGTGTGCCATCATGTTTCTGACAAAGGCAGTTCCTTTGCCAGACTTCTCTGCTTCATCCATGTTTTCAGAAAGTAATATCAAAGAAGATAATCGGATACCGTAAATATCAGCATATTTTTGGAGTAAGTCCAAAGATGGTTGCTTTTTGTTGTTTTCAATTTCCGAAAGGTAACTCGCAGAGATGCCAAGTTCTGAACTCATTTCACTGGCCTTATATCCATAAATGATACGCGTACGCTTCAACACATCTCCAATCATGCTCGCCACCTCCCAGCTATTTAGATTCAATCTATAATACAAAGCCGCTTGGGCTAATAAACAAAAATTAGATGGGCTTCCCGTTTGCTGCACCACCTCGTCTTACTTCTTGAACATCTCACAAAAGCACTGGATGATTTGTAAAACCACCAGCAGCACTTCAAGCGCCTTAAACGCTAACCGGAATACGGTCTTGCGCCATTTACGCTTGAACTTGAAACGGTGAGAAGTCCGGGGGACCGACGAGTTGCCGGGACTGTCCTGCATGAACAGCGATTTCTTATGCTTTTGCATAACATACCTCTTTCGAGAACCACGAAGTATAGTTGGTGTGGCTCCCTCCCGGGAAAGAGTTGGTGCATACAGGGCAACCCATCTAATTCCTTTGGGCATGGCCCAAGCTCCCGGCTTGGGCCATGCCGGGCGACGGCGCATCGGGGGTCAAGCCGTGTGCCGCCCCCGTGGGGTAGAACACCGTTAAGATGTTCCGCGAGTGCTGACGCACTCCAATTTGGGGGAGACGACCAGTAGAACATCCGCTCTACTCTTCGCTGCAATACTATGGTAACAAATTTTTATCCATAAGTCAAGATATAATTTCGCTATTAGCGAATAAATTTTGAGGCAAAAAATAATAGGAGCAACCCCTTTAGCTCAAGCCAGAGGGGTTGCTCCTACTTTAAGTGTTGAAATCGTCCTTACTTCGCACCCCACATCAGTGAGGTGGCCCTACATGGGAAATCATACTGCCCTTACACGGAAAAGCCGCCACAGTCGGTTCCTTGACCCGTTTTGGACCCTAATTTCTGCGTTTTTGGGAGCGGCGGGAAAGATAGTGCGGACAGGACAGCACCACCGCCCGGAAACTCTGCTTGCAGGGATGGACACAGCCCTTGCAGAGCTTGTTATACTGGCGTCTGCCGTTCTCGCCCAGGAAGAACGCCCATTCCAGACGCCATTTCTTGCTCTGGCTCATAAGTCGCCCAGCTCCGGGGGCTTCTTCTGCGGGGCAGGCTTGTCCGGGCTTTTCCGTTCCGCGCACTCCCGTTTCGCGTCCTTCAGCCGCTCCCGGATGGAAGGCTTTTTCTCCGGCGTAGTCCTGCGCGCCTCGGCCTGGGCTTTCTCCAATTCCTCACCACGGCGGCCGTTGTTGATGATCCCGTCGATCATGCCGTAGTCATCCTCCAGGGTCATTTCCGCCGTGCGCAGCGGGTTTTCCGGCTCCACGGGAACGGATACGATCTGCCCGTTGATGCTGGCGAACAGTTCCGGGCGCTTGAATTGCTCGGTGTACTTCTGGATCATGTCCGGGGGCAGGGACGCGAAACTCTCCGACCCCAAGCCCACTACTAGGAAGGTGCCTGCCACAATGTCGTAAATCTCCCCATGCTCGTCCCGGAGGGACCGGTTCAGGTCCAGTCCAATGAGCTTGCCTTCATCGTTCAGCACCAGCCCCACCGGATCGTCAAAGGGATAGGAGGCGGCAATATCGCCGCCCACCTCCGCTTGCAGCGCATGGAGGCCGGGGTCGATCTCCTTCACATAGGGTTCCTTCATGGGCTCCACCACCAGGACGGTTAGCTTCTCCGGTGCGGTATGTTCGGGGGCGGCTCCGCTGGGGATGGCAAAGGCGCGGCTGCCGTTGGCCATGATGAGATACTTCCCGTCCTCGGACTCATGGTGGAAACCGTATCCGACCGCCTCCATCTGTTCCCGGCTCATATCCGTCACATGGAAGGTGCCCCTGGGGGTCCGCACCGTCTCGCCGGTCTCCCGGTCGTCCGGGGTGGGCGCCGCTTGCTGCCCGTACACCTCCGCCTCATACTCCCGGTTTGCCTGCTCCGCAAAGTTCAGCATCTCGTCCACATGGGACTGATCCGGGTTTTCGATGGCCTCCCGAATCACCTGCGGGTCCACATCCAGAAATTCCTCATAGCTGGTGGCGTCTTTGAACTTCTCAATCTCCGAAGGCAGATAGTCCTCCTGGGTCTGCCCCAGGGCGGCCAGTTTCTCGTCCAGGGCGGAGATGCGCCCGGCCATCAGGTTTTCGTAGATTTCTTCCTTCGCCGCGTGTTCCTCCGGGTGCTCGGCGGCATACTGCGGATCGTTCTGCCGGAAAAACTCGTCCATATCGTAGGCAAGGTCCATGGCCCATTCCGAAATTTCTTCTTCGGGGATGTCGTCCTGGAAGGTCATCACCCGGTATTCCTCCGGGATGCTGCCGCGCTCACCATCGTAATACTCATGGAAGCTGTCCCCGGTATCCCGCACATAGCCCAGGTCGGTAAACTGGCCGCTTTCCTCCAGGGCGATGTCCCGCCCGTAAGCCTCATAGTCGATGTAGTTGCGCAGATGCTCCGGCACCTGCATGGCGTCCAGTTCCTCGATGTAATACCGTCCCAGATCGTCGTGGTCGTGGATGTCGGGGTAAATATCGTAGCAGTCCAGGTTCTCCGTCAGGTTGATAAACTCCTGGATGCTGCCCGTGTGGTCGCCGATCTCCATGGCCGCCTGGAACCGCTCATATTCATCCTGGCTCATGTCGTCCAGTTTGGAGGCCAGGTAGTTCAGCTCGTCCAAGTTGGCATACTCACCTAGCAGGTCATAGAGGCCGTCCACATAGCAATCGTAGTCCGTGTTGAACCATTCCTCATAGGTCTGCCCGAAGTCATCCTTCGCACCGATCCAGATGCGCTCAAAGACCTTTTTCAGTTCCTCCGCCGTGGTGGGGAACTTCACCCATTCGCCTACAAGGGCGCCCTCGTTGTACTTGCCCAGGTTGGTGATGAAGGCAGCAAAGGGATAATCTTTGTCATAGTCATAACGGGGCATAGCGACACCTCCTTATCGCTCCGGCGCAGGCTTTTCCCGATGGGGCTGCACCTTGCTCTGATTGGCACATTCTTTCCGGCTCTGTTCCAGCCGTTCCTTGATGGAGGGCTTTTTCTCTATCTGCTTCTCCCTGGGGCGCTCATATTCCCACTCGTCGCCGGAGAGGGTGAGATACCCTTTACTGGTGAAGCACCCCTGTTCCTCCTGCATGGCATGGTTGCCAAAAGGAACGGGATCAATGGCGTCCAGCAGCTCCGGGGGCAGAAGGACGTCCAAATGCTGCGCCAGATAGCGCCAGCCCACATCCTCCACCTTGCTGATGTTGGGCTCCAGGACAAAATACTCGGTGTTGGCGGGGAACTCCCGGAACTGTTCCAGGGTGGTCAGGCGATAAGACGACTCCTGGACAGCGGCCAGGAGATCACGGTTCTCCGGGGAAAGTCCGGCCAGCGCCTGGGCCGCTGCCTCCAGTTCGCTTGCGTCACCGCCTGCGGGGAGCAGCGGCTTCAAATGCTCCATGAAATTGGGTTCGGTTTTGCTCAAAGACATCATCCTTTCTGAAAACAGGTAAAAGAAAAGCAGGAAACCCGGAAAGGTTTCCTGCTTGGTGCCGCTACTGGCGGCTGCTATTTTGTTGTGGTATGTAGTCTATCCCTTCAGGTTCTCCAGCGCAGCGGGATTGTTGGAATGAATGGCGCCGACCATCTGGCAACTTTCCAATTCAGGGCAGTCGCCGCAGGTCGTCACGCCTTTTTGCAGGGCGCATTGACGAATACCGCAAAGGCTTTCACAATACACCGTTTTTGCCCCATCCATGCGGCAGCCTTGACAGTTGATATGCTCCGGCAGAATGGGAGCATGATTTAATTCAGACCATAGCTTTGCCGTTTTCTCGCGCAATGCCTGATCGTCGTTGATCGTTGCAAGATAAGCGTCGCACTTCTCACAGTCCAGTCCACAGTATGCGATCATATCCCTCACGGCTATTTACCTCCTGAAAGATTTTAGCCTTATTATACAGCAATCCGTTACTCTTGGATAGAGCCGTGAAGGAAGAACGACACGATACTTATTTCTCAATGTGGTAATTCACATATTTCCCGCCGGTATCGGCCAGAACGATTGTCCCGTCATAGGTTTTCCCGGTACGAAGGGAGCGCAGCCTTTTGACCTTTGCCTTTCCATCTTTGAGCAAAGCGGCGGCAATTTTGGTAGTAAAGACCTTTCCACGCTGCTCAAAAAAACGGTCATTCTTCCACATGACAAACTGACAGGCACGGTCCGAACAGGCGAAGTTCTTCTTGCCCTCATAGACCGGCTTGCCGCAGCGGGGGCAGAGGCCCACTGTCTCCTTCTCCGGCTGGAACAGCTTTTGCCCATCCTCGGAAATGTGGGAGTATTTCCGCACCAGCTCTGCCGCCATTGCCTCGATCCCGTCCATGAAGTCCTCCGGCGATACCTGGTCCTTTGCCACCTCGTTCAACCGCTGCTCCCAATCCGCTGTGAGCTTGGGAGAGGTCAACAGTTCCGGCAGTACCGTGACCAGGTTGACGCCCGCCTTTGTGGGGATCAGGTTCTTGCCCTTGCGCTCCACAAATCCGCCGGACACCAGCTTTTCAATGATGGCCGCCCTGGTCGCCGGGGTGCCCAGACCTCTGCGCTCTACCTCGTCCGGCATATCTTCTTTGCCCGCATTCTCCATGGCCGACAGAAGGGTGTCCTCTGATTAGAGTTGTCAAGGTGGGAAGTGGATTTTAACCACATTTCTTTTTCAGGTCGGTAATGATAAGCCGCTTCACCTTGCTTTCAGCGGTTTCTGTGCTGTCGTGATTAAAAAACACGCTCACCAGATAGGTGGTACGGCCATCCTTCGTCTTAAAAGATCCGTCAGGAGTGAGGTTCTTGTTTTCGGGCACTTTCACATTTTCCATTCAATTCCTCCTTAAATCGTCATTTTTCGAATTTAGCTGGCAGACTGGCAACTGTGGGTGTACCATGATTTTCTTGCCAGCCAAATTTTTCTGCCAGTCAAATGGCTTATTCCATCCAAAAGACCTTTTTGCGGCCTTCCACAATCTTGCTTTTCAGGGCATCGCCCAGTTCCCGTTTGGCATCCCGGACAGTTCTGCCGGGGATGCCCCTTTCCAGCGCCGCCTTGTCGATGTCCTCGCTGAGCACCTGCTTTCCTCCGGCAAGCAGGGCGCAGATCAGGTCTTTGGCTTGCTGGGTCTTGGTTTCCCGCTGCGGCTCGATGCCGGACAGCATTTCGTCTGCGGTAATGTCGTACTCGCCGACCCAGTGGAAACCGCCCTCGTCCCCCAGAGAGAATGCCAGTGACACGCCCGGCGGGGCAAGGGAACTTTTCTCATGGGTCAGGATGCGCATGGTTGGGTCGTGCTTCAGCTTGCCGATGAACATGACGCTGCGGACGGCGGCAGCAATGTCGATGGAGCCGAGGCCCCGTTGCAAGCTCTGCATTCCAGCGGCCTTGTTCAGATGCCCAATCAGCAAAATAGCGCAGCCTGTTCGCTGCGCTACCTGTCCCAGCCGCATGAAGATAGGACGGACTTCGTTTGCCCGGTTCATGTCCACGTCGGCACCGAGATACGCCTGGATCGGGTCGATGATGACCAGTCGGGCGTTGTTCTCGATAATGGCTCTTTCAATTCGTTCATCTGAAAGGGTGAGCTGCACCTCGCTGTCGTCAATGACCAGTACCCGGTCAAGGTCTGCCCCAGCTTCGATCAGGCGGGGCTTGACCGTATCGCCCAGACCGTCCTCGGCGGTCTGGTAAATCACGTTGAAGGGTTCCATGCGCTCCATGTTGGGCAGCAGCTTTCCGTTGGTGCAGGCGGCGGCAAGGTGCATGGCAAAGTAGGTCTTGCCCTCGCCTGGATTGCCTTGCAGCACACTGAGTTTTCCAAAAGGCAGATACGGTTTCCAAAGCCATTTCACCGGGGTCAGCTCCACGTCGCTCATGCGGATGATCTTCACCGTTTCCGGTTTTGACGGCTCTTTCAGCACGATGCTTTTGAAATAATTGCGGTTCGAAATCTCTGCCCGGTGCACCAAAACGTCGTTCCAATCCTTCATACAGGGCTGAATCCGGGTCACGCTCATAGTGTCCGGCAGCAGAGCCGTCAGCCGCTTACAGGCATCCTCTCCGGCTTTGTCGGAATCCAGACAGAGGAACACCCGCTCTACATCCGGACGTTCCGAGAGAAATTGCCGTAGCGCCTTGCCTGACACCCCGCCCAGCGACAGGTAATTGTGCTGCTGCCAGTTTTTCGGAAACAGTTCGATGAAGGACAGCAGGTCGATGGGGGCTTCAAACACCATCAGCTGCTTATCCGTACCACGGTGCGCAAACCCGAAAGATTTTTCTGCCCCGGCTACATCCTGCCGGAACTTCTCATGGATGCTACGGCAGCTTGCATAGCGTGGGTGTCCGTCTGCATCCCGTCCGACAAACACCGCATTGTGATGGGCTACATCCTCATAGATGTCACCGGCAGAAACGAAGAAGTTCACCAGTGACGGACTGAGTTTCCGTTCCTGCGTCAGATAGTTCAGGATGTTGGCATTGGTGATATTTCGCAGCGGCAAGCGAAACGCAGGAGAGGGGGCGGGGTCAGCCTCCGGCTGGACTTCGCCCGGCTCTCCGGTCAGCATCTGCACCGCTTCGGGGAAGGATTTGCCGTAAAATTCCATCACAAAATCGACCGGATAGCCGCCCTTGCTCTGGCTGTGCCGGAACCATTTGTTTCCGCAGACGGTCAGGCTGTCGTGGGCTTTCCAGCGGTATTCCTTTCCGCTGCACACCAGCGTTTCGCCCTGTGCCCGGAGAAAATCTTCCAGATTGGCGGCGTTTGCACGGTCAATCTGGTCTTGCGTGTAGGTCATGTTCCTTCCTCCTTATAATTCCGGTGTGCTCTTCTGCTGCTCCGGTTTCTTCGGGGCGGCGGTGGCTTTGGCTTCGTGCAGCTTCTTCAGCACGGATTCCTTTTCCGGGGTCTTGCCGCCCGGTGCGGAAAGCTGCTGCTTATTCAGCACAAGGTCGATATACTTGCGCACATTTTTCAGTGCAGTCAGGTCAGGTTGCAAAGTTTCAAGCTGGCTGCGCAGCTCGGCGCTGCCCGATTGCAGCGCCGAAAATTCGGCATCCAATGCCGAAAAATCCACGGTCGTGCCGCCGTTCAGCTTCATCAGGGTGCGGACAGCTTTGTTGAAGGTGTCCAGTTCCTCCTTGTGCTGGGCGGCGTAAGCTTCCTTGGTCAGCTTGAAGTTCTTCTTCATAAAGGTATCGTGGATGGGCTTCAGCTTGGCATGGACGGCAGCAGCGTCCTTGATCTGGGCGATTGTCCGCATACGGTTTTCGTTCTGCTTCAACTGCCTGCGGAGAGGAGCAGTGGTCTGGTTCAGGTTAGAAATTGCAGTGTCCAAATCCTCGATGGTGTTCAGGGAATGTGCTTTCAGATAGTCCACCGCCTGTTTGACTTCCTCAAAGTCCCGGACAGTGCATTTCAGTTTTGCCTTGCCAGACCAATCGCTGCGCTGCTCATTGCGAAGGTTGAAGTAGTCCACCAGCAGGTCGGACAGCGTGGGTTCTTTCGCCTTTTCCAGAGCGTCCAGAAGAAGCTGTTTCTTTTCGGTCAGGTCTGCGATCCAGCGTTGCAGCCCACGGATGGTGTTACGAATGGACTGCATCAGGCTGTTGGCGGCACGAATGTCCCGGTTCAGGTTGCCGAGAAAGGTTTCTATCCCACGTTTTTCTATCTGGTGAGCAGCGGGGCCGAGATGGACGGTCGGAATCTGCTGCACTCCCTGACGTTCAAACGAACGGAGGTCAACACGCTCCGGTCTGCCAGCGGCTTCCAGATAGCGGTTGGTGATGGTTTCCCAGCTGTGCCGCCAGACCTCGGCGTACTTCTGGTCGTTCCAGTCCACCGTGTTTTCCTTGTGGCATTTCCAGTTGCCGGATGGGAGTTGGATGCGCTCTCCATTTTCATCAAGGTCATAAACCTTGCGGGCTTTCGGGAGCCACTTGCCATGTTCGTCCATTGCCCGAATCGTCAGCAGAATGTGGGCGTGTGGGTTCCCATCGCCCTTGTCGTGGATGGCAAAGTCAGCAATCATCCCTTTGGAAACAAACTGCTCCTGACAGAATTCCTGTATCATGGAGAGATACTGTTCTTTCGGCACCTCCACCGGAAACGCCAGCACGATGCGTCGGGCAAGCTGGGAGTTCCACTGGTTTTCCACGGCTTCCACGGCATTCCAGAGGGTTGCCCGGTCTGCAAATCCGGGTGGTGCATGGGACGGCAGCATGACTTCGGCGTGGACAAGTTCTTTCTTCTTGTTGTAGAATTTCGTTTTCTGGTCGTACTCGCTGAACAGCCGTTCGCCGCTCTGGTAAGCGGCCCCGGCAACAGCGGACTGCCCTTGGCTGCGCTTGACGATGGTGATTTTGAAATGCGGACACGGAATAGGCATCACCCCCGTTGATGACATCCGGAATGTTCTCTTGTAAAAATTACGAACTTATGGTACTATTAGCTTGAACAAGCAAGCAGAAAGTTGGTGAACCAATGTCGGAAAGAAAATCACAACAGGAACTGGATTTTGAACGGAAACACGAAGAAGATTTGCAGCGGTTGCGTGGATTGCGTTTGATTGATGACGATTTCATGGCCGCAGTTTTTGAAGATAGCGCCTGTGCCGAGTTCCTTTTGCAGATCATCTTGAAGCGGGATGATTTGACTGTCAAAGAGGTTCACGGCCAGTACAGCATTAAAAACCTGCAAGGTCGTTCCGTTCGTTTGGATATTTTGGCAGTGGATCAGGAAAACCGTGCATATAATATTGAGGTGCAGCGCAGTGACCGTGGTGCGAGTGAAAAACGTGCACGGTATAACAGTAGTCTGTTGGATGCAAACCTGACTGATGCGGGCGATGATTACGATGCGCTGAACGAAACATACGTTATCTTTATCACCGAGAATGACGTATTAAAGGCAGGCCTTCCAATTTATCATGTTGACCGTACAGTCCGGGAAACGGGAACGTTTTTCAACGATCAGGCGCACATTATTTATGTGAACTCACAAATCAAGGACGAAACCGCATTAGGAAAACTGATGCATGACTTTTTCTGTACCAACTCGAAGGATATGAATTATCCCATTTTGGCACGGAGAGTTCGTTATTTCAAAGAAGATACGGAGGGAGTGGCAGCTATGTGCAGAGCTATGGAAAAGATGCGGGATGAAACCGAGCATGAAACATCGGTCAAACACGCATTGGCAATGTTGGCAGATGGTGTGCCTTGTGAAAAGGTGGCAAAGTACACCGACCTTTCAATTGAGGAAGTCCGGGCATTAGCTGAAAAGAAATCTGCCTAACAAAAAGATAAGCCGATTGGAAATGTTGCTGTTTCCAATCGGCTTTTTCATGCGTGTTTTATGGTAGCGGGCAAAAGGATAGCTGCAAAGCAGCGCAAGGAAAATGCAGTTTTCCTTGGGATGGAATCGGGCTGGCGCACAAACGCCAGCTTCGATTTCATCGAGCCGTCTGCAAGACCGCAATTTCACCGGAACGGTGTATAATTGCGCCCTTTATTCTAAAGGGTTTTGGACGTTGCTGCGTTCGTGAACATCATGCACCATCTTTGCAAGAGCCAGCACGACTTCCGGTTGACGGAACGAGATCTTCAAAAGCTCCATCACCTGATCATCGGTCAGCTCTCCCGGACAGACCAGAAAGCTTTCCAGCATTCCGGCACGGGTGCAAAGACGATGCACACGTTCTCTCCGATTCAGCTCTGACATCTGGCGTTCAAGGATCTTCTCCCGGTGCTGGCAAGAGCGCAGCTTTTGCTCTGCTTTTGCTTTTTGTTGCGGAGGTAAGCAAGATCGGTTTTGGGTTGGGTCAATGGCATCACGCTCCTATTTCAAAAACAAACTATTTTATGCGGGTTGAACAGTTCTGAGTTCGTTAATAGCTTGGTTGCACACGTCTACAATGTACTGCGGAACAGTGTCATAGATTCGAGGATCGAGCTGGAACATATAATCGTTTTCAACATGGTATGTTTCATTAACAAATTTTTGAACTACTACATTCATTGGTCTCCCAATGAAAATGAGTCGATAGATTTGTAGCTTTTCATAATTTGCTTCAGTTGAATCGTATAAAGATATCAGTAAATTTTGATCTTCCATGCGTTGATATGCCATCTGATAATCAAAATCAAGTATGTATTTTTTTATATCTTCAGTTCCTTTTTGAACTTCATCCGGGGTCATGGGAATTTCGATACCGTTGCCGATGCATTTCATCGGAGCTTCTCGTGTGCCATCGCCTACGTGAAAAACATTAGAAAGTAACTGCCATGCATCGTTTTTGTTGTTTTCAAACTCCATGAGCCTACGCAAATAGATAAGTTTATTTAAGGGATCGGTTGATTCTGCAATGTTTTTTTCTGCAATAGCTGGATATGCCTTAATGTCATCCGCGTGAATTTGCTGCTCTTGAAGTACCCCATTTCGTGTTGATAAGAAAGCAGCAGTCGAAACAGCACCAAAGTTTCGTTTCATAGTGTGAACCATATCAACCACCGTTCCGAATTCATGGGTTAGAAGAAGTACAGTCTTTCCTCGTAGATATCCAGGCTCTTTAAAAAGCATATTGACAATTGCAAATTTTTTGTTTCCATCAAAAGAAGAAATAGGATCATCCAATATAACCAAATCTGGTGTTTCACGTTTTATACTGTACATAAACAGAAGCAACGCCAGCGCATTTCTTTCGCCATAGCTGAGGTGTGCTTGTACTGCATTGATGGCTTCACGATGATCTTCATAGTGCAAAAGCAGCCTGTAATTTTTACCTTCAGATTCTTCTATGCTGACAGTATAATGATACCCTGCATATCGTAAGAAATCGTTAATCTCTTTTTGGTTTCTTGAAATTATGTTCCGAATCAAAGCATTTTGACGGCTAATTTTTATACGAAGCTGAATAATTCTATTGAGTACACCATCTATTGTAGTATTTAAAACGTTTGTTTTGCTTCGCATTAAATCGGAATTGAGATTAGCGTAATTAGGAAGATCTATCTTCTTATTTCGCAGAGTACTTTCAATTTGAGCTACATCTTTTAGATTACGGAAACCGATGGACTTCAGATCACATAGCTTTTGATACAAGCAATCAACATCATTCTTGATTGCTTGTAAAAAATGCTTTTGGTCATCAGTTATATTCGATGCATTGTTTAATATTGTTTGCAGTTGTCGTTGAGCATCTTCTGGAAGATATGGCATAAGCGCAGTGTATACTTCTATAAGATGGTCCAGATGTTCAATAGATTTCGCATCATAAACATTGCGAACTCGCTTAATCTTTTCACGAGTTTTTTCAATTGATCCGGAGCAATAAGGACACTGATCAGCCATTTCCAAATAATCGTTTCCGCTTAATTGCCACTTGATCCACGCGACGTTTTTGGCACCTTCTGTATGTTGTAAATAAGGAGCGTACGATTCCAGCCCTTGAGGAATATTGTGAATCATATTTCCTCTTCCAAGACCTTTCATTATCGGGCTTGCTGCAGAGAGTCCACGCTGGGTGGCCTTCCCGAAACCAACTACAAATTGATTTAGTGTTTGAATCAATTGGTCAAGTTCAGGATGAGATTGGAATGTTTGACTAATACTTTCTAGCAATTGGGTGATTTCCGCCATATTCCTGTCATAATCAGGTGTTTTAACAAAAATTGTAAAGCTATCTTTTATCAGCTCGTCGGGCTGGTAGACATACTGATTTACATAATCCTCGTTGAAAATTTGGACACTGTGAAAATCTTCCAATCCGGAGATGCTGGGTTGATGTTCATCGGCATCTCTTTCATACCGGAATGGCAGTAATTGTTTTAGCCCATCTTCATTACCAGTGACTTTCGCTTGGATTGCTTTTGCAATAGTGGATTTTCCGGTTCCGTTGATGGCATATTTAATATTCAGCTTACGGGGTTCAATATCTATTGAACTGCACCCCATCTGTTAGACAGTATGATATACTATCTAACAGATGGGGTGATTTATTATGGCAAGAGGAAAACCCAACAAACGATATACGCCGGAATTCAAGAAAATGGTTGTAGAAACCATGGAAAAAGAACAGCTGAGTATCTATGCAACGATGCAGGAATTCGGAATTAACGATCATAAAATTATAGAGCGTTGGGAACGCATTTATCTGGAGGAAGGGCCGGAAGGCCTTGCCATCAAACGGCGCGGCCGCGGCAGCACTGGTCGGCCAAAGAAGCTGCCAAAGGATGTAGAAGAAGATCTGCTGGCCGAAGTGCAGCGACTGCGTGCGGAGAACGATTACCTAAAAAACTTGCAAGCCTTGGTTTTGGAAGACGAGCGACGCCAGCGCAGAAAACGCAGGTGGTTCAAAAGCTGAGGCAAAGACATTCTCTGGATATTCTTCTCTCAATCGCTCAACTTCCCCGTGCCACTTTCTACTATCATCTGAAGCGGATGAACAGTTCAGATAAGTATAAAGCTTCCAAAGCGGAGATCACGGCCATTTACCATGAAAACAAAGGAAGATACGGCTATCGCCGCATTACAGCAGAACTTCACAAGCGCAATTTCCTCCTGAACCACAAGACTGTCCAGCGGCTTATGAAGGAGCTGGGCTTAGTTTGCCGTGTCAGGATGAAGAAGTATCGTTCTTACAAGGGTGAAGTTGGCAAAATTGCGCCAAATCTGTTAAACCGGGACTTCCGCGCCGAAAAGCCAAACCAGAAGTGGGTCACCGATGTGACAGAGTTCAGTTTGTTTGGCGAGAAACTGTATCTGTCTCCAATTCTCGATCTGCACAGCAGCGATCTGGTCAGCTATACCATATCGGATCACCCTGTGCTCAGCATGGTGACAACCATGCTGAACGAGGCATTTGCAAAAATTCCGGACGGAACAAACCTCATTCTCCATTCTGATCAGGGCTGGCAGTACCAACATAAACAGTATCAACGGATGCTCCGAGAGAAAGGCATCCGGCAGAGCATGAGCCGGAAAGGGAACTGTCTGGACAATGCTGTGATAGAAAATTTCTTTGGGCTGCTCAAGAGCGAACTGCTGTACTTGCAGGAATTTCAGTCCATGGAACACTTCAAGCAGGAACTCGTTGCATATCTAGATTACTACAACAACCGCAGGATTAAGGCAAAACTGAAGGGCTTGCCGCCTGCAATTCACAGACAACAAGCCCTTTCGGCTGCTTGAACAATTTTTACTTCAAAATATTGTCTAACTTTTCGGGGTCACTTCAGGACATCCGGTGGTGGGGTTTATTTTCTTCTTTTAATTAATTTGGTTCGGATAGCATTTAGTCGTGTAATTTCGTCGGTAGATAAATCTACTTCTAGTGTTTTGGAATTGACGAAAGCAACAAGCTGATTAAGATCTTCGTTATCGTTAAACATCTGTTTTGCGCGTTCAATATCACAAGGTTTAATTTGACGATATGGAACTGAGATAGTTCTAAATTCGTTAGGGGTAAGTTCTGATACTCCACCTGCGTAATATCTACCAACAAATTCGCATTGAGCAAGTGTTAGTGAATTATAAAAGCAAAACACTAAACTTTCGGGATCTATGCCCTCATGCAGTCGAAGATTATACGCAATGTCTGTGGTATATATTTCGGCAGGATTAGTAGAAATTCGCGGGCATAAATCATATCTTTTGAAGAATATTACTCGGCCACTTTTAACGATTGGAACCCCATACCAAGGTTCGCGTTTAGAACATTTGTAACTTTTCTGAATTTCCACACCGTTTCTTTTTGTGGAGGCAACTATAGACAAATAGTTTTTTAAGGAAACTGGTAACTCGTCTGGTTTTGTTCCTACCAGATCTAAAAGATATACTTTTTTTCCCGCTGATGCTAATTCGGAAATGAGAGCATGATTTACCTCAAATTTGTTTTTTGCCATTACCCCCTTAGATATAATGGGTTTTACATACTGAGCACATTCATATTGATCGACTTCTTCTTTTGTCAAAATAAATTTATTATTTGCGCCAGTCACAATCCCGGGAGCACTATCTGAAAGTTTTGCAATAGTAGTATATTGGTTTGTAATTCGATTTAATAAATCAATTTCTTCATCAGAAAGAACTGCATTAGACCATTTTTTCAAAGGTTTATTTCGTTCAATTCTAGATTCTAGAATTGGTGTTTTAGAATCTAACTTTGCATATTGACGATACGAAATATAGGGAAGCCCTTGATTTTCATTAGTGAGGTATACCAAGCAAGCCTCTTGCTCTATTTCAGGAAACATACGCTCTTCAAAAGAAAGAATATGTATAGTGTTAAATTTCTTCTCAAGAAATCCTCTAAGCTTTTCGGCATACTGTACTTGCAAAAACTCTGTGGGAAGCACAAAAAATACCGTACCGGTTTTTGATAAAAGTTGAGTGGCCGCTATTACAAACGCAACCCAAGCATTTTGAATTAAGCTCTCAGGTAAGTTTAAACTTTGACATAAAGAACGAGCAGCCTCCAAGAACTTCTTGTCCATGTTTTTTATGTTGATGTATGGTGGGTTTCCTACAACAAGGTCAAACTTCGCTTTACAAGTGGAAGAATATTCCAGAAAGTCAGCGGCAATCATTGTTACTTTAGGAGAAAGAATTCGTTCATTGATGGCCTGTACTTTCTCTTGGTATAACTCCACACCTACAATATTGCCTACAGAATTGGATTTGGAAAAAAGTCGAATGAACCTTCCATCTCCAGCGCTGGGCTCTAAAATTGATTTTATAGGCTTATGTTGCTGTTGTAGGTAATTGTATATAAAGTGAATAGTTTTTTGGGGGGTATAATAAGACCCCGACAATTTTTCATCCATAGTTTTCCTGATGACTTTAAGGTGTTATATTAAAGTTTTATTCCTTTTCATTATTAGAGCACCAAGGCATTGCTCCAGTTTTTCTGCAACAGTGGGATTGCTTGTGCGCTGTGTAGAAATAAAATTTTTTATTTCCAGTAACAAATAGTCTAGGCGACGAAATTCACTGCCCAATAAAAGTTTCTGGTAAAAATCTACGACTACTTGATCTTCAGCATAATCCGGTCGGATACATATGTAGTAATCTTCGTTCCTATCAAAAACCTGTGCAATAGATCCATCATCGGGATTCAGAGTCCCTTGGTGATCTTCATCAATCATCAATTTCCCTTTGCCACGGTTGCAAGAATAACAAGCGAGTACAAGGTTGCTCACTTTACCGGCTTCACTTCGACCTGCTGTATCTTTTGAAAAAGCATCTTCACAAATAAAATGGTCAACTTCAAATAGCCGTATATCAGAGATTCCAATCCAAGCACCACAATAAGCACATTTGCAGTTATATATTTCAGAAAATGGCTTAAAATAGACATCTTGTTTATCGTGAACAAAGTTATACATTATTTTTGCGCGCTTGTGATCTTGCTGGATTTTGCGCTCTAAAGCACACTTTTTAAGCGCAACATCAACTAAAACCGGACAATTTGTTGTGTTTCTATAATCTTTATTTGTGTCCGTAAGCATCTTTAATCTCCCTAAAACTGCAAATCAGATTATCAATATCACTTTTCGACAAAGCATCATAAGAATCATCGCCTTGTAACGAATTTAACACTTTATCAATAAGAAGCTTTTCCACATCTTTGCTCTGAATCAGATCATCTGCCAAATCCTCAAAGTCTAGAACCTCTTTAATAGCCCTGTCTAAACACGGAGCTAAATTTTCCTGATAGTATTGAGTGGCATCCTCTCCATGCCGGCCAGAAAACTTGCGGATTACATTTTCGCCAGCCAGTGTTTCATCTTGGGTAATAATTATGACTTCTACATATGGCAAAATCTTTCTAAGAATAATTTTAAATTGCTTACCAGAAAATCGACCAGTGCCAATAGTGCGTTCTTCAAATAAATGATTGTCGATCAAAATCACATTTGCAGCTTTAACAGTAACATTTTGGAGTAATGCTTCATAACCTTCATCCCCACAAAAACGGACCTCTTTATAGACTTTTTCAATTTGTGTGATATCAGGTTGTTGAAACGGTGTGGCGCAATACTCCTTGGTCATGTATTGAGACAAAATTTCATCACTATTATCATCGATATATACGATGTTAATCTTTTTGTCCGACATTTATAATTTCTCTCCTAACTCAAAGTTGAAGTGGAAACCATTATGGCCATCGATGCTAATCACATCCCCTCCGGTCATGCGAATTGTATTATGCACAATCCACATACCGAGACCGTGACCATTTTCTCTGGAAGATTCATGAACTTCAAGTATACGCATTGGATCATTAATATACTTTGGAGGCAAACCAACACCAGAATCTTCATAGACGATTTTTAACAAGCTACCGACTTTATGGATAGATATATTAATTACAATTTGACTTGAAGCTTTATTCTGCTGCCATGAATTTAGAATCAAATTATCAAAAATCGCTGTAAAAATGTCCTCTGATGTTTCAAAGTAAACCGATTCATCAACATTTAGGTTGATCAACAAAGAGGCGTAGTCTCGCATCCAATTAGCCTTAATGTTCTCCATAATACTGTTAACAGAAAGGCTTCTAGGTGAAAACTTTTTCTTCTCAATTTCATCGAGCATTGTGTCCATAAAGGCAACGATTTTTTGATTGATCGCCTTGTTGCGGCTTAAAAGTTGAGGCACATTTTTATAACTATATTCTGTATATTCTTGCGAACACAGGTCTTCCCAAAAACCGTATTCCTTTAACGCATCTACAATATATTGGTAGTTTACACTAACACTATTTCTGTCATTTTTTAACTCGTGAGCAATAGACGATGCTTTTAGCCCTGTGGTTGCCAAAACATTTAAAATTCTGACATCGTACCGGTATTTCTTTTCGGTGGATTCTTTCTCGTCCTGAAAGCTCTTAGATTCTGCTTTCACCACAGAAATTTCTTGGGCCAATGCTTTAGTCTCATTAGATGTTAAATGGATTTCTTTATTTCGTCCCCTAAGGATTTGATCAATCATGGGCGTAGTAGGAGATGGCTTAGGAGCATTCTTTTTGTCAATTGAGCGGATAATTGCTTGCCTGTATCGTTCAAAGGCAGCAATACCAATGGTGATTATTTTTACAAACAGCTTAAAATACTCATTTTCCTCCAACCCTTGTCTGTTAGCTAAATCTCGAAGCTGATAATTTTCTTTTTTATCAATTTCGACTTTGCCAGAAAGTTGGTTTGCACGAACCCGCCATGCTCCTGTAGGATGTGTTGCAGCGGCAGGAGATTTTCGAGAACGCTGGTTAAGACCCAACCAATCTTTTTCTCCATCAAATGAAGCTATACTAAATGCGTTTCTATATAAAACGACTCCCTCATCATATCTATCGGGGAGAGCAGAATAGTTATAGCAAAATCTTTCAACATCCTGTTTTGTAGGTGTTTTTAAAGAAAAATACAGTTCGGCCGAAAAATTCCCCAATTCTTTTAACATTGAATACAATTCGCCGTCTGAAGAATCTATTTCTGTATTCCCAGCAAGTTCTTCTAAAATAGATACATCGTTTGAAAAATATTGCAAATCGAGAGAACGACAGTAGTTTTTAGCTAAATTAGAAAATTCATCACTTTTTATTGTATAGTAAAGTTTTAATTCTGAAGCATCATAAAACAATCCTATCTGGGTTACAAAGTTTTTCCCTATCTGAGGCTTTTTGAAAATATAAGATACACCTTTCCCAAAATTAGGATAAATTTTAATCTGCATCCTATCATCATTGCAAGTAATGGACAAATAGTTAATTAAGTTCTTGATTGATTTTTCGGTCCATCTATCGCGCAATGCGGAAATTTCAATCCGTGTCCCTAGCGGCAGGTTTTCTTCATTGGTTAGGTCATCTAATATGCTTTCAGACCAGTTGGTGGTCCATTTTACAGGAATTTCGCCTTTCTTTGCGCTATAAACGTTAACTGATGCACCAAGGCGGGCTAAGGCAAAACGGCCGACACCTTTGGAACCCGCCAATACACGGCCGTCATTATCTTCTGTGCCAGAAAGGCTATATCCTTTGTCACTTTTTCCAACATGCATCCAGTTCTCGCAAATCGTACTCTTGCTCATACCAATACCGTCATCAATAATGACAATGCTACGATCAGAAAAAGTGATGCTAACATTGTTTGCTTGAGCATCGTAAGCATTTTTAACAAGTTCAAGTATCGCAGATTCTTTATTGGTAAAGTTCTGGACACCCAAAAGTTCAGCTATTGTGCTATCTTCCACAATATATTTAAGTCGTTCCATAAAGAATCGCTCCATTCCTTGCACTCCCTTTCATTATACCATATGAGAAAATAATCGGCAATAATAGCCGAGAAAATTGGCGAATAATTGTGGCCATTTAGGTATATTTTGCCCATCCGATACTTGTTGAAACCATCTATTCGATTTCATAGTTATGCAGATGCGAACGCAATTGTGGGCTATCCAATAAGTCACAAACATTCTGCAGGACAATATCGCATTCCTTTTCCACCCGCTGTATCTTCCGAAGTTCCGCTTGCAAGGCAGTCTTGCGGGCAGAGAGTCCATCCAGTTCCGCTTTCAGTTCTTCTTCGCTGTATTTTCAATTTCGGGTTGATCTGCCGCCGGACCTTCTGCACGGTCTGCAAAAGCTGTTCCAAGCCTTTTGCAGACAGATACTGCGCCTGCACAGGAATCAGGGTGGTGTCTGCTGCTGCCAGTGCGTTCACGGTCAGCATCCCAAGGGAAGGAGTGCAGTCCAGCAGAATGAAATCGTATTCATGCTTTGCACCTTCCAACACCTGTTTCAGCATCTTTTCCCGGTTCATGCAGTTAACGAGAGACACTTCCATCCCTGCCAGTTCGATGTTGGCTGGAATCAGGTCAACGCCCTCCGCATGGTGCAGGATACCTTCGCCGGGCGGAATACTTTGGTCGTTCATGGCTTTCTGCATCAGGGTGGAAAGGGTTGTGGGCAATTCATCGGGCTGCTGCCAGCCCATGCTGATGGTCAAGCTGCCCTGCGGGTCAGCGTCCACCAACAGGACCTTCTTGCCCTCCATCGCCAGACCGATGCCCAGATTTTCACAGGTCGTGGTCTTGCCGGTGCCGCCTTTCTGGTTGACGATGGCTATTGTGGTTGCTTTCTTTGAAATTTTTATCACCTCCGCATCGCTAAGTCATGGTTGGTTTGGTTCTGATAGAAAAGCTGCATTGTGGTGGGTGCATTATACAGAGAAGCAAGCAGATACTGTTTCATGTTTCGGATCGGGCTGCTGTTCTCTGCAAGGCACTTCAGCACAAAGCGAATATGGTCGGCGTTCAGCTTCATAAAGCGGCTGCGTACCACCTCAGCGGGTTTATCGTCCCCGGCAATGTGCAGCAGCTTGCGGTTGGTGGCACAGGTGTCCACCAGCAAATCCACGATCTGATAGATGGTGTCCTCATCATCTGGGCAGAGTCGGAGCAGAAGGTCTATCTCCAAAGACTGCGAAAAATATTCTTCCAGTTGGGCGTGTTTGCTCATCCAGTCGTTTTCATCGGAATAGATAGGATCAGTATCGCTTACCTCTGTATTATTTCTCTCAGTCTTATTACATCGTAGTTTGGCCGGGTCTTGAAGCGTATTCTGGACGGTTCCGGAATCGTCATTATCACGATTCAAGTAGGGCGTTTTTGACGATTCTGACGAAAAATTCTTTACATAGATGAGATCGGGCTTGCCCAGCCCCCTCCGTTTGCGTTCGATCAGGCCGTACTCTTCCAGTTCTCGCAGCAGCTTGGTGGCCTTTTTATCGGCACAGCCCAGTGAATCCTGCACCTCCTGCACAGTATAGATGATGAACACCCGCCCAGCCTTGTCCAACCAACCATTCCGGGCTGACAGGCTCATGCGGTCCAGCAGGATACCGTACAGTGTTTTGGCATCTGTGGAAAGCGGTTGGAAGCGGCTATCCTGAAACAACAGCTTGGGAATCCGGTAGAAGGAGAACAGCTCGCTGGACTGCCCATAGAAGTAATCAAGGTCTGCGGTTCTTGTCGGCTTTTTTTCGGGCATAGAGAATATCCCATTTTTCAGGTGTGGAACGGAATACATTGACCTGCTTCTTATAAGGGCAGTGGGCATACAGGCAGGTGCGGAACTTGAAATCGGGTCGATAGTACGGGCACAGCTTGCAGCTGTCCGGGGCACGATCGGAACCTTCTCCAGCGGCGATCACATGGTGCATGGAGTGCTGAACATGGCGCAGAGCTTCGTTTCGCTTGTGGCTCACTTGGCATCACCTCGTTTCTCCAGCGGTGCCATCAGGTCTTTGTAGCAGGGAACCAGCACACAGGGCTTTGCCCGCTTGTAGGGGCACCCTTCGCACTTGCTGGGGCCTTTGGGCGGCTCGATCAGATAGTAGCAGTTCTCTTTGCCGAGAACGCAGCCCTTCTTTCGGTTCTTCCAGAAGAAGCAGTGCCGGCAATCTGCCGGGCGGGAAGCGTGGTAGCGGATACCGTCCATCGTGACGGTCAGAACTTTTTTCATCGGTAAACCCTCCTTTGGTGGATTCGGGAAGTTCAGCCCGAAAACAAAAAAGCGCGTTCCTCTTTCTGTTCCGAGAGAACAGCGAGTGAACGCGCTATGTATGGAGAAAAGTGTTTTACACGGTTTCGGGCAGAAATGTGGAAAATAGATTTACACAGTTTATCTTGTATTTACATGGATTTACAGGAAAGCGGCTACCAATTTTAGCAGAGAGCCGGAAAACAGAGTTCAAAAGGTGCTTTATGGGGCTTCATTAGCTGGAAACCTGATTTTATTAGCTGAAACCGAAAATTCTGCTAATGGCATTCGCTGGCTAATTTTGGTGATAGGTTCAAAATGAAAAATGCGAAGATCGTCTTTCACATGGAAAAATGACCTTCGCATTTTCTTAAAGGGATACCCCAGACAGGATTCGAACCTGCGGTCTCCTCCTTAGGAGGGAGGCGCTTTATCCAGCTAAGCTACTGAGGCATATTATGTATTATCGTTGATTTTTTTGAAATTCAACGCACTTGGAAACAAATGTGTGGAATGCTTTTCACAACGAAGTGACCGACTGCATTGCAACCGGGACGATGGTAAAGTTGTTGCATCAAAATTTGTTGGGAAAATCTCGATCCCCAGTCTTGCTTTTGATTAGAGCAATCACTTCTGCACCCAAGGTATCAGGTTGACCGAATTCTTAGGAGGCGAACGCTCTATCCAGCTGAGCTATGAAGACGGATACCATATTATAATACCGCAACTTCCCCACAAAATCAAGTTGAATCGGAAAGAAAAAAGGTGTATCCTATAGGAGAGGTGCTCATGCGCGGCATGGGTGCAGAATGAAGTGCAGGTGCAGCACAGGCGGCCCGGCACAAAAAGGAGCCAACTTATGGGGATGAAACGGAAAAAGAGAGCACCGCGTCGGCGCGGCTGGCTGCTGGGCAGCAGTGCAACGCAGGTCATCTGCATCAGCTTTGTGCTGCTGATCGCGCTGGGAACGCTGCTGCTGACACTGCCCATTTCCAGCCGCAGCGGTCGGCTGGGCGTGGTGGATGCCATGTTCACTGCCACCAGTGCCACCTGTGTGACAGGTCTGGTCGTGCGGGATACCTGGACGCAGTTCACGCCCTTTGGGCAGGCGGTGGTTTTGCTGCTGATCCAGGTGGGCGGTCTGGGCCTGGTGACCCTGACCAGCTTTTTTGCGCTGGCTGCCAAACGCCGGATGGGCTTTAAGGACCTGCGGCTGCTGGGAGAAAGCGTTTCGGCCAGCGGCTACTCGCAGGCCACCGATGTGCTGAAGATCGTGGTCAAGCTGGCGATGACCTTTGAGATCATTGGTATGGTGCTTCTGATGATCGCCTTTGTGCCGCAGTTCGGTGCGGAGGGCATCTGGATCAGCGCATTCACGGCCATCTCGGCGTTCTGCAATGCGGGCTTCGATCTGTTTGGCCGGTTCGGGCAGTATTCCTCGCTGGCTCCCTATGTCAGTAATTATTATGTACAGGCTGTGATCATGTTCCTGATCATGGCAGGCGGTCTGGGCTTTATGGTCTGGGTGGAGATCGGCGAGTGGCGCAAGAAGCGGCATCTGTCTCTCCATGCCCGGATGGTGTTGCTCTTCTCCTGCATCCTGTGGGTGGGCGGTGCTGTCCTCATCGGCCTGATGGAGTGGAACAACCCCAAGAGCATGGGCGGGCTGTCCGTGCCGGGCAAGGTGATGGCGGCCCTGTTCCAATCGGTGTCAACCCGTACTGCCGGTATGAACACCATCGACCTGGCCGCCTGTGGGCCCATCACCAAGCTGCTGATGAGCGTTCTGCAGTTCATCGGCGCGGCTCCCGGTTCCACCGGCGGCGGTGTGAAGGTGACCACCTTTGCAGTTCTGATCCTGACCATGCGCAGCGTGGCGCAGGGCCGGGACGATTGTGTCATCGGCGGCCACCACATTGAATCCAAGACCGTTTACCGTGCGCTGACCATTATCATGCTGGGCATGGTGGCAGCGCTGGGCTCTGCCGTGGTGGTCTATTACAACACCTCGGATGCTGTAACGGTCATTGACGCGATCTTTGAATCCTGCTCCGCCTTTGGTACCGTGGGCCTTTCGGTGGGCGTGACCAGCCAGCTGAACACCGGGGCCAAGCTGCTGTATATGCTGGTGATGTTCATGGGCCGTGTGGGCCCGGTGTCCTTTGCCATCAGCCTGACCAGCAAACCCGATGACAACAAGCGGAAGATCCTGCCCGTTGGACAAATCAACGTAGGATAAAAAAATGGACGGCTCCCGTTTTCGGGAGCCGTCCATTTTTATGTACAGTCAGCGTGGAAAAGTTCCGGGAGCGAAATCATTTGCTGTAGATCTCCACGATATTCAGCAGGATTTCGGTTGCCTTGTCCATGCGCTCTACGGTGGTGCACTCGCACACGCCGTGGAAGTTGAAGCCGCCGGTGCCCAGATTGGGGCAGGGCAGGCCCTTCCAGCTCAGGGTGGCACCATCGGTGCCGCCGCGCACAGGCACTTCCTCGGGGGTCAGACCGGCCTTTTCGATGGCCTTTCGGGCGTTCTCCACCAGATGGAAGTGGGGCTTGATCTTTTCCAGCATGTTGCGGTAGCTGTCCTTGATCTCCACCTCCACGGTGCCGGGGCCGTACTTGCCGTTGAGGTAATCGGCAATGTGGAGGAGATTATCCTTCTTGTACTGCAGCTTGTCGGCATCGTGGTCGCGCAGGATGTAGCCCAGCTTTGCGTTGGTCACGTCGCCGTACATCTGGCAGAGGTGGTAGAAGCCCTGACGGCCCTCGGTGGTCTCGGGACGGGCCATGATGGGCAGGGCCGTGTGGAACTCCATGGCCACATTGGAGGCGTTGATCATGGCATCCTTGGCGGAGCCGGGATGCACCGAGAAGCCGTGGATGGTCACGGTGGCGGCAGCTGCGTTGAAGTTCTCATACTCGATGCCGCCCACGTCACCGCCATCAACGGTGTAGGCGAAATCCGCGCCAAAGCCCGGGATATCGAAGAGGGAAGCGCCCTCGCCGATCTCCTCGTCGGGGGTGAAGGCGATGCAGAGCTTGCCGTGGGGGCGGCCCTCGGCAAGGAGGATCTCGGCGGCGGTCAGGATCTCTGCCACACCGGCCTTGTCGTCTGCGCCCAGCAGGGTGGTGCCGTCGGTGGTGATCAGGGTCTCACCCTTGAGGTCGGCCAGGAAGGGGAAGGTGGAGACCTTCATCACCATGCCGGTGGCGGGCAGGGTGACATCACGGCCGTCATAATTTTCGTGCAGGATGGGGGAAACACCCTCGCCGGAAGCATCGGGGGCGGTGTCCATGTGGGCGATCAGGCCCAGGGCAGGCTTGTCCTCACAGCCGGGGGTGGCGGGGATGCTGCCGTAGACATAGCAGTGCTCGTCTACCCGGGCATCCTCGATGCCCAGAGCCTTCATCTCTTCCACCAGCTGGCGGGCCAGGTCAAACTCCCGCTCTGCCGAGGGGTGGGTGCCGCTCTCAGGGTCGGAGGTAGTGTAAACGCGGACATAATTCAACAGTCGCTCGTATGCACGCATAAGAATGCTCCTTTGCTTGTATTTGATTCTATGATACGCTTTTCCGCGGCAATTTACAAGAGGGTGCAGCAGGGGAGCGCAGATCGAAGCGCAGTAAAACAACAAAAACACCGTCAGCCCGTTGTGTCAGGCTGACGGTGTTCTGTTTGAGGGGAGCGTTTAACGCTTGTATTTGGCGGCCGTCTGCAGGCGCTGCATGGCGCGGTCCAGTGCGATCTTGCTCTGGTAGTACTCGTGCATGCTCTGCTTGTGCTGCAGGCGCTCCTCGGCCCGGATGCGGGCAGCCTCGGCGCGGTTGCGGTCGATATCTTCGGGCCGCTCGGCGCTGTCCACCAGCAGCAGGACAAAGGTGGGGGTCACTTCTGCAATGCCGTCGCCCACCAGCACCTCGCGGGTCTCACCGTCCACGGTGAACTTTGCAATGCCCATGTGCAGGGCCACCAGCACGGGGTTGTGCCCGGCCTGCACGCCGTACACGCCGTCGCCGGTGGGCAGGGTCAGGCTCTCGCAGTAGCCCTGATAGAATTCACCGCTGGAAGCCGTGATGTTCAGGATGAACTTTTCCATCAGTTGGCACCGCCCTTTTCCTCCGCCTGTTTGTCTGCGTACTTCTTGCGGGCATCCGCAAGGGTGCCCACGTTGAAGAATGCCCACTCGGGCAGGTCATCGCACTGGCCGTCCACAATGGCGGCAAAGCCCTTGACAGTCTCTGCCAGCGGGACGTACACACCCTTCAGGCCGGTGAAGTTCTCGGCCACCGCAAAGGGCTGGCTGAGGAACTTCTGCAGCTTGCGGGCACGGGTGACGGTGAGCTTGTCCTCTTCGCTCAGTTCGTCCATGCCCAGGATGGCGATGATGTCCTGCAGCTCCTGATAGCGCTGCAGGGTGGCCTGCACCTTGCGGGCCACACGGTAGTGCTCCTCGCCCACGATGTCGGCTTCCAGAATACGAGAGGTGGAAGCCAGCGGATCGACAGCGGGGTAGATGCCCTGCTCCACGATCTTGCGGCTCAGAACGGTGGTTGCGTCCAGATGGGCGAAGGTGGTTGCAGGAGCCGGGTCGGTCAGGTCATCGGCGGGGACGTAGACGGCCTGCACCGAGGTGATGGAGCCGTCGCGGGTGGAGGTGATGCGCTCCTGCAGGGCACCCAGCTCATTGGCCAGGGTGGGCTGATAGCCCACGGCGGAGGGCATCCGGCCCATCAGGGCGGAGACCTCGCTGCCTGCCTGCACGAAACGGAAGATGTTATCGATGAACAGCAGCACGTCCTTGTGGGTCTCCTCACGGAAGTACTCTGCCATGGTCAGGCCGGTCTCGGCGACCCGCATACGGGCTCCGGGAGGCTCGTTCATCTGACCAAAGACCAGCGCGGTCTTGTTCAGAACGCCGGAAGCGTTCATCTCGCCCCAGAGGTCACAGCCCTCACGGGAGCGCTCGCCGACACCGGTGAAGATGGAGTAGCCGCCGTGCTCGGTGGCCACGTTGTGGATCAGCTCCTGGATCAGCACGGTCTTGCCGACACCGGCACCGCCGAACAGGCCGATCTTGCCGCCCTTGGCGTAGGGAGCCAGCAGGTCGATGACCTTGATGCCGGTCTCCAGAATTTCAGTTGCAGGTTTCTGCTCCGCAAAGCTGGGAGCCTTGCGGTGGATGGGCCAGTGGGGCAGATCGTCCACCGGGCCCTTGCCGTCGATGGGGCGGCCCAGCGGGTCGAACATGCGGCCCAGAGTGCCCTCGCCCACAGGGGCATTCAGGCCGTGGCCGGTGGCGGTAACTTCCATCCCCTTGCCCAGACCCTCGCTGGCAGAAAGCATGATGCAGCGCACCGTCGTTTCATCGACGTGCTGCGCCACCTCCATGGTGCGCTCAGTGCCCTCTGCGGTCACGGTCAGCGCTTCCTGCAGGGCAGGCAGCTTGCCCCCGGTGAATTTGACATCCACCACGGGGCCCGCTACTCGAATAATAGTTCCCTGTATCATACAATTGCCTCTTACTCATGTATTGAACCTCTCAGGCACTTCGTGCCAGCTCCCCTAATAGGGGAGCCAAGTCTACGCGGCAGCTTTCTTGCCTCTCCTACCAGGAGAGGTGGCAATGCGAAGCATTGACGGAGAGGTTTACTCGTTATTCTGTACCGCCGCCGCGCCGCCGATGATCTCGGTGATCTCCTGGGTGATGGAACCCTGACGGGAGCGGTTGTACTCCAGCTCCAGATCGTGGATCATATCCTTGGCGCTCTTGGTGGCGGAATCCATGGCGGTCATGCGGGCGCTCTGCTCGGCGCAGAAGCTCTCGGTCATGGCACCAAAGATCATGCCGTGCATATAGATGGGGGCCGTCTGCTCGAACACCGTCCAGGCATCCGGGAACATCTCCACCTCGCCGCGGGGGTCGCCCAGACCCTTGGGAGCAGGCGTGAGGTGGGCACGATCCAGCGGCAGCAGACGTTCCATGACCGGCTCGCTGGTCAGCGCGTTCTGGATCTTGGTGTAGACGATGTAGATCTCGTCCAGTTTGCCGGACTTGAAATCATCGATGGCATCCACCGTGATGTCACGGGCACGCTGCAGGGTGGGAGCCGTGGCACCGTAATGGAAATCCTCCACCAGACGGGGATCCTTGTGGAGCAGGGCACGGTAGCCTACCTGACCGATGACATAGAACCGGTCGTTCTGGTCGGCGTGCTCCCGCAGGAACTTGAGCAGGTTCTGGTTGTAAGCACCGGCCATGCCCTTGTCGGCGGTCAGCACGATGTAGGCCCGCTTGGGGTTTTCCAGATCCCGCTCGTGGAAGAAGGGGTGCTCCGGCTCGTCGGGCAGGTGGGGCACCACGCGGGAAATGGTATCCCGCATCCGGGTGAAGTAGGGCAGAACATTCTGGTAGTTCTGCCGGGCCTTGCGGAGCTTGGAGGAGGAGATCAGGTACATGGCATTCGTGATCTTCATGGTATCCTGAATGCTCTCGATCCGCTCCTTGAGCAGCTTACTGGATGCCATTGCTCTCCCCTCCCGCGAATGCCTTCCACGCGGTCAGGATGGTGTCCACCTGTTCCGGGGTGATCTTGCCCGTGGACGTGATCGCGTCCATGGTGCCGGAAACATCGGCGTGGAACTGGCGCACAAAGGCATTGGTCTTTGCGCGCTGGTCAGCCAGCGGCAGGTCGTCCAGCATCCCGTGGGAAGCCAGGGTCAGCACGACCACCTGCTCGGCATCGGACTTGGGCTGGTACAGCGGCTGCTTGAGCATCTCGGTCAGGGCCTTGCCGTGTTCCAGCTGGCGGCGGGTCTCAGCGTCCAGATCAGAGCTGAACTGGGCAAAGGACTCCATATCCTTGTACTGGGCCAGCTCGATACGCAGGTTGGAATTGGCCTTCTTCATGGCCTTGGTCTGGGCAGCGCCGCCCACACGGGAGACCGACAGGCCGACGTTGACGGCGGGGCGGTTGCCTGCGTTGAACAGGGCGCTTTCCAGGAAGATCTGACCATCGGTGATGGAGATGACGTTGGTGGGGATGTAAGCAGAGACATCGCCCGCCTGGGTCTCGACGATGGGCAGGGCAGTGATGGAACCGCCGCCCAGATCGTCGCGCATCCGGCAGGAGCGCTCCAGCAGACGGGAATGCAGATAGAACACGTCGCCGGGGTAAGCCTCACGGCCGGGAGAGCGGCGGAGCAGCAGGGAGATGGCACGGTAGGCCACCGCATGTTTGGAAAGGTCGTCGTAGACGATCAGGACGCTCTTGCCCTTGGACATGAAATACTCGGCCAGTGCAGTGCCCGCATAGGGTGCGATGTACTGCAGGGGGGCAGAATCGGAAGCCGTGGCAGCCACGATGGTGGTGTAGCTCATGGCACCGTGCTTCTTAAGGTCCTCGGCCACGCGGGCGATGGAGGAAGCCTTCTGGCCGATGGCAACATAGATGCAGAGCACGCCGGTGTCCTTCTGATTCAGGATGGCATCGGTGGCAATGGAGGTCTTGCCGGTCTGGCGGTCGCCGATGATCAGCTCACGCTGGCCGCGGCCGATGGGGAACATGGAGTCGATGGCCAGGATGCCGGTGTGAAGCGGGGTATCCACGCTCTGGCGCTCCAGAATGCCGGGGGCCTGCTTCTCAATGGGGTTGTAGCCTTCGGCGTTCACCGGGCCCTTGCCGTCAATGGGCTCGCCCAGCGGGTCGATGACACGGCCCAGGAAACCATCACCCACAGGGATGCCGGCGCGCTTGCCGCTGCGGGTCACCAGAGTGCCCACGCCCACGGTCTCGGCACCGTCGAACAGCATAATGCCCAGCTTGCCCGGGTCCACACTCTCGACCATGCCTTTGGCACCGTTCTCAAAGGTGACGATCTCGCCATAAACGGCCTTGTCCATGCCCTCCACCTGCACGATGCCATCGGCAGAGGAGATGACCACGCCGCCCTCGGCAGAGGTCTGGGCGGGCTTGTAATCCTCGATGCGGGTCTTGAGGGTGGCCAGAGAGGGCTTGCCAGCCATCATCTGGTCCAGCTGGTGGCGGCCGGAGTTGTCGAATACCCGGTCGCCAACCTGCAGCACATAGCCGGAGAGCAGGCTCTCGTCCACCGAGACATTCAGGATGACCTCAGTGGCATCATAGAGTTTCTTGACCTCGGCCTTGATGCGGGCGATGTCCTCTTCACGGAGCTGATGTGCAGCGCGCAGGTCGGCCTTGACGATGCGGTTCTCAGAGAAGAATTCGCGGCTGAACTCAGTTGCCATGCTCAGCACCTGCTTTCTCCAGCAGATCGTCCAGCAAACGGGAATCGTCCTGCTCGGTCAGGTTCCGGCTCAGCAGCTTCTCGCACATGGCGCGGGCCAGTGCGGTAGTCTGTGCGTCGGCTTCGCGCAGCTTGTGCTGGCGCTCTGCCTCAGCAGCGGCCTTGCCCTCGGCTACAATGGCATCGGCCTGTTTCTGGGCCTCGGCCAGCAGCTGCTGCTTTGCAGTTTCGGCCTGCTGCTCGTAAGTCTCGCGGCGGGCAGCAGCCTCGGTGTCCACATTGCGCAGCTTGTCCTGCGCAGCGTTCATGGCCGCAGCGGCCTCCTTTTTGGAGGTCTCGGCGGCGTTCAGTGCGTCATCCACCTGTTTCTGACGCTGTGCGATGATCCCCATAACAGGCTTGTACAGGAATTTCCGCAGCAGCAAAAACAGAATCAGAACGTTGACGACTGTATACAGAAGATTCAGATTCAGTGTCAGCATTCGTCATGCCTCCGTTATCAACCCAGGAACAGGATGATCAGCAGTGCAACGACGAAACCGAAAATTGCAGTACCTTCGGCCAGAGCAGCACCCAGCAGCAGGTTGGTCTGGATCTTGCCGGAAGCCTCGGGCTGGCGGGAAATAGCCTCGGTTGCCTTGCCGGTTGCAATGCCGATGCCGATGCCGCCGCCAATACCAGTCAGCGCTGCAATGCCAGCGCCCAGAGCGATAAGTCCGTTCATAATTTTAATCTCCTTTTGATTTGATGATGGAAAGGGTTTACTCTTCGTCTCCCATGGTCTCCTTCATAAACAAAGAGGTAAGGAACACAAAGACGTAGGTCTGGATCAGACCATCGAACAGGTCAAAATACAAGCTGAAGATGGCAGGCACGAACACAGGCACCACCAGCTTGATCAGCTCCATAATGACAAAAGCGCCCAGCACGTTGCCGAACAGTCGCATGCACAGGCTGGTGGGCCGGATGGCCACCTCCAGCACGTTCATGGGGGCCATGATGGGGGTGGGGGCAGCCAGGCTCTTGAGGAAGCCAACGCCGCCGCGTGCATGGATGCCGGCATACTCGATCAGGCAGATGCTCATCAGAGCAAGGGCCGCTGTGACGTTCAGGTCCTTTGTGGGGGGCTTGATGCCGAACACACCGATCAGGTTGGAGCAGCCGATGTACAGCGCCACGCTCATCAGATAGGGGACATAGCGCTTTCCACTTTCGCCCAGCAGGCCCACAAAGAAATCATTGATCGTAGTAACGACCGTTTCCAGGATGGCCTGCCGCTTGGTGATGTGATCCACCCGCAGATTCCGCGTCAGCAGGATGGAGCCGATGACAAGAAACGCCATGATGCCCCAGCTCACGACCACGGACTCCGGAATGGAAAGCCCGAACACCGTGACCATGTCAACATTCAGCTCTTCTTTCAAAGCAGCAGTCAACGCATTCATTGATTAGCACTCTCTCCTTTCTTAATTTGTGATGGTATCATAGCACGATTTCTGTCGGTTTTACAGCCCTCCACCTAACATTCTACTTTTTGTTATATTCCATTTCTGCTTTGGATGAAAACAGTTGTGCAGATTGCAAAAAGTACAGGGGGAAAACTATGCGATTTGCACAATCTCTTTGCTGATTCTTAACCATCTGTACCATTTTCTGGCCTTTGGATGAGGTGAAATCGGCATTATTATTCACAGATTTTATAGCGGGCATATCAGATTTATATAGCTGCATGCTCTGCGATGATGCCTATTTAACATGCCGGAGCAGTGTCTGCGATGGCCCTGCACGATCTGCGGGGCAGAGCCTTTGCCCGGGGAGGTGGAGCAGTGCACCGGAAAGACGAAATTCATGTATCCCAGAAATTTGGACTTTTGATGCAAAAGTATGTCTGATTTGTTGTGCACTCTGCGAATAGACAAACTGTGCATCTTCCTGTATAATAAAGCCAGAAACCAGAGAAGTACAGCAGAAGCTCAAATGAGAGCTAACCCCGCTGACTTTAAGCAGAAAGGAGCGAGACCGATGGTCGATATGGAACCCGCACAGTTCGGACAGACTGTCGGGATTCGCTGAGAAGCAAAACAGAGGCTCTCCACAAACGGGATGTTTCCCCCGTATAACAAAACAAATCAAAGAGCCGGTCTTGAGCATCAAAAATGCGAAAACAGTACAGTCTGTCAGAATAAATCCCCTGGCAATTCAAATAGATCCGCCCGAGGTGATCTCCCATGATGAGGACAGTTACACGGATGCACCTGTTTGAATGACCAAAAAGGAGTAACTCCAATGTACTAAGCAATGGAATCCCTGGCAAATCTAACTCGAAAGAATGTGGTAATATGAAATTCATTTTCAGAATCTCGGTACCGCAGTCCAACAGTTAAGAGAAGGGTCAGTCCAATGTACTAGAGTAGTTCATCCCCTTGCATAAAACTCTTCAGTTTCAGGTAGTTTCTAAGGAGAGTCACCCTATGAAACGCATACTCCGAAAATGAGAGAACCCAAGGAGAAGAGGCTTATGACTCCGAAGAAGTAAGTATCCAGCCGGACGAGGGCTTGCAAACGCCTCGATCCGGCTGGTTTTTTGTTGTGCGGCCGTTGTTTGCGGGCGGGGCCTTCCCTTTTGTAGAGTTGAATTCCGTCCTTGTTTTTTCCATGGCCGTGTGTTATTCTGATAGAAAAGGAGGTGCATTTCCTATGACAGGTTCTGTTCTTTTTACAATCGTACTCACGGTACTGTGGTTTATTACTGGCGTGCGCGACCTGATGGGCAAGGATCCGCTCATTAACCTCCCATTCAACCAGTATAACCGTGACCCTGAATATCGGGCGTTCTGGCAGAAGAAAAATGGCATCTGGGAGTTGGCAAACGGTATTACGTTTGGCCTTTCCAATGTTCTGATCGTGTTCCCAGAGGCCCGCACAGCCCGCACCGTGGTCTTGGTGATTATGTTGATCGTGGATGTCATCTACGTCGTTGCGTATGAATCGTGGGAGCACAGCAACGACTAAAAATAGAGCTCTGCCGTTTCTCAAAAACCAATTGCACCTCCTGCATTTCTCTGCTACAATGGAGAAAACGCAGGAGGTATTTTATTATGGTCAAGCATATCATTCTCTGGCAGCTCAAGGACGAGCTTTCTGCCGCCGAAAAGGCAGAGATCAAGGCGAACATCAAAACCGGGCTGGAGGGCCTGGCAGGGCAGATCCCGGGCCTTGTGGAGGTGCATGTGAACATCAACGGCCTGCCCTCTTCCAACGCAGACCTGATGCTGGATACCACCTTTACCGATGCAGCCGCCCTCAAGGGCTACTCCACCCACCCCGCCCACGTGGCTGTGGCCGATGGCAAGGTGCGCCCCTACACCAAGACCCGCGTCTGCCTGGACTTTGAAGTGTAACTGAACATGTAAAAAGAACACCCCCTCTGCGGCGCAGCTTCAGAAACTGCCATGCAGAGGGGGTGTATTTTGTGTTATGAGAAGAAGGAACGCTTAGCGAGCGTCACGGTTTGCCTCGTACTCGTCCATGGAGATGTAGTGGTCGAGGACGTGGATGCCCTTCAAGCGCTTGTTGGAGAAGCCGATGGAAGCGTACTGGCCCTCCCAGTAGTTCAGGCGGGTCGCCAGATAGGCGGGCACGCTCATGCCGCGCGGAATGACCAGTGCGTTGGTGATGAGCAGAGCCTCGGCATCGGCAAAGGCCTTGTAGCGGGCATCAATGTCATCGGTGATCTGCTTTGCGGCCTCGATGGCGTTCATGTAGGCCATAACAGCATCTGCGGTCTCGCCGGTGATGAAGCCGTCCTCCACGCCGGTGCGCAGGTAAGCATAGCGCATTCCACGGGAATTCTCGGCCTGATAGAACGGGTCGGTCTCGGTCTCGGGGTCGGAGTAGTCAGCGCCCCAGTTGCAGAGCAGGAACTCGAACTTGCCGTTGCGGCGCACAGCAGACAGGAAGCTGTCGGAGGGGCCGGCGGTGATGATGATGTCGATGAAGTCGGTGCCGTCGTTCAGCACACCCTCCAGCTGCTGCTTGAGCACCTGGCACTGCTTGTCCCAGTCGGTGGAGGAGGGGTTGTAGGGCAGCTGCACCTTGATGGGGAAGGTGACCCCCTGTGCGGTCAGCTCCTCAATGGCGGCATCGCGGTACTCCTTGGCCTCGGCCTCGTCAAAGAACTCGGTCAGGTCGGCCAGGCCGCCGCACTTGGTGTAGTCCACACCATCGGTGGTGGCGCAGAAGTTCGGGGGAGTGATGGTGTTCAGCTTGTAGCTGTCGTAGCCCAGAGGTGCGCTGACAGCCAGCGTAACGGCGTTGTTGATGCCGTACAGGAAGGCCTTGCGGAAGTTGGTGTTGTTGATGGCCTTGGCCCAGTTCTCGGGCTCGTATTCTGCATCCACGCCCTCAACGTTCCAGTTGGAGAACTCGTGTGCAAAGGGCATGAAGTTGAACATGTAGAAGTAGGTGTAGTTGGTGTTGGGACGATCCATGGAGACCATGTCCTTGGTGGTATCGTCAGCCAGCCAGCTGTCCAGAATATCGGAGCCGATGGTGGCTTCGTCGATCTCGCCGCGCTTGATCATCTCGGGGCCGTTCACGGCAGCCTCGGCGTTGTAAATGCGGCTGATGGTGTCGATAAAGACATTGTCCGCATCATAGTTCTCGGGGTTCTTCTTCATGATCCAGGTTTCCAGAGACTCGTAATCAGACAGGTAGAAAGCACCGCAGCTGTACAGGGTCTCGGCGCTGGTGGCATACTGGTCGCCCATCTCGCTCAGCAGGGGGCCGTAGGCGGGCTCATAGGGCAGGTAGCACAGCAGGCTCAGGAAGCCGGGGAAATCGTAAGTCAGGGTGTAGGTCAGGGTGTGGTCATCCACAGCGGTCACGCCCACGGAATCAAAGTCCACAGGGGCGTAGGTGGAAGCGGTACCGTCCGCTGCGGTCACGGTCACGTTGCCGCTGCCATCGGTGACATAGGTGGTGCCGTCATCGTCCACAGTGCCGTTTTCAGCATTGGTCAGGTAGACGTGATAGTTGTAGTAATCATTCGCACCGGCAATGTAGGCGGTGACCAGGCCCACGTTGGAGGAAGCGTAATCCGGGGTCAGCACATACTGCAGGGCATCCACAAAATCCTGTGCGGTCACGGGGGCAACGACTTCGCCGTTGTTGTCCACCCAGTTCTCCTCACGCAGGGTGAAGGTCCAGGTCAGGGTGTCGGCATCCCACTCCCACTTGGTGGCCAGGCCCTCGCGCATCACGCCCTTGTTGTCGTACTCGACCAAGGTGTCCACGCAGTTTGCACCCACGACCATTTCCAGGTCGGTGGCGGTGGTCAGATAGTTCAGGGTCGCAGGCTGGCTGGAATAAAGCACGGTGTACTTGCTGGTATCCGCACCGGAAGCAGAACCGGAGGAGCTGCCGCCGCTCTTTCCGCCGCAGCTGGACAGCAGACCGGCGGCGCAGGCACCTGCGGCTGCCAGGCCGCTTGCCTTGAGGAACTGACGACGAGAAATAGACTGTTTCATAATGAAATTCCCTCTTTTCTTCGTGTTGAAGTCTGGTTGCCGCCCAAAGCCGACAGGCCCGCTGTTTCCCGGCAGCGGGAAGCAAAAAAGGCGTAACGGAAACACATCCGTTACGCCTTTGTAACTTGTCCTCCCGACCACAGCTGGGTGGTTAAAAAGAATTATAGCATTTTTTTGGAGCTGCGTCAATGGGAAACATGCTCGCCCTCTCAGTCATTGCTCCGCAATGCCAGCTCTCCCAAAGGGAGAGCCTTTGGCAAACTGGGAAAGCAAGTTTTATTCATTTACAGTGGAAGTGACCGGAACGCCAGGGGCTCCCCCTTCGGGGGAGCTGCCGCCGATAGGCGGCTGAGAGGGTGAGGCATTTTTAATTTCTTCTGCCAGCTCCTTTGCGGCCGCCTCCGCGGCCTTTTTGGCCTCGCGCTCGGCCTGACGCTCCTTGGCGCGGGCCACAGCCTCTTCCTGACGCTTTTTGGTGCGCAGCTTGATGCGGCAGACAGAACAGATGCCGTCCGCACAGTTGGGCGCAATGGGCTTGCCGCATTCCTTGCAGAGGGTCTTGGTGCACTTGTAGACACTGACAGGGCCAAGGCTGGTGAGCTGGCGCAGCTTCAGGCCGTCCAGACCGCCGTTGGAGCAGGCGGCAACGCAGACCCCGCACTCGCTGCACTTCCACGGCGTGATCACCGCGCGGGTCTGGCCGTCGGGCAGGTCCTCAAACTTGATGGCACCGCTGCGGCAGCTCTTCTCACACCGGCCGCAGGCAAAGCACTTCTGGGTGAAGTTGGGCAGGTGGTAGCCATAGCGCAGGGGCGTTTCGGACACTGCCTTGAGCTGCTTGGTGTACTGGTGGAGCAGCAGCCGGAAATCCTGGCTGCTCTCGTCCTCGCTGCGCAGGCCGGGCAGCATCCGCAGCAGCTGCTTGGTGCCCTTTTTGGAGCCGGAGGTCACCTGCTCCATCATCTCACGGCGGGAATATTCCTTGACGTGGAAGGGGGCATCGTCCAGCTCGTATGCCAGCGTGAACCGGGCCTCGAACAGGGGCTGGCCGAAGAACTCCACCAGCCGGGTCAGAACGGCACGCAGATGCCCGGCGCAGACATCGTTCTCGCACTCGCCGCAGGGGGTCAGGTCGAGGACGATCTTCTTGTTCAGGGCAAGGTAGGCCAACGCTTCCCACGAATAGGCCGAGACGCAGGTGCGCACCACGGTGTTTTTCCGGGTGGATCTTTCGCAGCCGATCCAGATGGTGTCGCCATCGCTGTCGGCAGGGGAGATATCCCGCTGCACCTGCTCCGGCGAGGGGGCAATGCAGCCAGACCGGCAGGCTGAGACGCACAGGCCGCAGTCGGTGCAGGGATCCCAGTCCTTGACAAGGTTGGGGCGGGTGAAGATCTCATCACCATAGGGGCAGATGTCCTTGCAGGCTGTGCAGGGGGTGCGGTGGGGGTGCAGGTTCCAGCACTGCTTGCGGTTCACTTCGGGGTGGGTGGTCTTCATCAGCGCATCCATGGCGTAGCGCGTAAAGATACTCATAGGATCACTCCTTTTCAGGGTCCATCACCGTGGTGATGTCGGCGTTGTCCAGCAGGAAGCGCTGGACTTTCTGTGCAACCAGTGCGGCGGCAAGGGTGTCCGGGCTCAGCACCCGGCGGATGTCGGCCTCCGGGGTGTCCTGCAGCTGGGACAGGCGGCGGTACTCGTTGTTGACCTCCAGCGTGCTCACGGTGATGTTCTCGGCCTCGGCAATGGAGCGGGAGGCCAGCATGGAGCGCAGGTTCCGCTCGGCAGCGTCACGGTAGCCTGCCCGCAGGGCGGCAGCGGTGGTGTGGCTGTTCTTGCAGTGCTTTTCCAGAGTGATGTTGCTGCGGGAGAGCCGCTGCTCCAGCATCCGCATCTCATTGTCGGCGGTGCGGTCCAGCATGGCTTCGGGCAGGTCCACGGTCAGGTTGGCACCGGCCTTTGCCAGCAGTTCCTGCCCGGCGGCGCGGTCGGCGGCATCTTCGTGGATCTTCCGCTTTTTGGCCCGCACGGCCTCGCGCATGGCGGCAAGGTCTGCATAGCCCTGTGCCCGGGCAAATTCCTCGTTCAGCTCCGGGGTGGTCTTTTCGGCCACGGAGTGCAGCTTGATCTCAAACTGCGCGGTCTTGCCGGAGAGCTCCTCCACCCGGAACTGCTCCGGGTAAGTGAAATCGAAGCGGAAGGTCTCGCCGGCGGTGTGGCCGTAGATGGCATCTTCGGCGGCAGGCATCAGCTTGCCGTCCCCCAGAACCACCATCACCTTTTCCATCCGGCTGTCGGGGATCTCCTCCCCGTCCATGAAGCCGACAAAATCCAGCAGGACCCGGCTGCCGCGCTTGGCGGGGGCGGTGGAGTTGTGGTAGACGGAGCGCATCCGGGTCTGGTGGACCATCTCCTGGTCAATGGTCTTTTCGGAAAGCGGCCGCACATGACGGGTGACAGCCAGCCCCTTGTACTGGCCTAATTTTACTTCCGGTAGATTTTTTGCGTTGTTGGACATATCGTTTTACTCTCCTTTTATAAACCATGAACAGCCAGCCAGTTTTCCGCAACTGCGGAAAACATTTCTGGGTATTTGGCGTTTTCAGCATCAAATTCATGGAGATAGGTCTCCACTTCCTCACGTGTCACGGGAGTGGTGCGTTCCCAGATCGTGAACACCGTGCCGTTGCCCATATCGAAGGTCGCAACTTGCTGGTGGGTAGTCTCTCTCAGCTGAAGAAAAACGGCGTTGAACCGGTGGCCCAGTTCCGTGTCCGGAGCCAGTGAGAGGGGGAACGGGTCTGCAGTTACCACATATCTGGCATCAAAGAAACCGGTGGGGAAATAGTGGGTGCCCGGCACCGAGAAGCTGTCCGGCAACTTGCCGTCCAGTGCATGGTTGGGCAGGTCACAGTTCCGCAGGTGGCCGGGATTGTAGAGCATGTCATCCGGGATCATATAGGCGACCTCGCCCTCCCCCAGATGTTCAACCAGCCATTGTGCCATGGCCTGGATCTGCGGTTTGTCCTTGCGGTCATAGGTCAGCTCGTCCAGCCGCTGATACTCAGCAAGGTCTGCCGGGTGGAACGCATGGATAACGAACTCTGGCAAGGCCATGACAGTGAGCGGGGAGCACCGCACCGACACGGCGAACAACAGTGTAAAGACCCAGAAACAAAGCTTTGGTATTTTGAAATGCTCGATACTCTCTGCCAGACCCGCCGCACCGCAGAGAAACAGAATGACATAGGCGGGCACGTACAGCAGCATCTGGTGGGAGCCGGAATTCTGCACTCGGGTAAACAAGAGCATACTGAGCATCAGCTCACACAGCGCCAACACAGGCAGGCTGGGCTTTTTCCGCTTGACGCAGAGCCACAAACCAAACAGGATCAAAATAAGGTTCAGCAGGCCGGTGCGCATGGCATGATAATAGAGCTCTACTGCAATGCCGCCGACATTATAGTACGAGTAGCGGTCGGAGTAGTTAAAAGCCAGGATCTTGCTGACCATGGGCCAGAGCAGAACCACCATTGCTGCCATGGCGCAGACACCAAACAGGATGAGGTTGCGTACTCGGCGCAGGGCAAGGCCCTTTTGGCCCTGTTTTGCGAGCTTTGCACTGCTTACAAAGAGCAGAAGCGCATAGGAAAAATAATAGCCCACCACAAAATATAAGTACCAGCGGCGGCTCAGGATAATCGCGGCCGTTGCCAGGAAGATGAGCACGAACCGCCCCGGCTCCAGCTTTTCAAAACGGTAGTCCAATGTGAGGAGCAGAATGGCAAAAGCGAAGATCAGACCGAACCAGTCCGGCTGTGCCAGCATAGCGCTCATTCGCAGGAACGGATAGGTCAGCACCCAGGAAAAGCCGATGATAAAATACCAGAACTTATTCTTGACCTCCAGAATCTGCCCGATTTTGATCGTGAGACCAGCCAGCATCAGCATAAGGCTGGGGAGCACACAGAAAACCTGCGCAAAAGCGTAGCTGTCACCCGTTTTTGCGGTGAGGCAGAATGGGAACTCGGTGAACAGAGTGATGAAATTGGTGTAGTCTTCAGAAAATGTGCTTATGATATACTTAAAACCAGCCACCGGACCCAGCGCAAAAGCCGCTTCGGTATTGAACTGCTTCTGAATGTAGTTCACATAATCCCAGGCGTAAATGAACTGCCGCCGACCCAGCGCCCAATAGAAGTAGAGCACAGCTCCGGCCCAGAAGGCGATGATGGCTGCGCGGTGGAAGAAGTCCAGCTCCACACCGGCAGTGTGCAGCACCCACAGCGCGCCGTAGAACAGCACACAGCTGCACCACAGGCTCACCAGCGGGAAGAACGCCGCCGCGGTGGGGAACAGCAGGCCCACCAGCACCAGCAGGAGTGCTCCGGCACCCAGCCCGATGCCGCCTTTTGCCCAGGGCGAAAGGGTCTTCTTTTCAGAAAGTATCGTTGACATTGTACATGCTCCTCGGTTTTGAACCACAATATTACAGCTTACAGTATAATGATTCCGGGCGGCGCAGGCAAGAGGGCAGGCCCCCGGAAGATAAAATATCCCGCCTGCATTTCAGCAGACGGGATATTTTGAATGCGATATTACTTTTTGGAATTTTGCTTTGCCGCGATGGTGGCCTTGCGCTTCTGGGCGGCGGCCTTGCGGGCAGAGGCCTGCGCGGCTTCCGGGTGGGGAGTCTCCGGCGTGATGCGGTACATCCGGCTGCCCATGGCGGGCAGATCCACGCTCAGGGTGTAGTCCCGGCCGTACACGCCGCCATCGGTGGTGTGCAGGTGTCTGGTGCGGCTGCGGTCCGCACCGTTCCAGCAGGCAGCCTCGCTGTTCAGCAGCTCATCGGCGGCGCAGGGGTACTGGAAGTAGAGCGGGAACTTTTTATGGGCGGTATTCTGGGTGTTCATCACACAGAGAATGGTCTGGCCCGCGCCCTTCCGCAGCCAGGCGTACACGCCTTCGTCCCGGCTCTCGCAGGCGATCCACTCAAAGCAGTTCGGGTTGTACTCGCCGTCGTAGAGGGCGGGCTCGGTGGCATACAGGCGGCCCAGCTCGGCAAAATATTTCTGGAAGCTGTCGTGGAAGGGATACTTCATCAGGCCCCAGTCCAGCTCCTTTTTCTCATCCCACTCCCGGAAATGCCCCAGCTCATTGCCCATAAAGTTCAGCTTTTTGCCCGGGTGGGTGTACATGTAGAAGTAAAGGGTGCGCAGCTGGGCACATTTTTCCTCGTAGGTGCCCCACAGCTTATCAATGATGGTCTTTTTGCCGTGCACCACCTCGTCGTGACTGAGTGCCAGCAGATACAGCTCATTGTAGAAATACTGCATACTGAAGGTCAGCTTGTGGTAGGCATCGGGCCGCTCACCAAAGGGTGTGGCAAAATAATCCAGCGTGTCGTGCATCCAGCCCATGTCCCACTTATAATCGAAACCGATGCCGTCGTAGCGGGTGGGGGCGGTGACCTTGAGGAAGTTGGTGGAGTCCTCAGCGGTGTAGATGCCGGTGGGCCAGCGCTCGTTCAGGCCGTGGTTCAGGTTCCGCAGGAAGGTAACAGCGCCCTCGTTCACGCCGCGGTTGGGGTCGCCCTGCCAATAAAGGGCGCGGGAGATGGCATCCATCCGGATGCCGTCGCAGTGGTAGACATCCATCCAGAGGGCAGCGGCGCTGTTCAGGAAGCTGCACACCTCCCGGCGGTAATAGTTGAAGTTGCAGGTGCCCCACTCGCTGTGGCCCACATCGCTGTCGTACTCGTAGAGGTGGGTGCCGTCAAAGTTGGCGAGCGCGTCGCCGTTGGCGGCAAAGTGGACGGGCACAAAGTCCATGATGACACCAATGCCCATCCGGTGGCAGGCGTTGACAAAGGCTGCAAAGTCGGCGGGGTCGCCGTAGCGGCTGGTGACAGAGAAGTAACCGGTGGTCTGGTAGCCCCAGCTGCCGTCAAAGGGATGTTCTGCCAGCGGCAGCAGCTCCACATGGGTGAAGCGGTGATCCAGCAGCCAGGGGATCAGCTCCCGGGCCAGCTCCCGGTAATTGTACCAGCCGTCTGAGCCGTCCTCGCGGGTGGCGTTGGGCTTGTGCTTCCAGCTGCCTGCATGGAGCTCGTAGATGTTCAGGGGCAGGTTGCGGCACTTGTCCCGCCGCTCCATCCAGCTGGAATCGTCAAAGGCAAAGTCCATCCGGGCCAGCCTGCTGGCCGTGCCGGGCCGCAGCTCAGTGGAAAAGGCGTAGGGGTCAGCCCGCATCACGGTGCTGCCATCCTTGCCGTGGATGCGGTATTTGTACAGCTCTCCCTCGGCAAGGCCGGGCACAAAGCCGCTCCACACGCCGGTGTCGGCTTTCTGCATGGGAACGCCCGGCCCCCAGCCGTCAAAGCCGCCGCAGATCTCCACAGCCACAGCCCCCGGGGCCCACACGGCAAACCGCCAGCCCTCCTGCCCAAAGTCATCCCGGCAGGGGTGCGCGCCCAGCACACGGTAGGCATCAAAGCATTCGCCCGCAAAGAACGAGCGGTCGATGGTGGGAAAGTTCATGCAGATTTCTCCTTTTCTCAACGGGATACACCCGGTCATATTTACCAATAATTTTTGATCAAAATCGTCACACTTGCTGATTTTAACGGAGACTATGTAGAGAATTTATCAAACATCCACACAATTGGCGGAGTTTGTGGTATACTGAGCCTGCCGCTGCTGGGCGGCAGAAGAAATGATATGGGAGAGAGTAACTATGGCATGGTATGATACCGCAGTTTTTTATCACATTTATCCGCTGGGCCTGTGCGGCTGTGCGCACGAAAACGACGGCCAACCCACACCGGGCGCGTTCGCAAAGCTGAACGCCTGGGCCGAGCACGCCTCCAAAGACCTGGGCTGCACGGCCATTTATATCGGCCCGCTGTTCGAGAGCGGCTCCCACGGCTATGATACCATCGATTATCGCCGGGTGGACCGCCGCCTGGGCACCAACGAGGATTTCAGGAAGTTCGTGGCCAACTGCCACGCCCGGGGCCAGAAGGTCATTGTGGACGGTGTGTTCAACCATGTGGGTCGGGACTTCTTTGCCTTCAAAGACCTGCAGGCCAACCGCGAGAACGCCCGCTATAAGGACTGGTTCTGCGATGTGAACTTCTGGGGCAACAACGAGTACAACGACGGCTTTTCTTATGGCAACTGGGGCGGCTTCAACCTGCTGGTCAAGCTGAACCAGCGCAACCCCGAGGTGCAGAACTACCATTATGACACCATCCGCTTCTGGGTCGATGCATTCGACATTGACGGCATCCGGCTGGATGCAGCGGATGTGCTGGACTTCGACTTTATGAAGGGCCTGCGCCGCCTTGCCAACGAGGTCAAGCCTGAGTTCTGGCTGATGGGCGAGGTCATCCACGGCGATTACAGCCGCTGGGCCAACCCTGAAATGCTCCATTCCGTTACCAACTATGAGCTGCACAAGGGCCTGTGGAGCGGCCACAACGACCACAACTATTTTGAGATCGCACACACCATGCGCCGTCTGCAGGGGCTCTGCCACGACACCCGGCTTTATACCTTCTCGGACAACCACGATGTGGAGCGCCTGCCCAATAAACTGCGGAACAAGGCGCACATCCGGCACATTGCAATTCTAGTATACACGCTTTGGGGCATTCCGTCCATCTATTACGGCTCCGAATTTGGCATCGAGGGCAAAAAGGAGTGGGGCAGTGACTGGCCCCTGCGCCCCTGCCTGGAGCTGGACAAATTCCGGGATGACCTGACCACCAACCCCGTCACCAGTGTGTACGCCGCATTGGGCAGGCTGAAGGCCGAATACCCGGCCCTGAGCTGGGGCGAGGTGAAGGAGCTCCAGCTGACCACTCAGTGCTATGCCTTTGCCCGGGTGCTGGATGGAAAAGCCCTCGTGGCCGTATTCAACAACGGCGACGGCCCGGCTGAGATGGAATTCCAGCTGCCGGTGGAGGCCAACGCTGCAACGGACCTGCTGGCCGATACCGTGGGCGCTGAGAATGTGATGGTCAGCCTTGCATCTGGCCGGATGAAGGTCCAGCTGCCCTCCAATTACGCCACGGTCCTGCGTCTGGATTGACAGGACACCTGTCATGCACTATTATAATAGGGAAAAATGCTGACAGGGGGAACAACAATGAACGCAGCACAGCGCCGGGAAAAGATCTTGCAACAGCTTCATGGGGCCAGCGCACCCATCAGTGCCAGTGCACTGGCCGCAAAGCTGGGGGTCAGCCGCCAGATCGTGGTGGGGGACGTGGCCCTTCTGCGGGCAGGCGGGGCCGAAATCGAGGCCACCCCGCGCGGGTATCAGTTCCACCCGACCCCCGGCGGCTACACCGGCATCCTGGCCTGTGTGCACAAGACCGCCGATGAGATGCGCACCGAGCTTTACACGGTGGTGGATCAGGGAGGCGTGGTGGTCGATGTGGCGGTGGAAAACCCGCTTTACGGCGAACTGCGGGGCAACCTGAACCTCGCCAGCCGATACGATGTGGACACCTTTATCACTCAGGCAGCCAATACCCCGGAGTGCCTGCTCAGCCGGATGACCGGCGGCGTACATCTGCACACCCTTCGCTGCCCGGATGAAGAAACATTCCAGAGGATCGAAGCCGCGCTGAGAGAGAAAGGGATTCTCTATTGATATTGTAAGAAAACTCGAACAAACTGTCTATCCCCGAAAAACGAAAAGCGTTGGATATCCAACGAAACAATGAAAGTGGTGGATTATTTTGGACATCCGCATTGAAAAGACTGACCGCGCCATCGAAAAGGCATTCATGGAGCTGCGTGCCCGCCAGCCGCTGGAGAAGATCAGGATCAAAGACCTGTGCACACTGGCCAAGGTGAACAAATCCACCTTTTATGCCCACTATGAGGATATCTATGAGCTGTCCAGCCGGTTGGAGAACAAGCTCATCCATGTCATTCTGGACAGTGTGCCCAATGTGGGGCTTACCGCTGCACACACAGAGCAGCTGACCCGTGAACTGTTCCATGCCTTTGTTCAGAACCAGGAGGCGGTGAACATCCTTTTCTCCGGGGCAAGGCAGGGGATCTTTGCCAACTGCATTGAAAAGGGTCTGCGAGACCGTCTGGCGGCCAAAGACCCCACCTTTGCAGCGGACCCCGACCGGGGCATCCTGCTTTCCTTCTGCGTGCAGGGCTGCTTCTATGCCTTTGCCAACAACAGCGGCCAGATGGACGTGGAACATCTGGTCGATCTGCTGGCTGTGATCGCCAAAGCGGCGCAAAGCCTGAACCGATGACAGAATCGTAATAATGAGAAAGGCTCCTGCTTTTGCAGGAGCCTTTCTCATTTAAAATACATGGAAACCGGTTCTTTTTATTGTTTTAATTCATGGCTCCAGCCTTTGTGAACATCTGTTCGACCTGCGCGGCGAGCAGGCTGTGCTCCGGCGCTTCCAGCAGGGGGTCTGCGGCCAGCAGAGCGGCGGCCTCGGCCTGCGCGGCGTGAAGGGTGCGGGTGTCATTCATCAGGTCGGCGATCTGCAGGGTGGGCAGGCCGTGCTGGCGACTGCCGAAAAAGTCGCCGGGGCCGCGGGTCTCAAGGTCGAACTGCGCCACGGCAAAGCCGTCCGAGGTGGAGCAGAGGAACTTGAGCCGCTTCTGGACGCTCTCGGCGGTGTTGTCGCTGACAAGGAAGCACCAGCTCTCGGCGGCACCCCGGCCCACGCGGCCCCGCAGCTGGTGCAGGGCACTCAGGCCGTAGCGCTCGGCATTCTCGATGACCATGACGGTGGCGTTGGGAACATCCACGCCCACCTCGATGACAGTGGTGGATACCAGTGCGTCCAGCCGGCCGGCTTTGAAATCGTCCATTACAGCGGCTTTCTCCTTTGGCTTGAGCTTACCGTGCATCAGGCCGACCCGGCGGTCGGGGAGAAGGGCTTTGGCAATGTCCTCGTAGTAACTCTTCACGGCGTTCAGCCCGCCGTCCGGCGTGTCCTCGATGGCGGGGCAGACGATATATACCTGCCGTCCGGCTCCGATCTCCCGGTCAAGAAAGCCGTAGAGATCCCGCCGCTTTTTTCCGGTGATGCACCGGGTCTTGACGGGCTTGCGGCCCGGGGGCAGCTCATCGAGAATGGAAATGTCCAGATCACCGTAGATCAGCAGGCCCAATGTGCGTGGAATGGGCGTGGCGCTCATCACCAGCAGATGGGGGTTCGCGGCCTTTTCGGCCAGCATTCCGCGCTGGCGCACGCCGAAGCGATGCTGCTCGTCCACCACAGCCAGACCCAGCCGGGCAAACTCCACGCCCTCGCTCAGGATGGCGTGGGTGCCCACCACAAGGTCGGCTTCGTCACTGCGGATGGCAGCCAGCGTGGTGCGGCGGGCGGCGGCCTTCATGCCGCCGGTCAGCAGGGCCACACGCATCCCGAAGGGGGCCAGCATCCGGTTCAGATTCTCTGCGTGCTGGGCGGCAAGGATCTCGGTGGGGGCCAGCAGGGCCGCCTGATATCCGCTGCGGATGCAGGCCCAGATGGCGGCGGCGGCAACCAGCGTTTTGCCGCTGCCCACATCGCCCTGCAAAAGGCGGTTCATGGAGGTGCTGCCGGACAGATCGGTCAGAATTTCGTCTACGGCCCGGCGCTGGGCACCGGTGGGGGAGAAGGGGAGCGATGCCCAGAAGGGGGACGGGTCGAGCCGCTGCATGGGTGCACCGGTGGAGGCGCTGCCCCGGTTCTTCATTCGTCCAATGCCCAACTGGAGCACCAGCAGCTCCTCGTAGATGAGCCGCCGCCGGGCTGCAAAAGCCTCCTCCTCCGTGGCAGGGCAGTGGATGGCCCGCACGGCATCGGCCTTGGAGAGCAGGCGGTATTTTTTCAGCATCTCCTCTGGCAGCGGGTCGGGCAGGAGTTCCGCATGGGGGAGCAGCTGCCGGATGCATTTTGCAATCACGGTGCTGGAAAGCCCCTCGGTCTGGGGGTAAACGGCCTCGAAGGGAGCGGCGGTGATCTGTGCCGCCGTGCGCACCTGCGGGTTGACCATCTGACGGCGAAGCATCCCGCCGGTCACGATGCCCTCAAAATAGTATTCCTGCCCCAGCTCCAGCTTCTGGGTGGCATAGGGATTGTTGAACCAGGTGATCTCCAGGCTGGAAACATCATCCCCGGCGGTGATGCGCTCCATCCGCCGCCCGCCCGGCAGGATGCGCCCGGCAGGTTTGGCGAACACCTCGGCCTTCACCACGCACTCGGTGTCTGGCGGGGCCTCGGCAATGGAGTAGGGACGGGAAAAATCGATGTACCGCCGGGGATAGTGGCAGAGCAGATCGGCCAGTGTCACGATGCCCAGTTTCTCAAACCGCTCGGCGGTCTTGGGCCCCACGCCCTTGAGGTAGCGCACCGGCGTGTCCGGGGTCAGGGTGGTGTGATGTTCAGCGGGCATGGCAGGCCCTCCTTTCCGCAAAAATAGTATCCCCATTGTAACACGGGAACGGGGAAAAATCTGCCTTACAAAATTCGCTTTTGAAGATCCTCAACAGAAGGCAGCTGCTTTTCAAACTCTTCCGGCAGGCAGCTTGTGATACGGTATGCGCTGACTCCGATGGGTTTGCTCATATCTTTAAGGGAGTACTCTGCAACCAGATCGTTCTTGCTTTTGCAGAGAAGAAGGCCGATGGAAGGGTGATCCTGCTCTTTTTTCAGTAATCCATCTACCGCAGAAAGATAGAAATTGAGCTGTCCGGCATACTCTGGTTTGAATTCACCGGTTTTCAATTCGATCACAACATAACAGCGCAGGCTCAGATTATAAAACAGCAGGTCGATATAAAAATCATCACCGCCGACATTCAGATGATATTGGTTGCCCAGAAAAGCAAAGCCAGTGCCCAGCTCCAGCAAAAGTTTGGTGACATCTTTGACAAGAGCCTGCTCGATATCCCGCTCAAGCATATTTTCTTTCAAAGGGATAAAATCAAAGAGATAGGGGTCTTTCATCGTTTGCAAGGCAAGCTCACTTTGCGAGGCGGGCAGACGAGCTTCAAAATTTGTGATTTTTGATGCAATGGCCTGACGTTGATATAATCCGCTCTCGATCTGATGAATCAAAACGTTCCGAGACCAACCGTTTTCAATAACTTTTTCAGCGTACCATAGGCGTTCTTCTGGTGAGGAAAGCTTATCCAGGAGAACGGTATTGTGTCCCCACGGAATTTGTGCAACAGGCTGTTGCACAAATTCCTCGTCAGGGTAAGCAAGTGCAAATTTTGCCATATACTTCAAGTTCCGAACGGAATAACCGGAAGCGTCCGGAAAAGCAAGTTTGATATCGGCAGAAAGGCTTTCAATGAATTTGCTGCCCCAGGTCTTATGTGCATTGATCGTATTGCCGATCGTATGATAGAGAAGCAGAAGCTCCCGGTTGACACTGACAGATGCGCGATACTGCGCCGCGCGAATTTCCTGCTTGATGGATTCAACGGTATTCAGATATTCGCTGGAATTCAAGAGCACTTTGCCGGCCCCCTTCGCAAAAATAGTATCCCCATTGTAACACGGGAACGAGGAAAAGAAAAGCAAAACAAAAAATCCCGGAAGCCGCAGCTTCCGGGAACTTTTGGAGGTGACGACCAGATTTGAACTGGTGGATGAGGGTTTTGCAGACCCTTGCCTTACCACTTGGCCACGTCACCATATTTGGAGTGAATATTTCCACTCCATTTGGAGCGGCCGACGAGGCTCGAACTCGCTACCTCCACCTTGGCAAGGTGGCGCTCTACCAGATGAGCTACGGCCGCATATTGGTGCATTTACCCTTGCACCACAGGGAAAGACGACCCGGATCGGGCTCGAACCGACGACCCCCAGCGTGACAGGCTGGTGCTCTAACCAACTGAGCTACCGGGCCATATCCGGAGTGATTATTACCACTCCGTTATGGAGCGGCCGACGAGGCTCGAACTCGCTACCTCCACCTTGGCAAGGTGGCGCTCTACCAGATGAGCTACGGCCGCATATCAGAGGAACAGGAGTAATTCTTGTTCTTCTGAAAGGTGGTGCCTCCGATCGGAATCGAACCAATGACACGGGGATTTTCAGTCCCCTGCTCTACCGACTGAGCTACAGAGGCGCACCGGACGATGATTATTATACCTGAAATTTTGATTTTGTAAAGGGGTAAATTCAAAATTTTTGAAAAAAACTGAAACTTTTTTCGTTTTATGCGTTTCAACGCGCAAAATAAGAATGACTTTCTGGGCTTTTTTCTGCCGAATCAGGAGGACAAGAAATCTGCCCGAAGAAATTGACAAGTAATACAACCTATGGTTTAATAAAAGAAAAGAACACCGACGCTTTTGCTCTTTACACATCGCTTATACTTATTATAAGGGAAAGAGCAAAGGCGTTTTGATTTGACGACCTGCTCATTACAAGAGAACAGGCCCGGAGGACAGCATGGCAAGAAAACAGGAATATGGCAACGAAAGCATTACTTCGCTGAAGGGTGCCGACCGTGTGCGCAAGCGCCCGGCCGTCATCTTTGGCTCAGACGGCGTGGAGGGCTGCGCCCACTCTATTTTTGAGATCGTCTCCAACTCCATCGATGAAGCCCGCGATGGCCACGGCGATACCATCAATGTGACCCGCTGCAAGGACGGCAGCGTGATCGTGGAGGACTTTGGCCGCGGTATGCCCGTGGACTGGAACAACGGCGAGGGCCGCTACAACTGGGAGCTGCTGTTCTGTGAGATGTACGCGGGCGGCAAATACGGTGAGGGCGAGGATAACTACGAGTTCAGCCTGGGCCTGAATGGCCTGGGCCTGTGTGCCACCCAGTACGCTTCTGCCTGGATGACCGCCGATATCTACCGCGACGGCTTTCATTACCACCTCGACTTCAAAAAGGGTGAGAACGTGGGCGGCCTGCAGAAGGAACCCTACAAGGGTCGCCGTACCGGCAGCATCATCCACTGGAAGCCCGACGATGAGGTGTTTACGGACATTGACGTGCCCGGCAGCTACTATAAGGATGTGCTGCGCCGTCAGGCCGTGGTCAACGCGGGCCTGACCCTGAACTTTACGGACGAAAAGGAGAAGGACCCCGCCACCGGCAAGCCCTGGAAGGAGAGCTGGTGCTACCAGAACGGCATCGCCGACTATGTGCAGGAGGTGGCAGGAGAGGATACCCTGACCCCGGTGTTCAGCTGCGAAAGCGAGGCCTCCGGCCGTGACCGTGAGGATCAGCCGGATTATAAAGTGCGGATGAGCGCTGCCTTCTGCTTCTCCAATAAGGTGCAGCTGCTGGAATACTATCACAACTCCTCCTGGCTGGAACACGGCGGCAGCCCCGAGCACGCCGTCCGCACGGCTTTTGTCTACCAGATCAACAAATACCTGAAGGACAAGAACCTCTATAAGAAGGGCGAGAGCGCCATCAGCTTCCAGGATGTGCAGGACTGCCTGGTCTACGTCTCGTCCAGCTTCTCCACCCGTACCAGCTACGAAAACCAGACCAAGAAGGCCATTACGAACAAGTTCGTCTCGCAGGCCATGACTGATTTCCTCAAGCACTATCTGGAGGTCTACTTCCTTGAAAAGCCGGAGGAGGCCCAGAAGATCTGCCAGCAGGTGCTGGTGAACAAGCAGAGCCGTGAGCACGCCGAAAAGACCCGCCAGAGCATCAAAAAGACGCTCTCCACCCAGATCGATCTGGCCAACCGGGTGCAGAAGTTCGTGGACTGCCGCACCAAGGATGCTTCCCGCCGGGAGCTCTACATTGTGGAGGGCGATTCCGCTATGGGCGCGGTCAAGCAGAGCCGCGACAGTGAATATCAGGCCATCATGCCCATCCGCGGCAAGATCCTGAACTGCCTGAAGGCCGATTACGCCCGCATCTTCAAGTCCGATGTCATCGTGGACCTTATCAAGGTCATGGGCTGCGGCGTGGAACTGGGCGGCAAGCATAACAAGGAACTTGCCACCTTCAACATCGATAACCTGCGCTACAATAAGATCGTCATCTGTACCGATGCTGACGTGGACGGCTACCAGATCCGCACGCTGGTGCTGACCATGCTCTACCGGCTGACCCCCACTCTGATCAACGAGGGCTATGTCTATATCGCGGAATCGCCGCTGTATGAGATCACCACAAAGGATCACACCTATTTTGCCTACACCGAGCCGGAAAAGGCAGCTTTCCTGAAGGAGATCGGCGACAAAAAGTATACCATCCAGCGCTCCAAAGGTCTGGGCGAAAATGACCCCGAGATGATGTGGCTGACCACCATGAACCCCGAGAGCCGCCGCCTGATCAAGGTGCTGCCCACGGACGTGGAGGAAACGGCCCGGGTGTTTGACCTGCTGCTGGGAGATAACCTTGCCGGACGCAAAGAACATATTGCACAGCACGGCGCGGAATATCTGGATGATCTGGATGTGAGCTGACGAGATAAACCCCTCCGTCAATGCTTTGCATTGCCACCTCCCCTAGTAGGGGAGGCCCTGGCGTTGCGGAACGCCCTGCGAGTTCCCCTCTATGCCAAGGGCCCCACTATTAGGGGAGCTGTCGAGCGTATGCGAGACTGAGGGGTTGGATCCGGGATATAGATGCTGATATAGAGGAGCAAAAATGGCAAAACGAACAACCAAAAAAACGACCAGGCCTGTCCGCCCGCAGCTGGGCGACGGCGTTGAGATCCTGAACGCGGGCAGTGTGCTGGAAGATCCCATCACCAGCACGCTGGAGACCAACTATATGCCCTACGCGATGAGCGTCATCGTTTCCCGCGCCCTGCCCGAGATCGATGGCTTCAAGCCCGCCCACCGCAAGCTGCTGTACACCATGTACGGGATGGGTCTGCTGAAGGGTGCCCGCACCAAGTCGGCCAACATCGTGGGCAGCACCATGCACCTGAATCCCCACGGTGATGCCGCCATCTACGATACCATGGTGCGCATGGGCCGGGGCAACGAGAGCCTGCTGGTGCCCTTTGTGGACAGCAAGGGCAACTTCGGCAAGGCGTACAGCCGGGATATGTCCTGCGCCGCTGCCCGTTATACCGAGGCCAAGCTCGAGGGTGTCTGCGAGGAACTGTTCCGGGATATCGATAAGGAGACCGTGGACTTTGTGCCCAACTACGACGGAACCACCACCGAGCCGACCCTGCTGCCCGTGACCTTCCCCACCATTCTGGCCAACAATACCCTGGGCATTGCAGTCGGCATGGCCTGCAACATCTGCTCCTTCAATCTGGCAGAGCTGTGCGCCACCACCGTGGCCCTGATGAAGGATCCCAAACACGATATCTCCACCACCATGCCCGCCCCGGATTTCGTGGGCGGCGGCCAGATCCTGTACGATGAGGCCCAGATGCGGGAGGTCTATGAGAATGGCCGGGGCAGCATCAAGGTGCGTGCCCGGTACAATGTGGTGCCCGGCGAGAATATGCTGGAGATCACGCAGATCCCGCCCACCACCACTGTGGAAGCCATCATGGACAAGATCGCCGAATTGGTCAAGGCGGGCAAGATCAAAGAGATCAGCGATATGCGGGATGAGACTGACCTGAACGGCCTCAAGCTGACCCTTGACCTCAAGCGCGGCGTGGACCCGGAAAAGCTGATGGCCAAGCTCTACAAGACCACCCCGCTGGAGGACAGCTTCAGCTGCAACTTCAATGTGCTGGTGTCCGGTCAGCCCCGGGTCATGGGCGTGCGGGAGATCCTGCAGGAGTGGACAGCCTTCCGGATGGAGTGTGTCCGCCGCCGCACCTACTATGATCTCCACGGCAAGGAAAAGCGGCTCCACCTGCTCAAGGGCCTTGCGGCCATTCTGCTGGATATCGATAAGGCCATTCATATCATCCGCACCACCGAGGAGGAGACCGAGGTGGTGCCCAACCTGATGATCGGCTTTGGCATCGACGAGGTGCAGGCCGACTATGTGGCTGAGATCAAGCTGCGTCACCTGAACCGGGAGTATATCCTCAAGCGGACGGGTGAGATCGAACAGCTGGAAAAGGACATTGCCGACCTGAACGATATTCTGGCAAAGCCTGCCCGCATCCGCCGCATCATCATCAATGAGCTGAACGATGTGGCCAAAAAGTACGCCCAGCCCCGCCGCAGCGAGATCCTGTATGATCTGCCCGAGGAGGAGAGCGGTGCCGAAGAGGAATCCATCCCGGATTATCCCGTTACCGTGTTCTTCACCCGTGAGGGCTACCTGAAAAAGATCCCGCCCCAGAGCCTGCGCACCGCCGGTGCCCACAAGCTGAAAGAGGGCGATGAGATCATCCATCAGGTGGAGACGCGGAACAATGTGGAGGCCCTCTTCTTTACCGACAAACAGCAGGTGTACAAGGTGCGCCTGAACGAGCTGGAGGACGGCAAGGTGGCCCAGATGGGCATCTACCTGCCGGGCCGTCTGGGAATGGATGAGGGCGAGAACATCCTCGCTATGGTCATCACGGGCGATTACAGCGGCTATGTCCTTTTCTTCTTTGCGGGGGGCAAGTGCGCAAAGATCCCGCTGGCCTCTTACGCCACCAAGCAGAACCGCCGCAAGCTGCTCAAGGCCTACTCCGACAAGGAGCCGCTGGCAAAGCTGCTCTTCCTGCCCGAGGACACGGAGCTGGTCATCCGCACCAGCGCAGGCCGGATGCTGCTGGTCAACACGGCGCAGATCGCTGCCAAGACCACCCGCGACAGCCAGGGTGTTGCTGTTGTGACCCTGAAAAAGAGCCAGACCATTGCATCTGTCGTCCCGGCGGAAACGCTGGAGCTTGCCAACCCCCACCGCTACCGTGTCCGCAGCCTGCCCGCCACCGGCGCGCTCATCCGCGCCGAGGACGAGGGCGAGCAGCTGACAATGCTGTAAAAAACTCCCCCAGTCTCGCATTCGCTCGACAGCCCCCTCTAGGATGGGGCCTTTGGCATGGCGGGAAAGCTTTTGCTTGAATTGCAAAGTATCCGGTTTCGCCAGAGGCTCCCTCTCCGAGGGAGCTGGCACGGCGTAAGCCGTGACTGAGGGAGTTCAAGCAGTAGCGGAGACAATTTTAAATCGTTTATCCTGAAAAGAGGAAGCTGTAATGCAGAATATTGACCTGATCTGTATTGGTAAAATGAACGCAAAATATTTTGCCGAGGGCGTGGCAGAGTACCAGAAGCGTCTGGCTGCCTTTGCGGCATTCCGGATCATCGAGCTGCCGGAGGAAAAGATCGAGGAGAAAAATGCCTCCGATGCTGTGGTGAAAAAAGCACTGGAGAAGGAAGGAAAAGCTATCCTCTCCAATGTGCGCAAGGGTGCTGCCATCGTTGCCATGTGCATTGAGGGCAGGCAGATCTCCTCCGATGAGCTGGCGCAGTTCCTGGCCGACCGCGCAAACAGCGGGGCAGGGGATGTGGCGTTCGTCATCGGCTCCTCCCACGGCCTGTCCGATGAAGTGAAGAAAGCCGCAGCCCTCAGATTCAGTATGGGCCGCATCACCATGCCCCATCAGCTGGCCCGCCTGGTGCTGACCGAACAGATCTACCGGGCCTGTACCATCAATGCCGGTATGAAGTATCATAAGTAAAACTTGCAAAGAGAAACAGAGGACGGAACAGGCAGCCGTCGCCCGGTGTTAGGAGATGCGGGAAACGTCACCCCGCCTGTTTCTCAGAAAGAAAGGGCCGTTGCAGAAATGCAGCGGCCTTTTGCTTTACAAAAATAAGAAAACATGGTAAAGTAGAGATACGCGGCAGTGGGGAAAGCTGCCCGAAACAACACACACGACACGGCAAGCCAGCCGCGGACGGAAAGGATGTTATTACAATGGAACAGAGCGAAAAGACCCTTGATATGATCGTCAATCTTTGCAAGAACCGTGGTTACGTGTTCCCCGGTTCTGAGATCTATGGCGGTCTTGCCAACAGCTGGGACTACGGTCCCCTGGGCGTTGAGTTCAAGAACAACGTCAAGAAAGCATGGCTGAAGAAGTTTGTCCAGGAGAGCCCCTACAATGTGGGCCTGGATGCTGCCATCATTATGAACCCCCAGACCTGGGTGACCACCGGCCACGTTTCCAGCTTCTCTGACCCCCTGCTGGACTGCCGTGCCTGCAAGGCCCGCCACCGCGCCGATAAGCTGATCGGTGAGGAGCATCCCGAGGTCAATGTGGATGCCATGAGCTTTGATGAGATGGATCAGTTCATCGCCGACCACGAGGACATCGTCTGCCCTGTCTGCGGCAAGCATGACTTCACCCCCATCCGCAAGTTCAACCTGATGTTCAAGACTGCCATCGGTGTTACCGAAGACAGCTCTTCTACCTGCTACCTGCGCCCCGAGACCGCACAGGGCATTTTCGTCAACTTTGCCAACATCCAGCGCACCACCCGCCGCAAGCTGCCTTTTGGTGTCTGCCAGGTGGGCAAGGCCTTCCGCAACGAGATCACCCCGGGCAACTTCACCTTCCGCACCCGTGAGTTCGAGCAGATGGAGTGCGAGTTCTTCTGCAAGCCCGGCACCGATCTGGAGTGGTTTGCTTACTGGAAGAACTACTGCGAGAACTGGCTGCTGAGCCTGGGCATCAAGAAGGAGCATCTGCGCCTGCGTGACCACGAGCCCGCAGAGCTGGCCTTCTACAGCCGTGCCACCACCGATATCGAGTATGCCTTCCCGTTCACCGACTGGGGCGAGCTGTGGGGCATTGCAGACCGCACCAACTACGACCTGACCCGCCATCAGGAGGCCTCCGGCAAGAGCCTGGAGTACTTCGACAGCGAGACCAACGAGCACTACATCCCCTACGTGATCGAGCCCTCTCTGGGCTGCGACCGTGTGGCACTGGCTTTCCTGTGCGAGGCTTACGATGAGGAGCATCTGGTCGATGCCAAGGGCAAGGAAGATGTCCGCACCGTCCTGCGTCTGCATCCGGCTCTGGCTCCCTACAAGTGTGCTGTGCTGCCCCTGAGCAAGAAGCTGGGCGACAAGGCCATGGAGATTCGTAACGAGCTGAGCAAGTACTTCATGGTGGACTACGATGATACCGGTTCCATCGGCAAGCGTTACCGCCGCGAGGATGAGATCGGCACTCCCTACTGCATCACCGTGGACTTCGACACCGTGGGTGACGAGGCCAAGGGGATCGCAGCTGACAACTGCGTCACCGTCCGCGACCGTGACACCATGGAGCAGGTGCGTATGCCCATCTCCGAGCTCAAGAGCTATATCGAGAGCAAGATCGAGTTCTGATCCAAATAAAAACAGCCCCGCCGTTGCAATTTCGGCGGGGCTGTGGTATATTATAGATAAAGAGAGTGCTGTCCGGCAAACGGTCAGTACCTTCCCGGCAAGTTATTCACAAAGAATGACCGCTCAAGTTTGGACGCTGAGGGCGGTCATTTTTTGTGTGTAAAGATTTTCCATGCGATATCGAACACGCCAAAGCCGACGGTTGCAAGCAACGTCAGCAGGGCTAAAGTTTCCAATAGCGTCATAGAGCATCACCCCTTTCGCAGCAGAGCGTCAGGGGCACGACAAAAAATATTCGCCTCCCCGACGCTTGGGCCGGAAAGGTTAGACCGCTTACCGTATGTGGACAGCACTCCCAAGGTTAGTATAGCAGACGTTTCCCCGTTTTTCAACGCCGGAAGCGTCTGTTTTCTTTTATCCGATGGACAGAATTGAAAAAAGAGGGTATACTTAGGGCAAAACAACCATGCCGTTTCTTGCGGCAGAAAGGAACCTTTTGTGAAAAACTTTGATGAACTGCTCAAAAAATACGCTGACTTTATCGTCCGGGTGGGCGTGAACCCTCAGCCGGGCCAGACCATGATCATCCGCTGCCCGTTGGAGGCTGCCCCGCTGGCCCGCCTGTGTGTGCGCAGCGGCTTTGAGGCCGGTGCCCGTGATGTTCAGGTGGACTGGAGCGACAATGCCGTATCCCGCACCCGGATGGAGCTGGGCAGCGAGGAAGCCCTGACCGACAGCAAGCCCTACCAGCTGCGCCGCTACCTCGACTACGCAGAGAGCGAGGGCAGTGTCTGCGTGCTGCACCTCATTGCGGATGACCCCGAGGTCTACGCCGGTCTGGATGGTGCCAAGATCAGCCGTGTGAACGCCGCCAACCGGAAATTTATGGCTCCTTGGCGGGAGTACACCATGAATGACAGGGTGCAGTGGTCCATTGCCGCCATGCCCAGCGCCCCCTGGGCAAAGAAGATGTTCCCCGAGCTGGATACGGATGCCGCCATCGAGAAGCTGTGGCAGCTCATCTTTGATGTCTGCCGCGTGACCGGCGGTGACCCCGTCAACGAGTGGAAGGCACATCTGGACCGTCTGACCAGTCTGGGTGAGAAGATGAATGCCCTTGATCTGGAGAGCGTCCACTTTGAGAGCGCCAACGGCACTGACCTGACCGTGGGCCTGGCCGAACAGGCCAGCTGGGAGAGCGCCGGCAGCAAGAACGAGAAGGGCGTGTTCTTCCTGCCCAACATCCCCACCGAGGAAGTGTTCACCGCTCCCCACAAGGATAAGGTGGACGGCATCGTCTACGGCACCAAGCCCTATGTGTTCAATGGTCAGCTCATCAAGGGATTCCATGTTACCTTCAAGGATGGCAAGGTCGTTGAGCATGGAGCCGAGGAGGGCGCTGACCTGCTGGGCCGGCTGCTGGATACCGATGAGGGTGCCCGCCATATCGGTGAGGTGGCACTGGTGCCCGCATCCAGCCCCATCAACCGCAGCGGCGCGCTGTTCTACAGCACCCTGTTCGATGAGAATGCTGCCTGCCACATCGCCTTTGGTGCCAGCTACCCCGGCACCACCGAGGGCGGCACCGGCCTGACCAAGGAGCAGCTGGAAGAGCGCGGCATGAACCAGTCCACCATCCATGAGGATGTGATGATCGGTGCAGAGGACAGCCATATCACCGGCAAGTGCCGTGACGGCCGTGTGGTGGAACTGTTCCGGAACGGTGTCTGGGTGCTGTAATCGTTCAATATAAATAATTCGTTAAATCCTTACAGTCTGTGATTAGTCTGTAAGGATTTTTGCTTATTTAGAACGACTAGAAACTCGATAATTGTATGAATGCACAAAAGATATTTCACATGAAAGAAAAATATTGACATCAAAAAAAGGGGATGTTATACTTTTACTATAAAAAGTGCACTTTGACCGAACCACAAGACAAGATGAAAGGATGGAAATGCTATGAAGCGTTTGATGATGTTCCTATTGACCTTGGCTATGGTATGTACGATGGGCGTGATTTCTTTTGCAGAAGGAAATATCGCTCCGCATGATTTATCTCCGGAACCGATTATACCGGATGTATGCAGCCATTTGTATAGCTTTAAGTATGCTACAAGTGTATCGGAAACGGACCCGAAGACGGGTAGAACATATACGGTTACTACGGAGTATTATGTCTGCACAAATTGCGGTGCAGAATATATTGTGACCACGTATAAGTGATATTAATATGGGTAAGAGAAAGGAGATGCAAACTATGAAACGATTGACAGCGGTGCTATTAAGCCTTTTACTGGTTATATCTGTTGGTGCAACGGCTTTTGCGGCGTTTGACACCTCCAGAATCGATCAATATTTTGAAACAGAGACCCAGAAACGGATTGACAGTATGCTGGAGCTGGTTCTGGGAAAAGAAAAGACAGAAGAACTTGTTGAAACTTCAAGAACTTCCAGCTATGATTTTACGCAAGTGGAAGCGTATGTAAATCAGCATGTGGCGCAGCAGTCGAGCGAAATGTTCCGTTTGATTGAAGCGGCAGAACAAAAAGCACGTGATGTATCCCCGGAACCGATTATACCTGATACCTGCAAGCATAATTATGATCTTGATAAGGTTGTCCGGGAGGAATTCCGGAATATGCCGATTGGAAGAGATTTTATCAAGGTGACTTATTATTATGTCTGTACCAAGTGTGGAGATACAAAAACAGAAGTGGAAACCTATGATGCATAAGAAGATTGTGAGAAGGTTTTGATTCTTGAAGTGCTGTGGTACGGCAAAGGATAAGGCAAAATTTCACGAAACCCCCTTGCATAATTACCGGAAGTATGCTATATTCTAATAGTACGATATAACTTTTACTGAAACGTGGGCCGCAAGGTCCGCGTTTCTTGTTTGTTTGGAGGTTTTTATGGCGAAGCAGTCTGGCGGAAATACCGCCCAGAGAGTCGAAGCGCTTGTCCGCCCCACTGTGGAGGGCATGGGCCTGCGCCTGTGGGACGTGGTCTTTGAAAAGGAAGGGCCGGACTGGTATCTCCGTGTCCTCATCGACAAAACGGACGGCACTACCATGGACACCGACACCTGTGCCGATGTCTCCCATGCGCTGGACCCCATCCTGGATGAGGCGGACCCCATTGAACAGAGCTATTATCTGGAAGTCGGCAGCCCCGGCCTGGGCCGCAAGCTGACCCGCCCGGAGCACTACGAAGCCGTTCGGGGCCAGAAGATCAGCGTCAGGCTGTACCGGGCCAACGAGAACGGTGTTAAGGAGTTTTCCGGCCTCCTGACTTCCCGCGAAGGCAATACCATCACGCTCGAAGGCCCGGCCGGCCCCATGCAGTTCGAGCTTTCCGCCGTCAGCACGGTGCGCCTGTGTGACGACGAGGACCTGTTTGATTAAAAGAGAAAGAATGATATTTAGGAGGAACCCGAAAAATGGCTGCAGCGAACAATGATTTTTTTGAAGCTCTCTCCATGTTGGAGCATGAGCGCGGCATCACCGCAGAGTACCTGATCGAGAAGATCAAGGCTGCCATCGTGATCGCTGTCAAGAAGAACTATGAGGTCGAGGACGACAACGTTCTGGTGGAGATCGATCCCGACAACGGCAAGTTCAACGTCGCTCTGGTGCAGAACGTTGTCGCCGATGAGGACTGGTACGATGAGCACGCCGAGATCGGCATCACCGAGGCCCAGAAGATCCGCAAGAGCTATGAGGTCGGCGACCGCGTTGTGACCCCCCTCAAGACCAAGGACTTCGGCCGCATTGCCGCCCAGACCGCAAAGCATGTCATCCGTCAGGGCATCCGGGAAGCCGAGCGCAGCCAGCAGCTGAGCGAGATCCAGTCCCGCGCCCATGATATCATCCAGGCCACCGTTACCCGTGTGGACAACGAGAAGGGCATCGTGGCCCTGGACCTGGGCAAGGGCGGCGAGGCCATCCTGCCCCGCAACGAGCAGGTGCCCGGCGAGACCTACACCGAGGGCCAGACCCTGCAGGTCTACGTTGTGGACGTGGTCAGCGGCGAGCGCGGTGCCCGCGTGATGATCAGCCGCACCCACCCGGGCCTGGTCAAGCGCCTGTTCGAGCTGGAAGTGCCCGAGATCTATGACGGCACCGTTGAGGTCAAGGCCATCAGCCGCGAGGCCGGTGCCCGCACCAAGATGGCTGTCTGGAGCAAGGATGCCAACGTCAACCCCGTTTCTGCCTGCATCGGCCCCCACGGCGACCGTGTGGCCGCTGTGGTCGAGAAGCTGGGCGGTGAGAAGATCGATATCGTCAAGTGGAGTGAGGATGTCTCCGAGTTCATCTCCGCAGCCCTGAGCCCCGCCAAGGTGCTCAAGGTCGAGCTGCTGCCCGGCGAGACCCGCTCCTGCCGCGTCACCGTGCCCGACCAGCAGCTGAGTCTGGCCATTGGCAACAAGGGCCAGAACGCCCGCCTGTGCGCCCGCCTGACCGGCTACAACATCGACATCCGCCCCGAGAGCGGCTACTATGGCGAGGACGAGGAGCCCAAGGCTGCCGAGCCCAAGACCGAGGACGCTGAGTAAGAGCGGCTGTGACCGCACCTGAAGGAGGGAAACCGGATGGCACAAAAAAAGATCCCTGCCCGCCAGTGCATCGGTTGCATGACCAGCCGCCCCAAAAAGGAACTGGTGCGGGTGGTGCGCGCCCCCAGCGGCGAGATCAGCATCGACCCCGTGGGCAAGAAGCCGGGCCGCGGCGCTTACCTCTGCCCGGACCCGGCCTGTCTGGCAAAGGCCAAAAAGAAAAAGGCGCTGGAGCGCTGCTTTGAGCAGCCGGTTCCCGCCGAGGTTTACGATGCGCTGGCCGCACAGCTGGCCGACGTGGAAAAGGAGGCCCAGCCGAATGGCGAAGCATAACAATACCCCCGAAAAGCCCAAAATGGCCCCGGAAGAAGCGCTGTTTCAGGCGCTGAGCCTCTGCCGCAAGGCAGGCGCGCTGACCATGGGCTTTGATGCCGTGGAAGATGCCTGCGTCAAGAGCAAGGCATGGCTGGTAATGGTCGCGTCCGATGCCAGCGCCAAGACCGTGCAGCGCCTGAACTACGCTGTGGGCGACCTGGTGGACGTGATCTCCATGCCGCTGACCCAGGACCGCCTGGCCGATATCAGCCGCAAGCCTGTGGCTGTTTACGCGGTGACTGACCGCAACCTCGCAAAGCTCTGCTTTGACCGTCTTTCGGACTGCGGGGCAATCAAAAATGAGGAGGATATGAGCGAATGACCGTAAAATATAAAGTGAGCGATTTTGCAAAGGACCTGAATGTTTCTGCAAAGAAGGTCCTGGATGAGCTGGCTGCCATGGGCAGCACCGGCAAGAAGAACAGCTCTACCCTGGAAGAGAACGAGCTGAACTACCTGCTGGAGAAATTCAGCAAGGACAACAGCGTTGCCAGCCTGGACGAGTATCTGAACAGCGCAAAGCAGCCTGCCCAGCCTGAAAAGAAGGCGGAGAAAAAGGCCGAGAAGCCTGCGGAGAAAAAGGCCGAGCCCAAGGCTGCTGAGAAGAAGCCCGAGGCAAAGCCCGCTGCCCCTGCCGCAAAGGCAGAGCAGCCCAAGGCAAACAATAACAACAATAAGCACGGCGAGAAGAAGAATGAGCAGCACAAGAAGCGCGAGGAGAAGACTGTCTCCCTGAGCGAGCTGGCCCGCGAGACCGGTGCCAAGGCCTCTGCTGCCCCGGCTCAGTCCGTCTCTGTCCGCCGCGAGGACAGCCAGGTGACGGTCGATACCCGCACCGTGGATGTGAACGTGGACCGCTTCGATGCCCGCTACGACGATCTGGCTTCCACCAAGAACACCGAGAACCGCCGCAAGCCCACCCCGCAGGGCAACAAGCAGAAGTTCACCCAGCGCGGCCAGCGCCAGCGTCAGCAGTTCCAGAAGGGCAAGCGCGAGACCGAGTTCGAGCGCCTGCAGCGCATCCAGCTGGAAAAGGCCCGCAATGCACAGCTGAAGGTGATGATCCCCGATGAAATCACCGTCGGCGAGCTGGCTGCCCGCCTGAAGCAGCAGGCCGGCAAGGTCATTGCCAAGTTTATGCAGATGGGCGAGATGCACGCCATCAACGATGTGATCGATTTCGATACCGCATCTCTGCTGGCTGAGGAGTTCCACGCAAAGGTCGAGCACGAGGTGCATGTGACCATCGAGGAGCGCCTGTTCACCCAGGAGGAGGATTCCGCCGAGGATCTGGTGGAGCGCCCTCCCGTTGTCTGTGTCATGGGCCACGTTGACCACGGCAAGACCAGTATCCTGGATGCCATCCGCAAGACCAATGTCACCGCAGGCGAGGCTGGTGGCATCACCCAGGCCATTGGTGCATATCAGGTCAAGATCAACGACAGCCTGATCACCTTCCTGGATACGCCGGGCCACGAGGCATTCACCTCCATGCGTGCCCGCGGTGCCAACATGACCGATATCGCTGTTCTGGTCGTTGCCGCCGATGACGGCATCATGCCCCAGACCGTGGAGTCCATCAACCACGCCAAGGCTGCCAATGTCAAGATCATCGTGGCCATGAACAAGATGGATAAGCCCACTGCAAACCCCGAGCGCGTGATGGAAGGCCTGACCAAGTACGGCATCATCACCGAGGACTGGGGCGGCGATGTGGCCTGCATCCCCGTTTCCGCACTGACCGGCATGGGCATCAACGACCTGCTGGAGCGGATCGCGCTGGAGGCCGAGGTCATGGAGCTCAAGGCCAACCCCAACCGCCGCGCCAAGGGTGCTGTTGTTGAGGCTCGTCTGGACAAGGGCCAGGGCCCCATCGCCACCATTCTGGTGCAGAACGGCACCCTGCATGCCGGTGATGTCATCATTGCCGGTACCGCTGTGGGCCGTGTGCGTACCATGCGCAGCGACAAGGGCATGCTGCTGAACGATGCAGGCCCCTCCACCCCCGTGGAGATCACCGGCCTGACCGCTGTGCCCGAGGCAGGCGACCTGTTCGAGGCCGTTGCCGACGAGCGTCTGGCCCGTGAGCTGGCAGAGCAGCGCATTGCCGCTGCCAAGGAGAAGCAGTTCTCCTCCTTCCAGAAGGTCACTCTGGATAACCTGTTCAGCCAGATGGCACAGAACGATATGAAGGAGCTGGCCATTGTCGTCAAGGCTGATGTGCAGGGCTCCGCCGAGGCCGTCAAGCAGAGCCTGGAGAAGATCTCCAATGATGAGGTGCGCGTCCGCGTCATCCACGCCGGTGTCGGTGCCATCAGCAAGTCCGACGTTGACCTGGCCGATGCCTCCAACGCCATCATCATCGGCTTCAATGTCCGCCCCGACAACGTGGCCAAGGAAGAAGCCGCTGCCACCAAGGTCGAGATGCGGATGTACCGCGTCATCTACGATGCCATCAACGATGTCACCGACGCTATGAAGGGTATGCTGGCTCCCAAGTTCCGCGAGGTGGCTCTGGGCGAGCTGCAGGTCCGTCAGGTCTACAAGATCAGCAACGTGGGCACCGTTGCAGGCTGCCGCGTGACCAGCGGCAAGATCACCCGCGACAGCAAGGTGCGCGTTGTCCGTGACGGCATCGTCATCACGGAGGACGAGATCGCATCTCTGAAGCGCTTCAAGGATGATGCCAAGGAAGTGGCCGAGGGCTACGAGTGCGGCGTTACGCTGGCAAAGTTTGCCGATGTCAAGGAAGGCGACGTTTACGAGGCCTTCAAGATGGAAGAATATCGGGACTAATTGAAAAAACCTCTCAGGCTCGCATCCGCTCGCCAGCTCCCCTGGCAGGGGAGCTGGGCAGGGCGTGTGCTTGCCTCTCCTATCAGGAGAGGTGGCATTGCGAAGCAATGACGGAGAGGTTATTATAGGAGAAATTTATGTCTCAGAAAAATATGGGTCGTCTTGCCCAGGATATGAAGCGCGAGGTCATTGCCATCATCGGACGGCTGAAGGACCCCCGCCTGGAGGGCGGTCTGCTGACCGTCACCCGTCTGGATGTGACACCTGACCTGGATGTTGCAAAGGTCTATGTGAGCGTGATGGGTCGCGAGGACGGCCCCAAGCCCGCCATCGAGGCACTGAACCGTGCCGCAGGCCATGTGCGCACCGAGGTCAGCAAGAAGATGCACATCCGGAAGGCTCCGCGCTTCATCTTTGTGGAGGACGACGGTGCCGCCTACGCAGCCCACATCAATGAGCTGCTCCGCACGCTGAACGTGAACGGTGACGCTGAGGAAACCAGCCAGCCGGAAGAGACCGAGGAATAATCAGCCTTGCGGAAAGGATGGAACATGGGATGACAGAACAGCTGAATGTACAGCAGATGGCAGAAAAGCTGCTTGCTGCAGATAACATCTTGATTCTGTGCCACAAAAACCCGGATGGTGATACGGTCGGCTGCGGCAGCGCGCTCTACTATGCGCTGCTTGCACTGGAAAAACACGCAGCCGTGCTCTGCGCCGACCCCATCCCCGGCCGGTACGCATTTACCAACCCCCGCCTGTTCAAGGGCGAATTTGAGCCGCAGATCGTGGTGGCTGTGGATGTTGCCAGCGTCCAGCTGTTTGGCGAGGGCAACGGCGTTCCCCAGTACACGCGCCATGTGGACCTGTGCATCGACCACCATGCAGGCAACAGCGGCTACGCCGAGTTCACGCTGCTGGACGGCAGCGCCGCCGCTGCGGCAGAGCTGCTGTATGAGGTGATCTGTGCCATGCATGTGGAGATCACCCCCCACATTGCCGATTGCCTGTATACCGGCCTGTCCACGGATACCGGCTGCTTCAAGTTCTCTTCCACCAAGGCCAGCACCCACATCACTGCTGCCAAGCTGATGGAGGCCGGTGCCCATGTGGAGGAGCTGAACACCCTGCTGTTTGACACCAAGTCCCGGGAGCGGATGGAAGCCGAGCGGATCGCCCGCAACCATCTGGAATATCATCTGGATGGCCGCTGCGCCCTCATCTACCTGACCCGGGATGAGATCGAGCAGAGCAGGGTAGACCCTGCGGATCTGGAAGAGCTGACCAGCCTGCCCATCAGCATTGAGGGCGTGAAGGTCGGCCTGACCCTGCGCCAGCAGCCCGGCGGCAGCTATCGCATCAGCGTGCGCACCGCCAAGGGCGTGGATGCCTGTGCCATTGCCCGCCGTCTGGGCGGCGGCGGCCACACCCGTGCGGCGGGCTGTGAGCTGCTGGGCAACCTTGACAACGCCAAGAGCGCGATCCTCTCTGAGGTGGAAGCTGTTCTTGATGCACCGCAGGAGGAAGCATGATGCAGGGGATCCTCATTGTTGATAAGCCCACCGATTGGACCAGCTTTGATGTCATTGCCAAGCTGCGGGGCATTCTGGGCACCCGGAAACTGGGCCACAGCGGTACGCTGGACCCCATGGCGACCGGTGTTCTGCCGGTGTTCTGCGGCGGGGCCAGCAAGGCAGTTGATCTGCAGCTGGACCACACCAAGGCCTACCGCGCTGTCCTCAGGCTGGGCCAGCGCACCGATACCGGGGATGTGACCGGCACTGTGCTGGAGAACGCCCCGGTAACGGCAGGGGAGCAGGAGCTGCTGGCCGTTCTGCCGCAGTTCCTCGGCCCCCGGATGCAGACCCCGCCCATGTACTCGGCGGTCAAGATCAACGGTCAGCCGCTCTATAAGCTGGCCCGGGAGGGCAAAACTGTGGAGCGCAAGGCCCGGCCGATCGAGATCCTGGACATCCGGTACGAGGGCAGCCCTGCGGAAAACGAGTATGCCCTGACCGTAAAGTGCTCCAAGGGCACCTATATCCGGGTGCTGCTGGAGGAGATTGCCGAAGCCATGGGCCAGAAGGGCACCATGAGTGCCCTGCGCCGCGTGGCCGCCGGGGTGTATTCAGAAGCCGATGCCCACACGCTGGAAGAGATCCAGGCGGCAAAGGACGCGGGGCCGGAGGCCCTGCAGGCTCTGATGCTGCCGGTGGAAAGCGTGTTCGCCAGCCTGCCGCTGCTGGTGGCGGACGAGCGGGTGGAGCAGCACCTCTACAACGGGTGCCCCACCAGCCGCTATCCCGCTGCCGACGGCCGCTACCGCGTGCGGAACGCCGGAGGGCAGTTTCTGGGTCTTGCCAATGTGGTGAACGGTGTGCTCAAGGTGGAAAAGCTGTTCGTGGAAAGGAACTGACGACCAATGCAAATCGTTTCATCTCTGTCGCCGCTGGCGCTGGAACATGAGGGCGGCACTGCTGTTGCCATGGGCTACTTCGACGGTATCCACATCGGCCACCGTGCCGTCATTGAGGGAGCAGTGGAGTGGGCAAAGGCCCACGGCGCTGCCCCGGCGGTGTTCACCTTCAAGCTGCCCGCTGACAGCAAAATGAAGGGCCGCCGTCTGCTCTCCACCGAGGATAAGCATGCCCTTATCGCAAGCCTGGGTGTGGAGTATTACCTCTGCCCCGAGTTTGAGGAGATCCGCGCCATGACCCCGGAGCAGTTCGTGTACGGCATCGTGCAGGACTGCCACGCCAGGGCGTTGTTCTGCGGCGAAAACTTTACCTTTGGTGCCAAGGCCGCCGGGACCCCCGAGCTGCTGAAGGAGCTCTGCGCCCCGCTGGGGGTGGAGGTCGTGGTGGTGCCTATGGCACAGTTTGAGGAAAAGCCGGTGTCCTCCACCCGCATCCGCACGGCACTGGAGGGCGGCGATGTGCCTGCCGCCAACGCCATGCTGGGGATGCCCTATGCCATCCGCTTCGCGGTGCAGCACGGGGCGGGTCTGGGCCACACGCTGGGCGTGCCCACCATCAACCAGATCTACCCGGCGGGCTTCCAGATGCCCCGCTATGGCATCTACATCACCCGCACCCGGATCGGTGATACCTGGTATCCCTCGGCCACCGGCCTGGGGACCCGGCCCACTGTCAATTCGGACGAGACCAAGGTGACCTGTGAGACCTTTATCCCGGATTTTTCCGGCGACCTCTACGGCACCGACCCGGTGGTGGAGTTCTACGCCTACCTGAGCCCCAGCAAAAAGTTTGATACCCTGGACGAGCTGAAGGCCTGCATCGACCATGCGGCCCGGCGTGCCAAGGCATATTTTGCGAAATCATAGTAAAATATTTCTTGCTTTTTGCACGGATTTCTGTTATACTAGCCATGTTACCGCGGCACGGGGCTGGGAGTATGCCCATTTGGGAGTACCGTTTTCCCGCATTCTGTGCCGACGGCAAATAAAATTTTATAAAGAGGTACTGTTACTATGAACAAGCAGGAAGTTATGGCCAAAGTCGCTCTGACCGAGAAGGACACTGGCTCCCCCGAGGTTCAGGTCGCTCTGCTGACCGCTCACATCAACGAGCTGAACGAGCACCTGAAGAAGAACCCTAACGATCACCACAGCCGCCGTGGTCTGATGAAGATGGTTGGCCGCCGCCGCAATCTGCTGGCCTACCTCCAGAAGAAGGACATCGAGCGTTACCGTGCTCTGATCGCAACCCTGGGTCTGCGTAAGTAATAGAAAACAGAGGGCAGGTACCGCAATGTGGTGCCTGCCCTTTGCTCTTTTTTGAGGAACAACAGGCCGCTGCTGCGCGTTGCAGCAGTAAATCGAGCGCCTGTGCTGTAAAAGGCACGGGCGTTGGCTTTATTGCTATGATGCGCTGGCCGCTGCCTTTTGGAAGATAAGAAGATAAACCGCAAAAGGACAAAGGAGGCAAAACCAAATGGCAATTGAATTTGGTTCCCGCAAAGAGACCTTTGAAAACTTCAAGGTCTACGAGACCACGCTGGCTGGCCGTCCGTTCAAGGTCGAGATGGGCAAGATGTGCGGCCTGTCCAACGCAAGCGCCCTGATCCGCTACGGCGAGACCTGCGTGCTGTGCAACGTTGTGATGAGCCCCAAGCCCCGCGAAGGTGTGGATTTCTTCCCCCTGAACGTGGAGTATGAGGAAAAGCTTTACGCCGCAGGCCGCATCCCCGGCAGCTTTATGCGCCGTGAAGGCCGCCCCGGTGAGCGCGCCATCCTGACCAGCCGCGTGGTGGACCGCCCCATGCGCCCGCTGTTCCCCAAGGAGATGCGCAACGATGTCTGCATCACCATGACCGTAATGAGCCTGGACCCCGATTGCAGCCCTGAGATCGCCGGCATGATCGGTGCGTCTCTGGTCACCGCTGTGTCCGAGATCCCCTGGAACGGCCCCATCGGCGGTGTTCAGGTGGGCCTGGTGGACGGCGAGATCGTCCTGAACCCCACCCAGGAGCAGCGCAAGGTGAGTGACCTGGCCCTGACCGTTGCCGCCACCATGGACAAGATCGTGATGATCGAGGCCGGTGCCAACGAGGTGGACGAGGACACCATGCTCCATGCCATCAAGGCCGCCCACGTTGAGATCAAGAAGATCATCACCTTCATCAACGGCATCGTTGCAGAGCGCGGCAAGCCGAAGATCGATTTCCAGGTGGTGGGTCTGGATATGGACGTGTTCCACGCCATCCAGAACAAGTACCTGGACGACTTCAAGGCCGCCATGGATACCGACGACAAGAATGTGCGGGATGCTGCTCTGCTGCCCATCATGGACAAGATCGCTGAGGAGTACCCCGATCTGTCTGACGCAGACCTCGACCTTGTCAGCTACAAGATGCAGAAGTACGTTGTCCGCCGCTGGCTGCTGGATGAGGGCAAGCGCGTGGATGGCCGCGGCATCAACGAGATCCGCCCGCTGGCTGCCGAAGTGGGCATCCTGCCCCGGGTCCACGGCTCCGGTATGTTCACCCGCGGCCAGACCCAGGTGCTGACCACCTGCACCCTGGGCGGCACCAAGGACAACCAGCTGATGGACGATCTGACCGACGAGCAGACCAAGCGTTACATCCATCACTATAACTTCCCGCCGTATTCTGTCGGCGAGGCCCGCGCACCCCGCAGCCCCGGCCGCCGCGAGATCGGCCACGGCGCACTGGCAGAGCGCGCTCTGGTTCCCGTGCTGCCCTCTCTGGAGGAGTTCCCCTACACCATCCGCTGTGTCTCTGAGGTCCTGAGCTCCAACGGCTCCACCTCTCAGGCTTCCATCTGCGGTTCCACGCTGGCCCTGATGGATGCCGGTGTGCCCATCAAGGCACCTGTTGCCGGCATCTCCTGCGGCCTGATCACCGAGGGCGACCGCTGGATGACCATGCTGGACATTCAGGGCGTGGAGGATTTCCACGGCGATATGGACTTCAAGGTGGGCGGCACCCGCAAGGGCATCACTGCCATCCAGATGGACATCAAGATCGACGGCCTGACTTACGATATCATTGCCGAGGCCTTTGAGAAGTGCCGCAAGGGCCGCCTGTACATCCTGGACGAGATCATCAAGCCCGTGATCGCACAGCCCCGTGAGGAGCTGAGCCGCTGGGCTCCCAAGATGTTCAGCATGATGATCCCTACCGATAAGATCAAGGACGTGATCGGCAAGGGCGGCAAGGTCATCCAGGACATCTGCGCCACCTGCAACTGCAAGATCGATGTGCAGGAGGACGGCCATGTGTTCGTCTCCGCCGTGGATCAGGAGGATGCAAAGCGCGCCATCTTCACCATCAAGACCATTGTGGAGGACCCCGAGATCGGTGCCATCTACAAGGGCAAGGTCACCCGCCTGATGAACTTTGGTGCCTTTGTAGAGATTGCACCGGGCAAGGAAGGTCTGGTGCACATCTCCAAGCTGGACACCAAGCGTGTGGAGCGCGTGGAGGATGTGGTCGCCGTGGGTGATGCCATCGTGGTCAAGGTCACGGACATCGACCAGCAGGGCCGCATCAACCTGAGCCGCCGCGATGCCATTCTGGCGCTGGAAGCCAAGCGCGCCGCGCAGGAGCAGCAGTAATCCATAAATCAGAGGGACCCCACAGCCGGTTGGCTGCGGGGTCCCTTTTTGCTGTCCGAAAAAACTTTTGGGTTTCCTCTTGACAGAAATGCAAAAATGTGTATTATTGTATTAGCTGCTTAATACAGCAACACATAAGGAGGGCAAAGCAGAATGAGTGAACAGTTTGATGCCAGCCGCCCGATCTATGCCCAGCTGGTGGAACGGCTCAAAGCCAGAATTCTGGCGGGCACCTACCCGCCGGGGGGCCATCTGGATTCGGTGCGGGATCTGGCCGCAGCTGCCGGGGTCAACCCCAACACGATGCAGAGGGCTCTGGCCCAGCTGGAAAGTGAGGGCCTTGTGCGCACCGAGCGCACCAGCGGACGCTACGTCACGGAGGATACGAATTTGATCGAACAACTGCGGGCTGCCGCCGCCCATGACATCGCGGCAGATTTTCTGGAGAAGATGCGCAGCATCGGCTACACGCCGGAAAAGGCGGCAGCCCTGTTGGAGCACTGGGATACAGAGGAGGTAGAAGCCCATGAGTAAGGTGCTGACCTGTGAAAAATTAACAAAAGTATACGGAAAGGAAAAGACCGCGCTGGACGGTATCGATCTGGAGCTGGATTTTGGCCGCATCGTAGGGCTGCTGGGCCCCAACGGCAGCGGCAAGACCACCCTGCTCAAGCTGGCCAATGGTCTGCTGCAGCCCACGGAAGGCCGCATCCGGATCGCGGGCATGGCCCCCGGCCCGGAGACCAAGGAGCTGGTCTCCTACCTGCCAGACGCCGACTGGCTGCCCGACTGGATGCGGGTGGAGGAGCTGGTGGAGATGTTCCGGGATTTTTACGGCACGCCCAGTCAGGCCAAGGCTTACATCGGCTTTGACGCCGACAAGGCCAATGAGATGCTGGCCCGGCTGAACATCGCCCCCAAGGCCCGGCTCAAGACCCTTTCCAAGGGCAACAAGGAGAAGGTTCAGCTGGTGCTGGCCATGAGCCGCAACGCCCGTCTCTACCTGCTGGATGAGCCCATCGGCGGCGTGGACCCTGCGGCCCGGGACTACATCCTGAACACCATCATTTCCAACTACAGCAAGGACGCGACCGTTGTCATTTCTACCCACCTCATCGAGGACATTGAGCCGGTGCTGGACGAGGCCGTGTTCCTGAAGGACGGCAAAATCTTTGCTCACCGCGCTGTGGATGATATCCGCGAGACCGAGGGCAAGAGCGTCGATGCATATTTCCGGGAGGTATTCAAATGCTGAAACAATTGCTGAAATATGAGTTCAAGGCCACGAAACGCCTGTATTTCGGGCTGTATCTGGCGCTGGCGCTGTTGAGCGTGGTGCTGGGCGTGACCTTCCGGCAGGAACACGCGCTGGCTCACAGCACAAGCTTCCAGAATCTCGAAGTGATTCTGATGATCGTGTATGTCTCGGTCATCCTTGCCATCGCGGTGCTCTGCTTCGTGAACACCATCCAGCGCTTTTATCAGAACCTGCTGGGCCGGGAAGGCTACCTGATGCACACGCTGCCGGTCAATGAGAACCAGCTCATCCTCTCCAAGCTCCTCACCAGCATGGTCTGGGTGCTGTGCAGCGGCCTTGTGGGCATCGTCTGCATCACAGGGATGGTCAGCATCGGTGTGCTGGACGCGGAAGTCCTCGGCACGGAGAACTGGGACAGGTGGATGCAGCTGTGGGGGATGCTGTATGGGGAACTGGGCGCGAGGTTCTGGCTGGTGACGTTCTGGACCATCCTCATCAATCTGGCCCGGCTGGCAAGCCTCATCCTCTGCGTTTACGCTGCCTGTATGATCGCCCATCAATTCCCCAAGCATGTGATGGTGGCCGGGATCCTCGCGTTTATCGGCCTGAACATCGTGGAGAACCAGATCGACAAGCTGCTGGGCACGAACCACGTGAACCTGTTCATGGACATTACCTATCGGGTGGCCGATGTGAACGTGACCGGTGTGACCTATGGAATGACCCCGATGCAGACCATGACCACAGCGTTCGGGGCCGGCTCCGGCTACCTGTTCTGCTTTGTTGTGACCTCGGCCTTCGCGGCGGCCTACTTCTTCCTGACCCGGTGGCTGATGAAAAATAAACTGAACCTGGAGTAAACAAAAAGGCGGTGTGCCCGGAGCGGACACACCGTCTTTTGCTGTCTGGAAAAAGGATCACACGCCGGAAGCGCCGTAGTTTGCCAGCACACGGGCAGAAGGGTCGTTGACGTTGCAGCCGGGCCATGCCTTGTTCGGCATCCAGAAGCCCACGATGGTGCGGCTCTGGTCGTGGTAGTATTTCTCGAAGATCTCGCGGTAGAACAGGCTCTCCTTGGTAAAGGGCATACAGTGGGCCGAGTAGTTTGCCCGGCGGAGCTGGAACTCCTCATCGGTGTACAGGCCCTCGGCGTACTCCTTGATGTCGTCCACCATGCTGTGGCCCACGGCATCGGAGAAGGCGGCCTTTTCGCGCCAGAGGATCTCCGGGGGCAGCCAGTCGCCCTCAAAGGCCTTGCGCAGCAGGTACTTGCCCTTGCCGTAGCTGTTCAGTTTCTTTTCGGGGTCAATGGCCATGACGTAGCGCACAAAATCCAGATCGCCAAAGGGCACGCGGGCCTCGATGCTGTTGGCGGAGATGCAGCGGTCGGCCCGGAGGACATCGTACATGTACAGCTCCCGGATGCGCTTCTGGCTCTCCTGCTGGAAGGCATCGGCGGTGGGGGCGTAGTCGGTGTACTTGTAACCGAACAGCTCATCGGAGATCTCGCCGGTCAGCAGCACGCGCACATCGGTCTGCTCGTGGATGGCCTTGCAGAGCAGGTACATGCCCATGCTGGCGCGGATGGTGGTGATATCCCAGGTGCCCAGCAGTCGGATGACCTCCTCCAGGCTCTGGATGACCATGTCCCGGTTGATGATGATCTCATGGTGTTCGCTGCCCAGATAATCGGCGGTCTGGCGGGCATATTTCAGGTCGATGGCATCGGTGTCCATGCCGATGGCAAAGGTGCGGATGGGCTTGCCCAGCTTCTTGGCTGCAATGGAGCAGACCAGCGAGGAATCCAGACCGCCCGAGAGCAGGAAGCCCACAGGGGCATCGGCATCCAGACGTTTTTCCACGCCAGCGATCAGCTTTTCGCGGATGTTCCGCAGGATGGTCTCCATGTCATCCTCCATGGGAGCGGGCACGTCGGCAATGTCCTCATAGCGGACAAAGCGGCCATCGCAGTAGTAGCTGCCGATGGGGAAGGGGCGGATGTCGTCGCACCAGCCGATCAGGTTCTGCATCTCGGAGGCAAAGGCAATCTGGTGGCTGGACTTGGAATAGCCGTAGAACAGCGGACGGATGCCGATGGGGTCGCGGGCTGCGATCAACCGATCCTTGCGGGAATCATACAGAATAAGCGCAAACTCGGAGTCCATGTGGCGGAACATATCCAGACCGTACTCGTAATACAGCGGCAGCAGGATCTCGCAGTCGCAGTCGGAGGCAAACTTGTAGCCCCGGCGCTTCAGGATCTCCTTCTCAAAGCGGAAGCCGTAGAGCTCACCGTTGCAGACCACGCAGTCGGCACCGCGGTAGAAGGGCTGCATCCCCTCCGGGGTCAGGCCCATGATGGCAAGGCGGCCAAAGCCCATCAGACCAAAAGGCCCTTCCACCACACGCTGGTCGTCCGGCCCGCGCATCACGGTGCGCAGCAGATACTCCTTGAATTTGGCGGCACTCAGGTCGTGCCCCGTGTAACCCATAACACAACACATATTTCTTACCCCTCTCTCTCTAAACCTCTCCGTCAATGCTTCGCATTGCCACCTCTCCTGATAGGAGAGGCAGGTTTCCCGGTGACTGAGAGGTTTTTGCAAATAAAAAAATACGGCAGCCTTCATCCCATTTGCTAGGACGAATGCTGCCGTATCCGTGGTGCCACCTAAATTACCGGTGCGCGAACACACCAGTCACTTTTGTGTACTCTCCCCGTTGAAAGCACTGCCGCGATAACGAGCGGCTGCCGTCGGCCCCTACTAACTGCCCGAAGCAGGTTCAGGGGGAAGCTCACGGGGGTTCGTTCGGGGCTCATTCTCTGTGCGGCTTCCATCGGCCCGCACTCGCTGCAAAAGAACCTTGAGCACTTACTTTTCCCGATCAACGCTTTTCCTGCCTGCATTGTATCACGGCTCTTTGTCCGTGTCAACACAGTGTTCGCATTTTTGTGCGGTCTGCCCCGGATGGGGGCTGTTTTGTGCGCAGCTGCGGCACAATCCGTACAAAACGCTGCCCTCGCACTGCAGGGTGAAGCCGTGCTCCGCCATCAGATGAGCACGCACCTCATCCATAAAGTGGCAGTCCAGGTGATAAATGCGCCCGCACTGCACGCACTTCAGGTGCAGGTGCTCGCGGCAGTGGCGGCCCTCGTCCACATACTGGAACACGGCCTTTTCGCCCTTATCGGCCACATATTTCATAATGCGCTGCTCGCCTGCCAGCTTGTCCAGATACCGGTACACCGTGGTGGGATTGGGGCTGGCCCCCTCTGCCTCCAGATGTTCCAGAATGTTGGATGCACTGACCGCGTGCTGGCGGTTGTTGATGAGATAATCCAGGATCAATTGCCGGGTTTTGGTGTTGTACCCCCCGCGACCTGCCATGGTATCAGCCTTCCTTTCTGGGTCAAGTGTACCACAATTTATCCTTTGATGCAAAACAAGAACGAAACACTGGCGACAAGCACAAAAAAACTGTTCAATTTATAGCAAAATAATGCATGATATCTGTTCAAAACGGAAAAGCTCCCAAAGTTTTCAAAAAAGTCTTGTAAACATTGTCCAGATATGTGATAATAATATTAATGATTACTTGGATTATTTAAGGGATACAAGCTGTCCGGCGGGCGACTGATTGCTGCCTGAATGGTCCTGCTTGCGAACTAGGAGATAGAACAATGAAAGAGATGGATTCCCAGTCAAAGCTCAGCCTGAAGCTGCAGGCTTACCAGTACCTGAAAACGAAGATTCTGAACTGCGAGTACCGCCCCAACGAATTTCTGAACGAGCAGAAGCTCTGCGCTGAGATGGGCAACATCAGCCGCACCCCCATGCGTGACGCGCTGGGCCGCCTGGAGCAGGAGGGGCTGATCACCATCCTGCCCAAAAAGGGGCTGATGGTCTCCGGCATTACCGAAGAGGACGTGCACAGCATGTTCGAGATGCGCCTGCTGGTGGAGCCTTACGCCCTGCGCACCTACGGCAACCTGATCCCCCGGGAGCAGCTGGAGGCCTACACTGAGCTGATGCACCACCCCGAGCGGATCGACGACTTCTGCAAATCCGACGATGATTTCCATGAGCTGCTGATGAGCAGCCTGCCCAACAAATATCTGCGCTCTGGTTATGACCGCATCACCGGCCTGAACACCCGTTTCCGCATTATGACCGGCAAGGTGAGCATGATCAATCAGGATCAGACCTGTGAGGAGCATCTGGAAATTCTGAATGCCGCCCTGAGCGACAACTGGAACACCGCCGCCGATGCGCTGCAGCATCACCTTGAGCTGGCCCGCGATAAGGCCGAGGGAGTTATCAAGGTCATCCGGCTGTGGTAAATGAAACGATAAAAACGCTGTATCACTCCTTCCGGCATCACTGATGCGATGCCACTTTCCTCTCAGAGGGAGGCTTTTGCGTTGGCCGCCGCGTTAAGGCTCCCTCCGAGAGGGAGCTGTCGAGCGAATGCGAGACTGAGGGAGTGGTACAGCGTTTTCTTTTGCTGGAAAGTGTAAAAAATTCATAGAAATCAAAAGAAAAGTACATTGAATATTGTTTAACAATGTGGTATCCTTAACAACAGAGAGAGCCCGCTGGCAGGCGGGCAGAATGATTTGGAGGAAAATAATTATGGCTGACCGCATTGTTCTGAACACCATTTCCTACCATGGCCACGGTGCCATTGAGAACATCGTTCCCGAGCTGACCGCCCGCGGCTACAAGAAGGCTTTTGTCTGCTCTGACCCTGATCTGATCAAGTTTGGCGTGACCAAGAAAGTCACCGACCTGCTGGATGCTGCAAACTTCGCCTACGCTGTTTACAGCGAGATCAAGCCCAACCCCACCATCGCCAACGTGCAGGACGGCGTGGCAGCCTTTAAGGCTGCTGAGGCAGACTGCATCGTGACCATCGGCGGCGGCTCCTCCATGGATACCGCAAAGGCCATCGGCATCATCATCAACAACCCCGAGTTCGCGGATGTGCGCTCTCTGGAAGGCGTGGCTCCCACCAAGAAGCACGCTGTGTTCACCATTGCCGTGCCCACCACCGCCGGTACTGCGGCTGAGGTCACCATCAACTACGTCATCACCGATGTGGAGAAGAAGCGCAAGTTCGTCTGCGTGGACACAAACGATATCCCCGAGATCGCTGTGGTCGATCCCGATATGATGTCCTCCATGCCCAAGGGCCTGACCGCCGCCACCGGTATGGACGCTCTGACCCACGCCATCGAGGGCTATATCACCAAGGGCCACTGCACCATCTCCGATATGTTCCATCTGGAAGCCATCAAGCTCATCAGCGAGAACCTGCGCGGTGCCGTGCAGAACACCCCGGAGGGCCGCGAGGGCATGGCTCTGGGCCAGTACATTGCCGGTATGGGCTTCTCCAATGTGGGTCTGGGCATCGTCCACTCCATGGCACACGGCCTGTCCGCTCTGTATGATACCCCCCACGGCGTGGCCTGCGCCATCCTGCTGCCGGTGGGTCTGGAGTACAACAAGACCGTTGCCGGGGAGCGCTACCGCGCAGTCGGCAAGGCCATGGGCGTGAAGGGCATCGATGAGATGAACGATGCCGAGGCCGCCGATGCCACCATCGCCGCCGTCAAGCAGCTGAGCGCGGATGTGGGCATCCCCGCAAACCTGCAGGGCATCCTGAAGGAAGAGGACATCCACTTCCTGGCCGAGTCTGCTTTTGCAGATGCCTGCCGCCCCGGCAACCCCCGCGATACCAGCGTGGAGGAGATCGAGGCACTGTATAAGAGCCAGCTGTAATTCGTAAACTGAACAAAGAGGGTCGGGAACACCGCTTCCCGGCCCCTTTTTGTTCCGGGAAAGGAGCACTATGAGCCTGAATCTCTATACTCTTTGTGTAATTTATCTGGTATATTCCTTTTTAGGCTGGGTAGGCGAGACCGTTGTTGCAACTGCAAAGGGCCGCCGGTTCACCAACCGCGGCGTGGCCTCCGGCCCCTTCTGCTTTGTGTACGGCACGGCAGGGGTGCTCATCACCATCGGTCTGAACGACCAGCGCACCAGCCTGGCGGCGTTGTTTTTCGGCAGCATGATCTATGCCACGGTGGTGGAGTGGCTGACCGCCAAGCTGCTGGAACGGATCCACCACCGCCGCTGGTGGGACTACTCCGATAAAAAGTTCAATCTGGACGGCTATGTCTGCCTGCAATACTCCCTGCTGTGGGGTCTGCTGGGCATGGCGGCAGTCCGCTGGGGCAACGACCTGTTGTTCCGGCTCTGCGCCCACCTGCCGCCGCTGCTGTTCCATGCTGTGGTGTGGGTCGGCATGGCGCTGGCCGTCCTCGACCAGATCTCTGCCATGGTGGTGGTCAGCCGGTATGCGAACCGCCACCCACGGCTCGAGCAGCTGAATCGGGAGCTGGGCAGGGGCTCGGAGAGGCTGCGGCAGAAAATTACCGCCAGCGTGGAAAAGCGGATCCAGCGGGCGTACCCTGCTGCGGCCCGTCCGGAGCCTACCACCAGTGCCGAAAAGCAGCTCTCCCTTGCCGACCTGCTCTGGCTCTTTGTCATCGGGGCTTTCCTCGGAGATGTGGTGGAGACCATCTTCTGCCGCATCACCGCCGGGGTCTGGATGAGCCGTTCCAGCCTGGTCTGGGGCCCGTTCAGCGTGGTGTGGGGGCTGGCGCTGGTGCTGGCCGCCATCCTGCTGCGGGGCGGCGAACAGAAGAGCGAGAGCCGCATCTTCTGGTTCGGTGTGATCCTGGGCGGTGCGTATGAGTATGTGTGCAGCGCCGTGACAGAGCTGCTGTTCGGCACCGTGTTCTGGGATTACAGCGGCTTCAAGTTCAATCTGGGCGGGCGCATCAACCTGCTGTACTGCTTCTTCTGGGGCATTGCGGCCGTGACCTGGATCCGCTATGGCTACCCGCTGGTGGCAAAGGGGATGAAGGCGGTCAAGCGCAGGATCCGCCCCTGGATGACCGCCCTGCTGGCTGTATTCATGGCCGTGAACCTTGTGACCAGTGCGTTGGCGCTGGCCCGCTACGATGCCCGCACCAGCGGCGCGGCTCCGGCCAATGCGGTGGATGTGCTGCTGGATGAGCATTTTGACAATGCCCGGATGGAGCGCATCTACCCCAACGCCAAAAAGGTGGAGAAGGCTGGGTAAAAATACACGATTTTGCTTGCGTTTTGCAGGGGAAACAGGTATAATACTTTTTGGATTAAAAAGGAGAGATTTTATATGCTGATCCCTGTATTATTGTTTATCGTGGGCCTGCTCTGCCTCATCAAGGGCGGCGACTGGTTCGTGGACGGTGCAACCGGCATCGCCCGCCGCTTCAAGGTGCCGGAGCTGCTCATCGGTGCCACGGTGGTGTCCATCGGCACCACCCTGCCTGAGGTCATGGTCTCCACCACCTCGGCCATGACCGGCCACGGCGAGATCGCCTATGGCAACGCCATTGGCTCGGTCATCTGCAACGCGGCCCTGATCGCGGCCATCACCATTGCGGTCCGCCCGGGCAAGGTGGACCCCAAGAGCCTGCGGGTGCCGGTGCTGTTCTTCTTTGTGGCAGCGGCCCTGTATGCGGGCGTGGCCTACACCACCGGCTACTTCAGCCGCCCCATCGGCATTGTGCTGCTGGCAATGTTCGTGGCGTACATGGTCTGCAATGTGCTGGCTATGAAAAACGCCCCCGCCCCGGAAGAAGATGAGGACGAGCCGGAAAAGGAAATGTCCTTTGCCAAGGAGATCGGCCTGCTCATCCTCGGCGCAGCCCTGATTGCTGTGGGCGCAAACCTGCTGGTGGACAACGGCACCCTGATCGCGCAGGCGCTGGGCGTGCCGGAATCCGTTATTGCCCTGACCTTTGTGGCGCTGGGCACCTCTCTGCCTGAGCTGGTCACGGCGATTACCTCGCTGGCAAAGGGCCACGGCTCCCTCTCGCTGGGCAATGTCATCGGTGCCAACGTGTTCAATCTGGTGCTGGTCAGCGGCATGTCCATCACGGTGTCGCCCTTCAGCATCCCGCAGAACTCCACCATCATGGGCATCAATTCCTCTCTGGTCATGGATCTGCCCGTGATGTTCGCGGTCATGCTCCTCCTGACTGTGCCCGCTCTGCTCAAGGGCAGGCTCTCCCGCTGGCAGGGCGTGCTGCTGCTCTGCATCTATGCAGCCTTCTGCGCCGTCCAGTTTGGAATGTAAGCCTCTGCGCCGGAGACCCGGCCCGGCTCCACGCCGGAGCGGGCGCTTTGGGGCAGAAAACCGTTTTGAGAAAGGCATCCTCGTCCGTGAAGTGCGGGGATGCCTTTTTTCTGTCCCCGCAGCAGGGGCTGACCGAGTCTCCGGCAGGCTGTGAAATGGGACGAAATCCGGTTATAAAAAGGCAGTTAGGCGACATTTTTCACGATTTATCCATTGAAATTCTCCCCCGGGGATGATATGATAGACCTGTTCCTGCGCGGCAAAAGGCCGGGAACGAAATCTGAAGTGGGAGAATTTTGTACCAGATGCAGAAAAAGAAGCTTTATCAGCTGGCTGCGGCCATCGTTCTTGTGGTGGCCGTGGCAGCTGCTTTGATCCTGACAGGGATGCGGAAAAGCACCCCTGTGTCCGAGGCACAGGCCAGCTCTGTGCCGTCCTCCGCTCTGTCCGGCGGGGAAGCTGAGGAACCCTCCAGCGCCGCCGCCTCCAGCGAGAGCGCCGTCAGCAGTGAGGTGACGGAAGAATCCCCGGTTTCGTCCTTTTTGGAACAGCTGGAAGAGGAACTTGGCATTTCCTCTTCGGAGACAGCTTCGTCCAGTGAGGCCTCCTCTGCCGCCAGCGCAGGCAAGGCGGACAGTGTGAGCTCCGCAGTGTCCGGTTCCAGTGCCGCACACTCGGTGCCCGCGTCCTCTGCGGCTTCCGGCAGCCATGCGGCCAGCAGTCAGGCCCCCGGCAGCAGCCATGCCTCCGGCAGCTCCGCTGCTTCGGAGAATGAGGTGGATGCCAGGATCGACAGCTACATCCGCCAGCTGCAGAACCTGAAGAAGCAGACGGAATCCAAGCTCTACGGCGTGATCTACGAAGCCTACGATGAGTATATCTCCCACCCGGTGGAGGAGCGCAATCTGGGGATGAAGGTCTCCATCGTGGTGTCCAAAACCGCAAAGCTGACCGGTGTTCAGGGCGAGTGTGACAAGGAGTTCAACGCCATCCTGAAAGAGCTGCGCCAGTACCTGCGGGAGAATGGCCGCGATCAGAGCGTTGCGGATCAGGCAGAGCAGGAGTACAAAAAGATGAAGTCCGACCTGACCAGTGAGCTGACCGGCATTGTCTATAACAGTGCGGTGGGCAGCGGTGATGGCGGCAAATGGATCCAGGAACACATTGAGCATAAGCGCTGAGATAGATAAGAGCCGTGCAGTTCAAACGCTGCACGGCTCTGCTTTTTTGTTACTGCACACGCTTTAACGCTGTGTTGATGAGATCGGCAAACTGCTCCAGACGTTCCCGGAGCTGGACGATGGAATCGATGTCGCTGTCCGAAATGACACTGACGGGAGCCGAAAGGCTGTTGACACCGGCTTTCAGTGTGCCGCTCAGGGCTGCGTTGACACCGTGGGCGGGGATCTCCACATGCACATCCACGGGGATGGTGTCATCGAAGAGCAGGGACTTCAGCGGCAGGCCCACCACAAGGACAGCCGCATCCTCCCCCTCAGACGGGAACTGATAGTAGATGTAGCCCTTTTTGGCATAATCGGGGTGGACGATACACTGGCGGCTGAGGGTCAGGGTATAGCCGGACATCTCCTGCATGGCCACCTGCGTGTTGGGCACGCCGAGGATCTTTGCCAGCTGGGCCTGTGTGATGTAGTTGGGCAGAGACCACTCCGGCAGGAACGCACCCACCAGCGGCGCGCTGTCCGCGATGGAATCCCGCAGGGTGCGGTAGAGCCGCCCGGCATCAAAATAGGTATCGTTGGCATCAATATAGAGGTCGGTGAAAAAGTCGGTGCCGCCGGTCTCGGCGCGGGCAAGCCCGCCGGAGGGGTACAGGTACAATTGCAGCTGACCCGGCGAATACAGCCCGGCCACATCGCCGGAAGTTGCACCCACCTGTTTCAGAATATTGTACAGGGCCGGGGTACTGGAACTGTCCTGTGCGGTGATGTTATAGCTGAGTTCAAAGGCCGCACCCTTTTGTAAGGCACGGACTTTGCTGTTGACCAGACTGAAAAGGACCAGCGCAGCCACCAGACACACCGCCAGAATGCAGGCCACCACCGTGACCACGGCGCGGGAACGCTTTTTGGAAGATTTCATGGCAGAACCTCCTGTTCTCTTTATAAGGAATACGATCCAGAGCTTAAAAATCGTTCAAGTTGTCTTTGATTTTTGAGAAAAACAAACTTTTCCGGATATTGCTGACCAATGCGCCGGTATCCGGCCAGTTTGGCAGGGGTCCGGCCCTGATGCAGGACCCACCATAGGAACTCCGCATCTATTTTTTCCTCGCAGCCCGGTGCGGAGGAAGAGCGCACTTTTCCCCGGTTTTTCCACCAGCGTTTCAGTACCCGGCTCAGGCAGGTGAAACGGTCAAAGCAGAGCACGATGATCTGGTCTGCTTCTTCCAGCCGCCGGTCATAACAGGTCTTTGTATAGTTGCCATCGATGATCCAGCTTTCGTGCGTGTCCAGAAAGCGGCGGACAATGGCGTTTTCCTCATCCAGCGGGCGCTCTACCCATCCGGGCAGGAAATGCACCGTGTCCAGATGCAGCACCGGAGCATGATAGGTGGCCCCCAGTGTTTGGGCAAGGGTGGATTTTCCGCTGCCGCTGGTGCCTAAAATCGCAATCTTCATAGGGCGTTACCGGCAGGCCGCCACAAAGGCATCAAAGATCCCCTGCATGGCGGGGTCGGCAGCGCTGAGCCACTCAGGGTGCCACTGCACGCCCAGGCAGAACTTTGCGTCCGGCTTCTCAATGCCCTCCACGATGCCGTCCTCGCTCAGGGCCGACAGCACAAGGCCGGGGGCGACCTTGTCCACCGCCTGATGGTGCTGGCTGTTGACCAGTACGGTATCCTGCCCCAGAATGCGGGAGAGCAGGGTATCCCGCCGCACGGTGACGGTGTGGATCTTGCCCCAATGGTCGTTGTGGGGGACGTGCTCAAAAGGTTTGATGTCCTGATACAGATCGCCGCCCAGCGCAACATTCATCAGCTGGATGCCCCGGCAGATGGCCAGCACCGGCTTGTCGGCGGCAAGGAAGGCGCGCAGCAGCAGCGGCTCGGCGGTATCCCGCAGGACGTTGGGCTCGCCGCAGGCGGGGATGCGCTCCTGCCCATAGAATTTGGGGTCGATATCGCCGCCGCCCGGCAGCAGCAGGCCGTCACAGGCCAGCGCATCCTGCACGGCCTTTTCGGGGTCGTCCAGCTCGATCCAGCGCATTTCTGCCCCGGCCCGGGCAAGGCTTTCGGGATATTTTGCGTGGGCCTCTGCCAGCAGCTGGTTCGGCACCATGCGCGGCATTGCAATCGTAATAGACATTGACTTTCCCTTTCTCTCTTACAGATCCCTATAGATAAAACCTCTCCGTCATTCCTTCGGGATGCCACCTCTCCTAGGCGGGACTGAGAGGTTTGAACAACAGAAAAACCCCGGAACATTCGTTCCGGGGTTTCTGGCGGAAAGATGGGGATTCGAACCCCAGAACGCTTTTGACACGTTACACGATTTCCAGTCGTGCGCCTTAGACCAACTCAGCCATCTTTCCACATCTTCAGTTTTCAGCGTTTCGGGCCGTGGCCCTCAGCGCTCCACTATAATACCTGAAAGGATGACTTTTGTCAAGGATTTTTTTGAAAAAATTTGAAAAATCTAAAAATCAACGTTTCTGCGCCATACGTTTTTTCGTTTAAAAAAGCAGAACCTGATAATCCCCTTGACGAACCCATAAAAACGGACTATGATGTGGGCAGAGAACGGTTGGAATTTGCAGGTTCCGCTCGAAAAAGAGAGCCTGAACAGGAGGATGCGATATGAATTACGCTGATGTTTTGAACAATGCCCGCCAGTGCATCGGGCAGTACTGCAAGGCCTGCCCCGTGTGCAACGGTGTGGCCTGCAAAAACCAGATCCCCGGCCCCGGTGCCAAGGGCGTGGGCGATACGGCCATCCGCAATTATAATAAGTGGGCGGAGATCCGGGTGAACATGGACACCCTGTGCGAGAACGGCACCCCCGACACAGGTGTGGAGCTGTTTGGCAAAACCTTCAAGTATCCCTTCTTTGCAGGCCCTGTGGGTGCGGTGAACCTCCACTATTCCGACACCTACACCGACATGACCTACAATGACGTGCTGGTGCGCGCCTGTGCCGAAAACGGCATTGCCGCCTTTACGGGTGACGGCACCAACCCCGACGTGATGACCATGGCCACCAAGGCCATTGGCGCTGCAGGCGGCTGCGGCGTGCCCACCATCAAGCCCTGGAACATCGACACTGTCAAGGCCAAGATGGAGCAGGCCAAGGCCAGCGGCTGCTTTGCCGTTGCCATGGATGTGGATGCCGCCGGTCTGCCCTTCCTGAAAAATATGACCCCGCCCGCCGGCAGCAAGAGCGTCGCCGAGCTGGCCGAGATCGTCAAGCTGGCCGAGCGCCCCTTCATCGTCAAGGGTGTGATGACCGTCAAGGGGGCCCTCAAGGCCAAGGAGGCCGGTGCTGCTGCCATCGTGGTCTCCAACCACGGCGGCCGTGTGCTGGATCAGTGCCCCGCCACCGCCGAGGTTCTGCCGGAGATCGCTGAAGCCCTCAAAGGCAGCGGTGTGAAGATTCTGGTGGATGGCGGCATCCGCTCCGGCGTGGATGTGTTCAAGGCGCTGGCTTTGGGCGCTGACGCTGTGCTCATCTGCCGCCCCTTTGTCACCGCAGTCTACGGCGGCGGCGAGGAAGGCGTGAAGTGCTACATCGACAAGATCGCCGCCGAGCTGGCCGATACCATGCAGATGTGCGGCGCGCACTCCCTGGCCGAGATCACCCAGGACATGGTGAGAGTTTAAAGATTATGGTCTGGGGGTGTTTGATAGTTGGCCTGATACTTTTTCTGATAGCACGATTTAGTGTAAAAGGAAAAGGTGAGTACGGCGAAGATAGAATTTATGATATCCTTCAAAAAGTGGACGGATATAAAGCTACCCTGCCGAACTGTTATCTTCCGAAAGGCAATGGAGAAACGGCGGAAGTTGATTTGATTTTTCTGCACGAATCCGGTATTTATGTTTTTGAATCTAAAAATTACAGTGGCTGGATATTTGGCAGTGAAAATCAGAAGTACTGGACGCAAAGTTTTTCTGATCGAAGGGGTGGAACAAAAAAATATAAGTTCTACAATCCTCTATGGCAAAATGATACACATATACGTGCACTTCAGAAAATTATACAGAATGAGGATGTAAATATTTATTCTTACATTGTTTTTGGAAATGATTGCACGTTGAAGGATGTTCGATTGAGTCAATCAAATTATTATGTGATTCAGCGTCGAGAACTTTTAAAAAGTGTTTTAGAAAATGCAATGTATTACGGCAGAGTGCTGTCAAATGAAGATATTGACAATCTTTACAGGATATTGTTGCCATATACTGAGGTTTCTCCGGAAGAAAAGGAAGCGCACAATCGAAATATCCAAGAAAAGTATAAAATATAACTGAAAAAGCGGCATCTTTCCGTTTGTACGGAGAGGTGCCGCTTTTTGCTGCATATCAAAAAATTACTTCAACGTTCCATCCAGCACCTGCTGGTAATACCAGGGCTTCGGTGCGCGGAAGGTCTTGCCGGAGAGGTCGGCGAAGTCGGGGGAGGTGAAGCGGGGGAGAACGAGCTCCCAGGCGCAGAGAGCCTGATACTTGAGCTTGAGCTCCCGGTTGGCGGTGTTGTTGCCGTACTTGCTGTCGCCAAGGATGGGGCAGCCGATGCTTGCCATGTGGGCGCGGATCTGATGGGTGCGGCCGGTGATGAGCCGGACCTTGAGCAGGGCCAGACGGCCGGAGACGGCAACGGTCTCATACTGGGTCTCCACGTCCTTGGCACCGGGCTGCTTGTCGGGCACGATCTTCACGATGCCCCGGTCTGCATCCTTGAGCAGGTAGCCGCCCAGGGTGCCGTCCGGCGGGGTGGGGCGGCCAAAGGTGACGCAGAGGTAGGTCTTTTTGACCTCGCGGTTCTTGATGACCTCAAGGAACAGCTGCTCGGCCTCGGGGGTCCTGGCGATGATGACCAAGCCGCTGGTGCCGGTGTCCAGCCGGTGGCAGAGGGCCGGGGTGTACAGATCGTTCTCCTTGTACTCGCCCTGCTGGTTGAGGTAGAGCAGAGCACGGTTGAGCAGGGTGTCGTCTTCGGGGCCATCCACGGCAAGGCCAGCAGGCTTGTTCACCACCAGGATCTGCGGGCAGTCGTAGATGACCTGTGCCGGGCCGCGGGCGTTCTTCCACGCCGGGCCTTCCACCCGCTTGTCGGCATCCAGCACCTCGTCCAGGATGAACAGCTTGATCTCGTCGCCCGCCATCACGCGGGTGGAAAGGGGCTGCTTTTTGCCGTTCAGCTTGATCTTGTTCTCCCGCAGAGCCTTGTTCAGGCGGCCCGGGTTCAGTGCCGGGAACTGCTGCATCAGATAGTTGTCGAGCCGGGTGGGGGCCAGACATTTTACTTTTAAGATTTTCACGGAAATTTTCCTCTCTATCTTGAAATAGAATGTGTCTTTGAATCGTTTTTATTGTAGCGGAATAAATCTACCGCGTCAAGAAAGAAGGTACTTTTATGAACCTGAAATATAAGATTCTGGCTGTTCTGGCTGCGGGCATCGCACTGACGGCCTGCGGCAGCTCCGGTGCCCCCGCCAGCACCCCCGCATCCAGTGCAGTGCCGGCCTCCTCCCATGTGGCTGAGGAAGGTGTGACAGAGCCCATCAACATGCTGACGTGGACGCTGGATGACCTCGACAGGGAGGATACGGTCACCTTTATTCCAGCGGAGATCACCTCTGGTGTGCAGGAGGGCAGCCTGACCGCAAAGATCTTCAGCTATGACCTCTATAAAAAAGAGGATGTTGAAAACCTTGCTGTTGGCGACAAAATCACCCTCCACGAGGAGGGTGCTGCATGGAACCAGTTTGTGACCGTTGCAGTGAAGAGCATCGAGAAGAATGACCGGTACCATCTTGTAAGCATCAACGGCGGCATGGAGGAGCAGGACGGTCTTGACCTGCTGCTGGACGATGACACCTACCGCACGATGACCTTTGACGACTATCCTGTCTACTATGAGATGGGCGAAAAGACGCTGCCGCTGGCCGAGGACGTGGTGCTGAAGGACAGTTCTGCTGACCCGCAGGCCGAAGCGGTGGAGACCACCGGGGCTTCTGCCGTGGCAGCTGCCATCAATGCAGACCCGGATAACTGGACAGTGTATAATACCACGCTGGTGGTGCAGGGCGGCAAGGTGCAGGAAGTGCGCCGCATCTGGGTGCCGTGACTTCTCAGGCGCTGCCGCTGGCCTGCCTTGTCTATGAGGAAAGGTTTTTGCCGGAAAAGAGTTGACAAACGCAGAGCCTATGCTATAATTTAAGTGTACGCAAAGGACGAATATGCGCCTTTGCGGCAAAACGTGAATTATGACAGATGGCAATGATGGGGTCAGAAATGCACACCGCCGCCCAGAGAGAGCGCTCCCAGCTGCAAGGCGCTCCGGCAGGTCTCGTTTCGTGCCGCCCCGGAGCTTCCGGCGAAACAAGTCGGACGCAGCGCAGCGTTACCGCGCCGAAAGCGGCAGGGGACAAGCAGTTTTATCCTTTGCAATTTGGGTGGTACCACGGAGCAGTTTTACACAGCCTCGTCCCTTTTGGGATGGGGCTGTTTTTGTTTTTGCGCCTGCCCGCCCCTCTGCCATAACATCATAAAAACTGACGTGCAAACGCCAAGGACAATTGAGGAGAGAAAACCTATGCAATGGACCGGTTTGAATGAACTGCGTGAAAAGTACCTGAGCTTCTTTGAGAGCAAGGGCCACCTGCGTCTGGACAGCTTCCCGCTGGTGCCGAAGAACGACCCCAGCCTGCTGCTGATCAACAGCGGCATGGCCCCCATGAAAAAGTGGTTCCTGGCGCAGGAAGAGCCTCCCCGCCACCGTGTGACCACCTGCCAGAAGTGCATCCGTACTCCGGATATCGAGCGTGTGGGCATCACTGCCCGCCACGGCACCTTCTTTGAGATGCTGGGCAACTTCTCCTTCCAGGATTACTTCAAGGAGGAGGTCATTCCCTGGGCATGGGAGTTCCTGACCAGCGACGAGTGGATGGCTATCCCCAAGGATAAGCTGCACATCTCTGTCTACGAAGAGGACGACGAGGCCTACGATATCTGGACCAAGAAGGTGGGCATTGCTCCGGACCACATGGTGCGTCTGGGTAAGGAGGACAACTTCTGGGAGCACGGCTCCGGCCCCTGCGGCCCCTGCTCTGAGATCTACTTTGACCGCGGCCCCGAGTACGGCTGCGGCAAGCCGACCTGCGGCGTGGGCTGTGACTGCGACCGCTATATGGAGATCTGGAACCTGGTGTTCAGCCAGTTTGATGCCGACGGCAAGGGCCACTACGAGCGTCTGGCACGTCCCAACATCGATACCGGCATGGGCCTGGAGCGTCTGGCCTGCGTGATGCAGGGCGTGGGCAACCTGTTTGAGGTGGATACCGTTCAGAGCGTGCTGCACCATGTGGAGCACATTGCCGGTAAGACCTACGGTGAGAACGCCAAGGATGACATCTCCATCCGTGTCATCACCGACCACATCCGCAGCTGCACCTTCATGGTGTCTGACGGCATCCTGCCCTCCAACGAGGGCCGCGGCTACGTTCTGCGCCGCCTGCTCCGCCGCGCTGCCCGCCATGGCCGGATGCTGGGCATCTCCCGCCCCTTCCTGGTGGAGCTGGTGGAGACTGTCATCCAGTCCAGCGAGTCCGCTTATCCCGAGCTGCGTGAGCACGATGCCTATATCAAGAAGGTCATCGGCACCGAGGAGGCAAACTTTGCCCGCACCATCGATGCCGGCATGAACATCCTGAACAACATGATCGACGGCCTGGAAAAGGCACACCAGCACCTGCTCAAGGGTCTGGACGTGTTCAAGCTGAACGATACCTTCGGCTTCCCCCTCGACCTGACCAAGGAGATCGCTGCCGAGCAAGGCATTGAGATCGACGAGGACGGCTTCCATGCTGAGATGAAGAAGCAGAAGGAGCGCGCCCGTGCCGAGCGCCTGAAGAAGAACATCTCCGGCTGGAGCGAGGACCTGTTCGGCGGCCTGACCGTTGAGCCCACTGTCTTTACCGGCTATGAGACCCTGAACGACACCGGCGTTGTGGTTGCCCTGAGCGACGAGGAGACCCTGACCGATGCCATTGCCACCGATGAGGAGGCAAAGGACGGCGTGCTGGTGGTTCTGGACAAGACCCCGTTCTACGCTGAGATGGGCGGTCAGGTGGCGGACAACGGCCTGCTGACCGGCCCCGAGTGCAGCCTGCGTGTGCTGGACGTGAAAAAGACCCCCAAGGGCTACTACGTCCACACCTGCGTGCTGGAGAGCGGCATCGTCAAGGTGGGCGACCACCTGAACGCTCAGGTGGACAAGGAATACCGGATGTCCGTCTGCCGCAACCACACCGCGACCCATCTGCTGCAGGCTGCCCTGCGTGAGGTCCTGGGCGACCACGTCCATCAGGCAGGCTCCTATCAGGATGCGGAGATCACCCACTTCGACTTCACCCACTTCAGCGCCGTCACGCCTGAGGAGCTGGCCCGGGTGCAGAAGATCGTCAACGATAAGATCTACGAGTCGATGAACGTCACCGTCAAGGAGATGCCCATCGAGGAGGCCAAGAAGCTGGGCGCAATGGCCCTCTTCGGCGAGAAGTACGGCAAGGTCGTCCGCGTTGTGAACATCGAGGGCTGGTCCACCGAGTTCTGCGGCGGCACCCACGTCAAGAACACCGCCCAGATTGGCGGCTTCAAGATCGTCAGCGAATCCTCTGTTGCCGCCGGTATCCGCCGCATCGAGGCTGTCACCGGCCGCAACCTGCTCGTCCGTGCAAATCTGCAGGAGGCAATGCTGCACACCGTGGCCAACACCCTGAAGGCCAACAACATCACCTCTCTGCCCATCCGTGCCGAGGCCGTCATGGCCGAGAACAAGGCCATGAGCAAGGAGCTGGAGGAGATCAAGGCCAAGGTCGCCGCCTCCAAGGTCAACAGCCTGTTCGACAATGCCGAGGAAGTCGGCGGCGTGAAGATCGCTTCTGCTTACTTCACCGGCACCACCGGCGACACCCTGCGCGGTATGTGCGACTCCATCCGCGATAAGGCGGTCAACCCTGTGGTCGCTGTTCTGGTGGGCAAGGCTGAGGATAAGGTCACCATGGCTGTCACCGTGAACAAGCTGGCACAGGAAAAGGGCCTCAAGGCTGGCGTGCTGGTCAAGGAGATCAGCGCCATCGCAGGCGGCAAGGGCGGCGGCAAGCCCGACTTTGCAATGGCCGGCCTGAAGGACGAGACCAAGATCGACGAGGCTCTGGCCGCTGTCAAGGGCATCGTTGAGAAGCAGCTGGGCTGAGTGAAAGCGGGCTCACCCTCTCAGGCTCACGTTCGTTCGCCAGCTCCCCCAAAGGGGGAGCCCTTGGCAAAACCAGAAGGTTTACCGTACTGCCAAGGCCTCTCACTTTGGGAGAGGTGGCACGGCGTAAGCCGTGGCGGAGAGGGCGAGGCTGTTTATAAATATCGAAAGGAGCAATTCCCATGGAAGATTGTCTGTTTTGCATGATCGCCGAGGGCAAGATCCCCTCTAAAAAGCTGTATGAGGACGATCAGGTCGTGGCGTTTTACGATATCAACCCGCAGGCCAAGGTGCACTTTCTTGTTGTGCCCAAAAAGCACATCCAGAGTGCCGCTGCCCTGACGGAGGAGGACGGTGCCCTGCTGGGCCATATCTTTGCCGTGATCGCCAAGCTGGCCAAAGAGGTTGGCCTGGACAACGGCTACCGCGTGATCTCCAATGTCGGCGAGGATGCCGGCCAGACCGTGAAGCACCTGCATTTCCATGTGCTGGGCGGCGAGAAACTGCCCGTCTGAGCCGCGCATAAAAATAACGGATCGAACAAAAGGAAGGGAATTGTTATGGCAAAGACCTATACCCTGAATGTTGCGGGCCTGACCCGTGAACTGACCATCTGCAAGGTGAACGACCACATGGACATTGCGGCCTTCATCATGCTGGGCGATGCAGAGCTGACCGTGGCTGCTGCCACCGAGCTGCTGAAAAAGTGCCCCGAGTTTGATATCCTGCTGACCGCTGAGGCCAAGGGCATCCCTCTGGCACACGAGATGAGCCGCCAGAGCGGCAAGCCCTACATCTGCGCACGCAAGGGCGAAAAGCTCTATATGGCCGACCCTGTCGTGGTGGAGGATCAGTCCATCACCACCGCAGGCAAGCAGAAGCTGGTCATCGACCGCAAGGAGCTGGACAAGATGAGCGGCAAGCGTGTGCTTGTGGTGGATGATGTCATCTCCACCGGCGGCTCCCTGAAGGCGCTGGACGCACTGGCAGAGCAGACCCAGTGCACCATCGTGGGCCAGGCCGCTGTTCTGGCCGAGGGCGATGCAGCCGAGCGCAAGGATATCATCTTCCTTGAGCCGCTGCCCCTGTTCTTCCACTAAGTAAAATGCGCCGCCCGCTCTGTGTTTTCTGCGCAGGAACGCTGGGGCTGGAGTTAGTGTGCGCCTTTTTGCCGCAAACGGGACGTTTTGTGCCGTTTGCGGCATTTTTTATTGCCGGTCTGCTGTGGGCGCTGGCGGGCCGTTTGCGCAAAAGTCCGGCCTGGGGCTATGGCATCTGCCTGATCCTGGGGGCAGTGCTGGGCCTTGTGCTGACCGGCTCCACGCAGGCAAAATGGGATGCGATCCAGACCGCCTACGATGGCCGCAGTGTCCTGCTGGAGGCGGAGGTGGAGAGTACAACCTCTTCCTATTTCCCCGGCAGGGTGCGGGCGGTCCTGCGGGTGGAAACGGTGGACCGGGAGGCGGCCTCCCTCCGGGTGGAGTGCGCCAGCCTGCCCACCTGCAGCCCCGGCGACCGGGTCAAGGGCCGCTTTGCGCTGGAAATGCCCGATGACACCTCCCGCCTGAATGCCCTGGCCGATGGCATTGCCCTGAACGCTGCTTATGAGAAAGGCTTTGCGCTGCTGGGGCAGAGCACCTCCTTCCGTGCCCGGACGGCCCGGCTCCAGAAGCGGCTGAGCGCCGCCCTGCGGCAGGGGATGGCCTCCGGCCCGGCGGGTGTGCTGGCCGCCATGGTTACAGGCGACCGCACCCATCTCTCCAAGGAACTGCGCACGGCCTACCGGGGCGCGGGGCTTTCCCATGTGCTGGTGGTCAGCGGAATGCACGTTTCGATCCTGTGCGGCGATGTGCTGGGCAGGCTGCTGCCCAACCGCAAAAAGCGACTGCGCGGCTATACCGGCCGCCGGGTCAGGGCGCTGTTCAGTGCGGTGCTGGCATTGCTGCTGGTGGGCGTGACGGGCTTTACGCCCTCTGTTCTGCGCGCGGCGGGGGCCGTCTGGCTCAGTGCGCTGGGGGTCTGGGTCTACGGCCCGCCGGATGCCCTGACCTCGCTGGGCGTGGCCGGTGTTCTGATGACGGCGGGCAACAGCTACGCCGTTTGTGACGTGGGCTTTCAGCTCTCCTTTGCGGCGGTGGTGGGCACCCTGGCCGGTGGGGCCGTGGTGCGCCGCAGTCAGGAAGCCTGGGAAAAACAGCGGGCAAAGAAAAAGCGCCCACGCCTCCGGTTCTGGAAGCGGAAAGCGCTTAGGCTTGCGGGAAGTCTGTGGGAAACGGTCTGCATCTCGGCCTGCGCCTCCATGGCCACCTTCCCGGTGCTGGTGCTGCGGGGGATGAGCACCAGCCTGTACGCGCTGGTGTCCGGCGCGGCGGTGCTCTGGCTGGTGGAACCCATCCTGCTCACCGGTCTGGGGGCGGCCCTGCTGGGGCTTGCGCCCGCATTGGCCCCGGCCCAGCGGGTGTGTTCGTGCTGCGCGGAATTTCTGGCAGAGGTGCTGGATCGCTGGGCGCTCTGGGTGTCCGGCTGGCCCGGGGCACAGATCTGGTTCGACACCGCCTATGCCGCTGTGGTCTGCCTGCTGCTGGCCGGGCTCTGCTGGCTGGCGTTCCATAACAGGGTACGTCTGCGGGTGGCCCTGCCTGCCCTTCTGCTGACGGCGGGGCTTGCTGTTTTCAACGGCAATGCCCTGAGCAGGGATGTTGTCCGGGTGGAGCTGGTGGGCAGCCGGAATGCCCCGGCGGTGGTCATCAGCCGGAACGAGAGCGCCGTCATCCTCTTCCGCGGCGGCGACGTGACCCGGTGCGCCGTGGAGACCACGCTGGAACGCCGGAATATCCGCACGGTGGAGTGCCTGATCGACCTGCGGCTCAGGCCCCGGAGCGCCCAGCGGATGGGGGCAGAACAGCGCATTGCCGTTGACCGGATGGCGCTCTATGCCACCCGCCGTGTCCGCTGCGGCCCGGCAGAGGTGGAGGTGCTCCGCACCCGGAACGGCTGTGTGGCCCGCATCCACGCCGCCGGGCAGATCTTTGTTACCCTGAGCGGCAGTGCTGCGCTTGCGGCCCCTGTGCAGGCGGATTACCTGCTGGCCTCGCCTGCCCTGCCGGACTGCGTGAAGTATGATGCGATCCTGAGCCTGAGCAGCAATTATCGGTGGATGCCGGAGGCTCTTTCTTCGGGGCAGCTCTGCCACAGTTTTTCAAGGGCAGAGTAGGCTTTGAGAGAAAAAATTGGCTTTTTGTCAAGAGCTGTTATATAATAGAAGATATCAAAGTAAAATCCGGAAAGGAATCAAGAAATTTATGGGCATCGTAGTCATCGGCGCAGTGTTTGTGGACATCAAGGGATATCCGCTTTCCACCTATATCCCCGGCGGGCGCAACGCGGGCAGAATGGAGCAGGTCCACGGCGGCGTGAGCCGCAACGTGGCAGAGGATATCGCCAACGTGGAGCTCCGGCCCACCTTCGTGAGCCTTGTCGATGACAGCGGCATGGGTCAGGATGTTATTGACAAGCTGGAGAACCACAAGGTCAACACCCGGTTCATCAAAAAGGTACCGGACGGCATGGGCACCTGGCTGGCCATCTTTGACAACAGGGGTGATGTAACTGCCGCCATCTCCAAGTGGCCGGATACCACACCGCTCATCGGCCTGCTGGCCGAGCAGGGGGATGAGATCTTTGCCGACTGCGACAGCATCGCGCTGGAGCTGGACCTTGAAAAGGAGACGGTCAAGCAGACCCTGAAATACGCCAAAAAGTACGGCAAAAAGGTGTATGCGGCCGTTTCCAACATGAGCATCGCCATGGAGCGCCGGGACTTTTTGCAGCAGATCGATTGCTTTGTCTGCAACCAGCAGGAGGCTGGGCTGCTCTTCTCGGACGATTACGACCATCTCGAGCCTGAGGAGATGTGCAGGGTGCTGGTGGGCAATGTGCACAGCGCCAACATCCCCTGCATGGTGGTGACCATGGGCGGCAAGGGGGCTGTGTTTGCCCGCGCCAACGGCGAGTGCGGCATCGTGCCCGCCAAAAAGGTGGATGTCATCGACACCACCGGCGCGGGGGATGCCTTCTTTGCCGGAACTGTCATCGGCCTGACCTACGGCAAGACTCTGGCTGAATCCTGTGAGATCGGCAGCCGCCTGGCCGCCTCGGTCATCTGCATCACGGAAAATGTCTGCCCCCGCTTCCGCCCCCTTGAGTTCGGGCTGGATATCCCGGTGGTGGATTGAGAGAACAAGTAAAAAGGGACGGCGTGTGCTCCACGCCGTCCCTTTTGTGGTGTCAGGAAAATGGATGGTCTTCAGCCCTGCTTTTTCTCCTTCCGGTTCAGGTACAGGAAGAAGCAGACATTCAGCAGCACACCCACCGCTGTGGAGGTGGGAGCGGCCAGACCGATCATGGTCAGGCTGGCGTTGGGCTGGATGCTCATAATGTAGGCCATGGGCAGGCGGACGAGCAGGGTCTGGAACAGGCCCTGCGCCATGACGAAAACGGTCTTGCCGCTGCCGTTGAAATAGCCGATCATACTGAACAGGATCGCGGTGAGGATGGTCTCCAGCGCAAAGCCCTTGAGGTAGGCATAGCCGTTGGCGATCACAGGTGCATCCGTGGTGAAGAAGCTGCAGAGCAGGTCGCCCTTGCACAAGACCAGCGCAAAGACGAACAGGCCAAAGAACAGACCGATGCCGATGCCGGTGCGCAGGGTCTGCCGGGCGCGCTGATGCTTGCCTGCGCCGATGTTCTGGGAGATGAAGGAAGCCATGGACTGCATCAGGGCGCTGGGGATCAGCATGGCGAAATTGACGATCTTGCAGGCCACGCCGTAGCCGGAGGAAGCCTCCAGACCCAGGCGGTTGACAAAGGCACAAAGGGCCAGAAAAGAGAGCTGGGTCAAAAACTCCTGCAGCGCCAGCGGCAGGCCGATGGCCAGAAACTTTTTGCACTGGAAGTTCAGCCTGAAGTCCGCCTTTTTGATGGAAAAGGGCAGAGCTTTTTTCAGCAGCATGACAACAGCGCAGACCACGCTGACAGCCTGTGCGGCCACGGTGGCAATGGCGGCACCGACAGCATCCAGATGGAACCCGGCCACCAGGACCAGGTCGCCGATGATGTTGACCACGCAGGCCACCAGCACAAAGATCAGGGGAGATCGGCTGTCGCCCATGCCGCGGAAGAGGGCCGAGAGCATATTGTAGGCTACGATGAAGAAGATGCCTGCACCGCAGATGCGCACATAGCTGGTGGTCAGGTCAAGGGCCTCGGCCGGGGCCCGCATCAGGCTGGAAATGGGCCGTGCCAGAAACACCAGAACCCCGAACAGCACAGCGGCCAGAAGGGCGAATACAACCGCCGCGCCGCCGATGACCGGGCTGATGAATTCGTGTTTCTTTTCGCCGAGATACCGTGCGATCAGCACTGTGACACCCATGGCCAGCTGGGTGACCACAAAGGTGACAAGGTTGAGCACCTGGCTGCCGGTGGAAACGGCAGACAGGCCCGAGGTGGAGCCGAAGCGGCCCACCACCAGCAGGTCTACCGCGCCGTAAGCGGCCTGCAGCACCAGTGCGCCCAGAATGGGCAGCATGAACAGAGCCAGCTTTTTCAGGATGCTGCCCTGCGTGAAATCGGTCTTATCATTTTTCAAGGGAATCTCTCCTTTCGACCATGATCTGATAAAAAATCTCGATGGTGCGGATCATGGTCTCCGCATCCTCTTCCGGGATGACCTCCAGCGCCGGAACAAGAGAGCTGAAATATTCCGCATCGTATTTGCGGGAAAGCGCCCGCCCGGCCTCTGTGATGGTCAGGTAGGTCACCCGGCCGTCCTCAGGGGAGGTATGCTTGGTCAAAAGACCACGAGCTTCCATGTCCTTTACGGTCCGGGTCACGCCGGGGCGGGGCAGGCTGAGCGCATCGCTCAGGTCAGAGACCTTGACCTGTATGCCCTGCTGTTCCAGTGTCTGAATCGCATCCAGATATTGGATGAAGGAGGGCAGAACCCCGTCCGGCAGGGCAGGCAGCAGATCCCGCACCCGCTTGGCCTGATAGCAGGCATCTATCATCCGTTTGATCAGCGCGATGTTCATATTGGTTTCTCCTCAAATAGTGACCAAAGATAATTACCGTAGATAATTATACGGAACTGCCGGGATTTGTCAAGCATTTTTTGCAAACAAAAATGCACCGCCCGCAGAAAGCGGACAGTGCACTCTTTGAAACAGAGATCAGATCGTGAAATGTGAGGATGAGAAACGTTGACGCTGCGGTAAAATGGCGGGTCAGAACGTCTCCACCTTTTCCTGCGCGCGGTACTGCAATGCTTCCAGCAGGGCCTCTTCATCCAGCAGCTGTTTGCCTGCCAGGTCGGCCACGGTGCGGGCCACCCGGAGGATGCGGTCATGGGCGCGGGCAGAAAGGCCCAGTGTGTCGTAGGAGGCGCGGAGAAGCCGCTCGGCGGCGGGGGTCATCCGGCAGACACGCCGCACCTGCCCGGCTGTGAGCTGGGCATTGCAGCGCACGCCCTCGTATCCGGGGGCGGCATAGCGCTTGGCCTGCACGGCCCGGGCGGCAAGCACCTGCTTGCGCAGGTCTGCACTGCTCTCGGCGGGGGTGCTGGTGTGGAGCTCGTCAAAGGCAACGGGGTCCATCTCCACACAGAGGTCGATGCGATCCAGCAGGGGGCCGGACACCCGGCTGCGGTACTGCCGCACCGCACTGGGGGAACAGGTGCAGGGACGGGTGGGGTGGCCGTAGTAGCCACACTTGCAGGGATTCATGGCGGCCACCAGCTGGAACCGGCTGGGGTAGGTGGCGCTGCCTGCCGCGCGGCTCACAGTGATCTGGCCGTCCTCCAGCGGCTGGCGCAGAACTTCCAGACTGTCCCGAGAAAACTCCGGCAGCTCGTCCAGAAACAGCACGCCGCAGTCGGCGAGGCTGCACTCGCCGGGCCGGAAGGTGGTGCCGCCGCCCGCCAGTGCCGCCGCGCTGGCCGAGTGGTGTGGGCTGCGGAAGGGCCGGGCGGAAATCAGGCCCCGCCCCTTGGGCAGCTGGCCCGCAATGGAATAGATCTTGGTGGTCTCCACAGCTTCCTCCCGGGTCAGGGGCGGCAGGATGCCGGGCAGGCGCTTGGCCAGCATGGATTTGCCGGTGCCGGGCGCGCCGATGAGCAGCACGTTGTGCCCACCGGCTGCTGCCAGCACCATGGCTCGGCGGGCCAGCGGCTGGCCCATCACGTCCGCAAAATCCCCGTCTCTTATACACATCCGACGCCGCCGGCGACCCCTTACCTTGCGAAATTCGAGGGTGGCGTTATCTTTAAAAAAAACGACACACAATTCATTTGCTTTCCGCCGACGAACTGCGCGACAACTCTT